>CAZQTD010000007.1:0-62720 GCA_964596355.1 uncultured Gammaproteobacteria bacterium
GCCGCTTTCTGTATTCCAGCACCCGCAGTCTTCGCCGTTCCTGCAGTAGTCTGTGCCGCCTGCGCCTCCTGCGTCGCCAGCGTCACAGGTGTTGTAGTAGCCTTCTGCCCACGTGTGGGCGCAAACCGGCGGGCCTTCGTCACAGCACTGCCAGGTTTCGTAACACTTGTTGCCCTCGCTACAGCCTCCGGAACCGGAGTTGTCTCCGGTGGGAGTGGGAGTGGGGGCAGGACCTGCAGGCGTACAGCAGGAGTCACGATAGTGATTGACGCAGCCACCACCGGTACAAATTTCTGGTTCACGGCATTCTCCCCAAGACAAGCAAACTGGGTTTGGATCATCTGACCATAAATTACAAATGCGGCCTCGGCATTCACAACTAGGTGCCGTAAAATCACCAATAACACAAGTCGCACCTCCGTCGCACGTTGTTGCGCACTGACCAGGAGGCGCGTCACACAGTGCGGCAGAGGCGCATGCGGCAGAGACTGTATTGCTTTGCGCGCTTGCCAGAAACGCGCTACCAATGCCAAAAACAATAATGAGGAAAAACGCTTTTCTCATTTCCTGCACCCAAAGATGATGAGTTGATAGACCATGGGGATTCGCTGATCAGACGGCTCACGCCCCAGGATCATGATCGGGACGTTGGGCTGAATCTGTTTTTTCCTGTCAGTCGTCGTTGTTTCTCCGTCCAGATGGATGAGGGAAGAACCGTTCCAGTCAAACCACGACGTGGCAACGTCAATTTCTCCCCCTTTGCCGTCATCCATATACCGCGGCCAGCAGGTGAGGGGAAGCGTGGGATCAATGACCGCGATAATTTGATCATCGTACGCAAGCGGTCGAACGGTGAGCGTCTTAGTATTGTCATCGTATGACAGCACGGTGCCTTTCACGAGACGCCGGGTGTCGCTGGTGTTCTTTTCTTCAGCAGTTGCTTGAAACGAGGGATTGGGTTTGGTAATTCCCAGCTTGTTCGTGAGGGTTTGTACCGACACGAGCGCCTGCCGACGCACGCCAGCAAGAGGCCTGCGTGCCACAAAGACCACCACACCTCCTACACCCAGCAGGAGAAACACGGCACCGATAAGTATTGGCACGCGCCGCATTGTAATTCCAGTATAGGGAAATCGAATGTCGGACGTCAACTATATGTATTCACACCCTCATTAAACGGAATGAGGCTACCGGGGAGGGAATTTTTTGAAGATTGGAGACGGGTATACTTAGTTCGTCGGTCCACGCAACACAAACATAGACCCACCCACCGTTGTTATAGCATAACAACAAGGAGGGTCTGTTTCTGTGCCAGTCCGACAATATTCTTGTCCTGACACGCCAGCATCTGCCAAAACTCGCATTTCGCTGCCTTCAGATATATCGAGATAATTATTCACTGGTTCAACTGGTGTAATTACCACGCTGCCCGGGGGCAATTGCTCTTCTAGGCGGCTGTTGGCCCAAAAAGCGTCGGCAGTATGACCATAAATTCCAGTAGGTAGATTTCCCGTTTCGTCAACAAAATATACTGCATATTGTGATATTTCTCCGCTACTCAACGAACCTGGTAATATGGTGGGCCAATGATTCGTTGCATAAATCAGTTTGATTACTCTCAACCATTGCGGATGGTTTTCATCGGGATACACAAAATCGCTTGTTTTTGCACCGTGTTCATTCACACTATTTCCGGCATACGCGCCATAGATATATCGTAGGTTTTTATAGTAACTCCTAAGACTCTCTCTGACAGCTGGATCTGGTAAAGACCCAATATATTGTTCAATGGCACGTCGTATCTCCTCCGGTAGTTCGTCATATCCTAGTACTCGCATATCCTGATTTTCACCAGAAAGTCGTATTCTTCTTTCTTGAATTGGAACTGCATCTGCCGGTAAAGCGCCTTCGGGAATCGTCGGTTCACTTGCTTGAGTTTCTGCTGGTTGCTGTTCCTCGGTTGGCGTTGGCTGTGCCTCCTCCTCCGGTGCCGGCGCGGTGGGACATTGTGCGGCAGAAGGCAGCGCTTCCTGTTGGGTTGGTCGGAGGGTTAAGGGGGGGGGGAGCTATTGTGTTTGCGCTAGTTTCAGTTACTGTTGGTGCTTCTCGCCCATGCAAACATCCTCCGAGAAGTAACGCCGCACCCGTCTGGCCTAACAATTGGAGGACGGCTCTGCGGGTGATGGGTTGGAAGTCAGGGGAAGGCATACAATCACTTATCGATTTAATACAAAAAGTGAGTTGGTTCCCCATGCGCCCATCTGTCCGCCTCCAACAACGTAACACCTAACTGGGTCGGTATCAGTTCCTGTTCGACAATATTCACTTGGCGAAACTCCAGCATCTTCTAATACCCAAAAATCAGGATCCCTTTCAATAGGAGTATTAACGTAATGATTAATTGGTCTTATGCCAAAAATTACATAACTACCTATTGGTAGTTGCTTATTCAGACTGTCGAATGACCAAATACCCGCAATATACTCTGGATGCGCCGGATCTGTTATTACTATGCCTCCGTTTGGACCAATATAATCAACCAATACAATAGAGCGTTGGTCTCTTGAAGGTAATATAGCATAGTTTTGTGTTGCAAAAATGACGTTTACTACTCGAAAGTAAATTATTTTGTTCGCATTAAAAACAGGATATGCAATGCTCATCATTTTTGCTCCATGTTCATTAGTTGTAACCCCCATAAAAAAACCACCAATATATTTCAGATTTTCATAAACGGGCATCATAATCTCGCTCACGGCCAAACGCCTTTGCATCCTCGGATCAAATTCGTCATAACTAAATACTCCCATAGGCAGACTTTCAGAAAATTCTGCTGGTAACGGAAACGCATTAGGCGGTAAAGCGCCTTCGGGAATCGTCGGTTTACTTGCTTCAGTTTCTGCCGGCTGATCTTCCTCGGTTGGCGCTGGTTCTGCCTCCTGCGGCGTCTGTGCGGTGCCGGCTCCGGTTTCCCCGGGGGGAGGAGTGGGGGTGGGGAGTACTTCGGCACGATAAAATATCCTCAGTAGCTCCGCGTTTTCCTCTGTCAGCGCTTGCACCACCGTGCCGTCCGGCAGTTGGAATACAAGATTTTGTATTTCTTGTGCGCTACTAACCTGAATTAAGCCAAAAGGGAAATCTTGACCGTTTTCCTGGTGGCGCTGGAACCCGTTAATACCACGTTCTCCCTGAACAAGATCGAGTAGAACTCCTTGTGCGGTCACTACGTCGCTGGGAGTTGTCTCTTCGGGAGTTGTCCACAACACGAAGAAGGTCGATATACTTCCGTCTTGATGTTCCATCAAAAACGCATCAACGGGCACTTCTTGTCCACCCTCATTGATTAAAAGCCCGACGGCGCGATATGAAATATATGCGCTTTCCTCATCACCAAGCGGAATGACCTTGCTCACACTGGCTTCTGGTGTCGCGCCCCGTGCGCGAAGGGTAGGAATGCCCAACTCTTGAAAAAACGTCAAAAGATCACGAGGAGATGCATCATAGAGATTAGGGTCAATGTCTGGTTCTATTACTGTACCAGGGAGCGGTGTTTGCTCCGCGGCTTCCGGCGGAGGTGCGACGGTGACTGACGCCGCGGGACCGCATCCCACCAATATTCCGACCGCTACCAGCAATGCCAAAGCTCTGCGTCTTCCTTCGTTGTGTTGTCCGCCGCGTTGAAGACGTTCTGCCGCCTTTTCCAACGCCTGAATTCTGCCTCGGGCTCGATACCGTGCCGTACCGGCTGTTTTGGGCAGCTGATCATGGACAAACTGGTACACCGCTTGCGAAAGCGCAATTGATTGTAACTGGTCCACAGGACTATAGTCTGAGGACGTTCGGTACCGTTCGACCTGGGTTCGTAGTCTATCGCTATTAAGAACCATGTTGCCTGCAACGCCCACAACCACGCTGCACGTTGGTTCATCGGCGAGATGTACGTGGGTTGCCCAGGCGGCTGGACTGAACGTAAAGAAGTTCAGGAGGGCTTGTGGGTCTGTGTCTAACTTGAGAAGTTTCTGAAGTTCATCGACGTATTCCTTATACGTGTTTACGCGTATTGTTTCGGGTTGACGGGTTTGTGTTTCCGTCATTTCCTGTGGGTGTGGCATATAATGCTATAGTAACAATTTCTGTAATGTCTGTCAACTCTTCTGTCAAATCCGGTTAAAAAAATGCACCTCCCGGTGCATGGACAGGCTCCTATTGTTTGCAAGCACAACACTCTGTGTGATAGAGCACACATTCTGCCTCCATCCTACTGCTCGTGGGGGGGGTTGTCAATGGTAAAAAAACTCGCTACACTACTGCGCTGTGAAGCGTTGGGTGAACGATGCTGGAGCTTTTTTAGTTATCGTCTACGCTACGGGGGCATTTTTCCTTCCTCTTTTGTGGCCGACACCGAAACTCATCGTCACGCCGGATTTTGGCAGAAGCGACGCATGGCACTTAAGTTTTGCGGGCAAGCAGATTCTTTCAGAGCACCTGAAAAGAAACACCCTCCCTGTGTGGACTTCGCTTCTGGGCGGGGGATTTCCCATAACTGCCGAAGGCTCAATCGGCACGTTGTATCTACCTAACCTCATACTCTTTAGGCTCCTGGATGTGGTGACTGCGTACAACCTGTCGCTTGCGCTGTCGGTCATTCTTATGGGGTGGGGCATGTACGTATGGCTGCGAGTCTTGGGCATGCCGCGCCTTGTGTGCCTCTATCTGGGGTTGACAGCCGGCTTTTCCGGCATCATGGCCACGCACCTTACCCACATCATGATTGTCCAAAGCCTCGCACTCATGCCATGGGTCATGGCGATGACCCACGCGCTTATCGTAAACCCAACAGCCCGAAAAACAGGGATATGCGCATTCATCGTGTCGCAGCAGATACTGGCGGGATTCCCACAGACCGTATTTATCACGCTTTTATTTTCCGCCGGCTACGCCTGCTACCTCACCCTCACAAGGCGTCGCATTACAAGCATCACCCTTACCATACGAGCGATCACTTTGTACCTTGCAAGCGTCGTCCTAGGAATCATCGCAAGCGCAATCCAGCTTCTGCCGGCGGGAGAGTTTCTTTCGCAGACCGGCGTTGCGCGCGGCTTTCGGCCGGAAGTGGCGTCTTATTTTTCCTTTCCGCTTGATCACCTTGTCACACTTTTCAATCCCTTCATGCTCGGAAATCCCCGCAACGGCACCTTTGAAATCTTTACCGATAGGGGGAGCGTGTTCTGGGAAAATACCGGCTACGTGGGATTTATGCCCCTCATATTCCTTACGGGACTTTTCATCAAGCGAAAAAACACGCGTGATTCACAGATAGGCTTTTTTCTGCTATCGCTCGTTGCGTCATTTCTCCTCATGTGGGGGAGGCATTCGCCAGTGTACCTTGTCTACTCACTGTGGCCGTTTACGCTGTTTCGCGTGCCGTCGCGATTCATCTGGCCGTTTGTCATATCACTCATCGTCGTATCCGGCTACGGATTAACGGCAATCATGAAGCGCGTTCGCAGGTACTCTCCTGTTTGGCTTGTGGTCCTTGCGCTTCTGACGACACAGATCCTAGAACTTGCTGTCACATGGCGAGGCTATCATGCCATTCAAGAGGCAAGCGGGTGGGTGTCTAGTCCGCCGATGGCTTCATCCGTCGTTTCACCCGGCGGAAGGATCTTGTCTGTCGCAAGCGACATCACGCACAACAGGCACTTCCTTTCGCGGGGCTGGACCGACTTGAAGCCGTTTGCCCGTCTTCGCAACGTGCTTGACCCCAATAGTAATGCCATCTGGGCAGTTCCGTCGCTGGGTGTCTATACCGGCCGCCCGCTTAGACGAATAGCGTACTATAACGATTTTCTCTTCGAACACGTACAAATTACCGACACGGCTGCGACAGCAAGCGCGACGTTCAAAAAACTCTTGGATATGGGAAGCGTCGAAACGGTGCTGTCAAGTATTCCGCTTCATGACAACGGACTGCTGGAGAGAGGATCAGTATCGTACGATGACGGTCTTACGATTACCGCGTATACAAACCCGAACGCGCTTCCGCGGGTTTATCTAGCGTCGCGCGCAATTTACGCGACAACCGTTGAACAGGCCAAGCGGATCGTGGAAGCGCCGGATTTTGATTATCGGTCCGCCGTTATCACCGAGCAGGCAGTCAATCTTAATCAAACGCACCATCCGGGAAATGTCACGATAACAGAGGAAACCGATACTGTTCTTCGCGTTTCCATTACCGGCACAAAAGGCAGGGCAATGCTCGTCGTGACTGACACGTACTATCCGGGGTGGAAAGCAACGGTTGACGGCGCTCCGGCAGCTATCGTGCCGGTCAATATCCGATTCCGCGGCGTTTTAATCCCGGCAGGAGACCATGAGGTCACGATGCGCTACGAGCCGGAAAGCTACGCGCGCGGTGTAAAGATAAGCGCGGCGATGTACACGCTTATTATCATTCTAATGGCGTTTCCTCTCGTGTCACGGCTTGTTCGTACGCGTCAAAAAGTTCCCGCGCTCGCCTCTGGTCGCCCACGCAGTCACGGTAAACTTCAGCTTCGTAGCGCGTAAGCATTGCGCTGGGAACAATGCTTGCCTCCCTGGCTTTTTGAAATGCGTCAAGCGCCTCGTTGCAGGCTCCCATCAAAAGGTCGCTTATCCCCGCATAGGTATATAAATCAGGCGCCTCGGTTTCGCCGCCGTAGGTTAAACCTGCAGAGAGTTCTTGTTTCGCCTCCGCGTATTTGCCCGCGCGCAGGAGCACTTTTGCCAAAGCAAGACGCGCTCCGGCGTAAACGTCGCGGACATCGGCAAGCATCAGGTGCGAATAGCGGCCGAGTATCCCCGCATTGGGGTTGTGGAACGACTCCCACATTTTTCTATTTGTTTCAAGCATCGCGTCAACGCCGGGAAGGTTATCTGCATGAACCAGCCGAAACAACAGTCCATGCGGCACCCAAAACCACGAATCGCCAACGTCAACCATTGTGTTGGAAAATATCGGAAATCTGTCACGGTTTGCCTCGATGAACGATCGGGTGAATCGGTCGGAGGAAGCAGTTGGAACCGTCACGTGCGGAAAGTTCTTTTGGATGACAAAACGATAATCCAAAGAGTCCATTCTGCTTGCGTGAAGGACAATGACGTCTCTTCGTATCCCTTCCGCGTATCGCAGGTACTGCGTGGTAAAAAGCACGGTGTCGCGACCCAACAATACAATGCTTCCGGCGGGGACAGACGAGAGCACATCAGAAGCGAGATTATTCGCCGTTTGATCCTGCGCCATGCCCTTCATCCTCCACAGCGTCATGAACGCTTGAGCTCCCGGGTAAAGAAACATCACGACAGATACGCCGGCGGCAACCATCGTAGAGCTAACCGGAAATGACACAAGCCTCTTTAGGCGCACAGCCATGTCAAGGAGCCACGCAAGCCCGCTTCCGATCAATAGAAAGAAGAATATATACGACGGGAGCAAAAACCGCTCATACGTCGCGAGCGTAAATTTGTTCATGAGAGGAAAGCTCGCGTAGAAAAAAAATCCCGGCCCTACAAACAGAATCGCAAGCAAAATAAACCACAGGAGTTGTGCGTTCCGTCGGTAGAGATACACGGCTCCAAAGATACTCATAATAAGACCAATCAAACGGAAGTCAGTTAGAAGAAATTGTCCGTATGCCTTTACCTGCAGGATCCGCTGGCTTGGGAGGGAGCCAAAAAATCCTGCGGAAACGAACGATCCGTAGTCTGCGCGCGCAACAAGACGCACGAACGATGGCACATCGACCGCACGATCCCAGTTTATAATCGACCCTCCGTGGGCCGCAATGGGAATATAAAGGTAGGGGACAAGTCCGAAGGCAACCATGCCAAAGAAACGAAACAGAGAATGCAGGCTGGTTGCTTCCGACTGAATGGTCTTTCGCAGACTCCACGCCACAAGCGCAAGCGCAGGCACAAGAAACAGAATGACGTGATGGTGCGCAAGCGACAGGCTAAACACATAGACAATTGCCAAAAGGAGCGTTGGTTGCTTCGTTCGCATCCATTCATAGACAAGCGTGGTAAGCGCGACGATAAACAAGTCAAACAGCGCAAACACTTCCGGCGTGACGCTGTAGAGAAAAAACAGGTAATTACCGGCAGCCGTGACGCTGACAAAAAGAGACGCCACCAAACGTCGTGTAATGCGGTGCGTTAGGTAAAACAGAAGTCCGATGACGACGGCATGCGGAAAAGAAGACGCCAAGGTTACCCGCCACGCAGGCGTTGCGACAGGAATAAGACTGAACATCCAGCCGACAAGCGTATAGAGCGGGTATCCCGGCGGGTGCGGTACGCCGAACATGACAGCGGCAGTCACCAAGTCGCCGCTGTCGCCCGTATAAATCCCGCGGGTTTGGAATACAAGAAACAGCGCCCACGCTAATAGTCCTGCGGAAAGCGAACACAGAATGATTCTGCGATTTTCAGATGTCACGCAACGTTATTGGATGCAGAAGTAGCAGTCTGTTCCTGCAGTGCCAGCCGTACCGGCTTTACAGTTTGCAATCGAGGTGCCTCCTGATATGTCGTACACCGTATTCGGATCCACTTGAAATGCTTTCGACTCCGGCTTAAAACAAACCGATGCGTGCTCCGCGCTCGTACTTGTCACATAAATTTTTTGCAAATTCCCTGTTCCTGCAAGCGCGAAGAACCTGTTTTTCAATTCACCCGCGTCTATGAGCAAATCAACAGCAGACGACAGCGCGTACACCGATGTCGTTGCAAGCGTACCGGTCCACGGAAACTGCGCTTTGGTTGAATAGTACCGCAAGTTTGCATTATAAAACTCTGATACTGTGTTTCTCATCGATGTGTCGCGGCCTTTTTTCAGCTGTTCAAAGGGATCAATGGTCGCCAGTAATCCCACTGCCAGCGCTCCAAGAAGCGCAATCACAATGAGAAGTTCAATAAGTGTAAACCCCCGCGTGCCGGCGGGCATAACCGACAGACGTTTCATATATTTCACCTCTATTTACTGGTGTATCATCTCGTTTGCCGCTTGTCAAGCTACTTAAACTGGCTCGTCAGGTTGTAGATGGGTGTAATTACGGAGATAACGATGAATCCCACGCCGACGCCTAACATGATCATAATGATCGGCTCAATTGCCGTTGTTAAGCCTTTTACCATGTGTTCCGATTCCGACTCAAAATAGCGCGACAGCTTCATGAGCGTATCATCAAGCTTGCCGGTTTCCTCACCCACTTTCATCATTTGCGGAACAATCGGCGGAAACACCGGGTACTGGGCGAACGTTTCGCCCAGCGCAAACCCCTTTTCTACCTTCTTCGCAACATCGGTGATTGCGTTTCGAAACACCACGTTGCCCAGCGATCCTTTAAGAATCCGCAATCCTTCCAGTATGTGAATGCCCGATGCCGTCAGCATACCAAGCGTTCTGGTAAACTCTGTGAGGATGATTTTTTTCTGCAGTTCGCCAAAGAGCGGAATCTTGAGAATCAGCGTGTCAATCAAGAGCTCCCCTTCGGGTGTTTTCCGCCACTTGGAAAATCCCGCGCCCGCGCCGACGCCCACGAGAAGAAGAAGCCACCAATAGGAAACAAAGAACTGCGAAACCGCCATAAGCAAACGGGTAGAGGCGGGAAGGTCGATATTAAAATCTTTATATAAATCCGTCAGCTTCGGCACGACCATTGTCATCATGACAAACACCACGGCGATCATGCCGATCACGATAATGATGGGGTAAATCATCGCCCCTTTAATTTTTGCGCGAAATTCCCGCTGTGACTCCAAGATGTCCGCCAGCCGCGCGAGAACCTGATCGAGCGTCCCTGATGCTTCTCCTGCGCGCACCAGCGCGATGTACGTCGAAGAAAAGTACTGGGGGTATTTGGAAAGCGCGTCAGCCAAGTTCCCGCCGCTGACGATCTGATGCTCCACTTCCTGAAGCATCTGCGAAAAGACCGTGTTGGTCGTTTGACTGCGCAGAATGGTCAACGATTCGGGAAGCGTAAGGCCTGCGATGACCATTGTCGAAAGCTGACGGGTAAAGTTGACCGTTTCCGCAAATCCCACACGAGAAAACCGCTGCAAAACCGCACCAAACGACAACTGTTTTCCCGTTTCGCTGACATTAATGACGAACAGCTGTTTTTCGTGAAGGAGTTTCGCCGCAACCTCTTTGGTTGGGGCTTCAACCAATCCTTTGGTGATGTTGCCATCGCTGGCTCGCGCTTTATATTGAAACACCGGCATAGGATTAAAGTCGTAAGAGCCGCCCGAGTTCTTCCGGCCGCACGGCATACAGCGTGGCCGTTTCGACGCTGATTTTTCCTTCTTTCACCGCGCGGGCAAGCGACGTTTCAAGCGTCATCATGCCCAGTTCTGCAGATGTCTGGATGATGTTGTCAATAAGGTGCGTTTTGCCGTCGCGGATGGTCGTGCGCACCGCAGGCGTGGCGGTCAGTATTTCCGTCACCACCGTGCGGCCGCCGGAAACCGCTGGCACCAGCCGCTGCGACAGCACGCCTTCCAGAACCGACGCAAGCTGAAGCCGTATCTGGACCTGCTGATTTTCCGGAAATACGTCAACAATGCGGTCAATTGTCTGCGCCGCCGAGTTGGTATGTAGCGTCGCAAAGACCAAATGGCCAGTTTCCGCAATCGTTATGGCTGCGGCAATTGTCTCAAAATCGCGCATTTCACCGATAAGGACAACGTCGGGATCCTCGCGAAGCACGCTGCGAAGCGCGACACTCCACGAATGCGTATCCTGATGCATTTCCCGCTGGGAAATAATGGAAAGTCCCGGAGGGTAAACATACTCGATAGGGTCTTCGATCGTCACGATGTGATGGGAGCGCGTGCGGTTGATTTCCTGTATCATCGCCGCCAGCGTCGTAGATTTTCCATGTCCGGTGGGACCGGTCACAAGAATGAATCCCTGCCGAAGTTTGGAAAACTGGAAGCAAATCTGCGGGAGTCCCAACTGGTCAATCGAGCGAATAGAAGCGGAAATGTGACGGAAATCAGCGGCAATCGTCCCGCGTTGGTAATACGCGTTCGCGCGGAACCTGCCGCCGGGAGCGGCAATCGAGTAATCGATCTCTTTGTTTGTCAAAAATAACGCTTTTTGTTCAGGAGATAATGTCGAAAACGTCAGTCTTTCAACATCTTCAGGCGTTAGCACGGCCGCTCCTGCAACCGACACGAGCTTGCCCGCGACGCGCAGGATTGGCGGATAACCAACGATGAGGTGGAGATCCGACGCTTCAAGCCGTATCGTCTCGCTGAATAGTTCTTGGATATTCATATGGTCCATAATCGTTATAATATCAAATCAGCGACTTCTAACACTGCGCGTTGGTCCTTAATCCTGCGCCACTCTCAACACTTCTTCCAGCGTGGTGATGCCTTCCAGCGCCTTCAGAAATCCGTCCTGTTTCATGGTAATCATCGATTCTTTAATAGCCTGCGCTTCTATCTCGTTCATCGGCGCGCGCTGAAGGATGAGCTTGCCGATGGCGTCAGACACAGGAAATACTTCAAAAATGCCGATCCTCCCAAGATATTTTTCCCCGTTGCACGCTTGGCATGGCTGATTGTCAACCGTCCCCTTGCCGCGAAAAAGCCGCAGCGGTTTGTCCGCCGGCAGAAGAGAACCGAGCACTTGTTTAATGTTGTCTTTGACCGCGGGTTCAGGCTCATACTCTTCTTTGCACGATGAGCAGATTTTGCGCGCGATCCGCTGTCCCACGACCGCGGTAAGCGCGGACGCCACCAAAAACGCTTCTGCTCCTAAATCCAGAAGCCTCGGTACAGCGCCGGCTGCGTTGTTGGTGTGAAGCGTAGAAAACACGAGGTGGCCGGTGAGCGCGGCCTGAATAGCCAATTCCGTGGTTTCGTGGTCCCTAATTTCGCCGACGAGAATAATGTTTGGATCCTGCCGCAAAAATGACCGCAATCCTGTGGCAAAGGTCAAACCGGCCTGGGGATTGATTTGCACCTGATTAATGCCCGCTATCTGGTATTCCACAGGATCCTCAAGCGTCACAATGTTGACTTTTGAGTTGTTTAACCTCGTTAGAACCGCGTACAGCGTCGTTGTTTTCCCGCTGCCGGTTGGACCCGTGACCAAAATAATCCCGTGAGGCCGCATGATGCTTCGCTCCACATTCTTGAGCGCAAGCCCCCGAAGGCCCAGTTCCGGCAGTGTCGGTACGCCGCCGGATTTTTTCAGAAGCCGCATGACAATTTTTTCGCCATGCACCGTGGGAAGCGATGAAACGCGCAAGTCAACCTCCTGATCGCCCATGCGAAAATTAAATCGCCCATCCTGCGGAATGCGCTTTTCATCAATCTTCATGTTGGCAAGGATCTTAATCCGCGAAATAACCGCCTCGTGGAGTCTGCGGGGCAAAACCAGCCGCTCCTGAAGGACGCCGTCCACCCGGTAGCGCACTCTTGTGTCTCCGTCCATGGGCTCGATGTGGACGTCGCTTGCCCGAAGCCGCATAGCCTGTTCGAGCGTCGCTGACACTATCTGCGCAATCGGCGCCTCGCGGATGACTTCGCCAAGCTTTCCCGCCTCGTAGGTTTTAATTTCCGTTTGCTCCGTTTCCTTAAGCGCGGCGGATACGTCTGCCCCCAAGTTCTGCGTGAATGCGACCTCGGTTGCCGCCACAATGTCGTCCTTGACGGCCATGTACGGACGGACCCTTTTCCCTGATTTTTTTTCCAAAAATTCAATGACCTGAAAGTCCAAGGGGTCCACCATCGCCACACCGAGCTCACCCGTTGCCTCGTTGTATTCAAACGGCAGCAAGGTGTAGCGCTTGATAACCGGTTCCGGGATGTAGTTGACAACATCGGGGGAAATCGCGCGACCGGCAAGCGTAACAAAGGGAATGTTGAGCGATTGCGCGCGAGCTTTCGCAAAGTCTTCCTCGGAAACGAGCCGCTTGCGGCGAAGGATGTCTTCAATGGGCTCGCCGGTGGAAAGTGACTGCGTGATAACCGCATCCGCGTCTTCCTGCGACAGTCGGCGGTCGGAAACAAGAAGTGACACTATTTCTTGGGCAGTCCCTGGCATACGAAGTACCTCTATTATTTCGAGTTTTATACTATAATGCAAGGACAAACTTGTTGCGTTCGTTATGCATGCATATATTATTGCCGGAATAGATAAGGAAACGCGTGACGCCACGATACGGACGCTTATAACGCAATGGGGTGTTGCGGCCGTCGATGTCATCGACATGACAACCGATGAAGACGCCATCGGCATTGCCGCCGTCCGCGAATTTCAGAAGCGGCTCATGCTGAAGCCTTTCGCGTCTTCGTACACCGTTGGCGTTATCCACGGCGCCCACCGCCTCACGACAGAAGCACAGCACGCGCTTCTTAAAACGCTCGAAGAACCTCCGAACCACGCGCGGATCCTAATGGAAACAGAACATCCGTCTCTTTTTTTGCCAACTATCTGCTCGCGGTGCTTCATTATCGATGATCGCCAACCTGCGCGCGACACAGGCGAACAGGAAGCCGCATGGAGAGAAACGCTTCTGATGTTGCGTCAATCGGGGATTGCCGAACGGCTTGCGTTCATAGACACAATTTCCGCGACGCGAAAAGACGCGAAAGCGTGGGTGCACGGCGCAATAACCACATGCAGGAAACTCCTGCTAGCGAAATATCAACACAAGGGGACAATGACAGACACCAACCCATTGGTAACGAGCGCATTTCTGCGAAACCTCCTCACAGCCGCTTACCAGCTTGACGCGAACGTCAACAGTAAACTTGTCCTTGATGCCGTCCTACTTGCGGATATCTTTGCGGATGACTGAACCATTTCGATCAAGAGAATAGATGAGGGCTTCTCCGGTTGCCAGCTCAATTGCAGAAATATCCGCGTCTGACACGTTGTCGAGTTTTTTAACGAGCGCGCGAAGGCTGTTGCCGTGGGCAACGACAAGAACATTTTCGCCCCTCATGATACGCGGAGCAATTTCTGCGTCGTAATACGGAACAACGCGGCTGTACACCTGTTTTAAACTTTCGCCTTGAGCGATAGGGTAGTCCCATGCACGCCTGATGAGCAAGAATATCTCGTCTCCCAGCTCGCGCTTGACATCTGATTTGTTTTTGCCGGTATAGACGCCGTAATCGCGCTCGTTGAGCGCCGCGCTTTTATAAACGGGAAGATTGGTCCATCCGCACGTTGCGATGATGATGTCAAGCGTTTCGCTGGCGCGGCGCAACACTGACGTGTATGCAGCATCAAAAGGAATATGGCGGATAACTTCTGCTGCACGACGCGCTTCTTCTTTGCCTCGCTCGGATAACCCGATGTCTGTGCGTCCTGTCCAAATGCCCTTCGCATTCCAAAGAGACTCGCCGTGGCGAATGAGAACAAGCTGCCGTTTCATGTAATCATGCGCGCTTCCGATGCCTTCCGTTTTGAAGGGCTTCAATCGTCGGAAGCGTCCCCTTCTCAATGAATTCTAACATGGCGCCGCCGCCTGTGGAAACAAGATCTATGTGTTTCACCAGCGAGGCGTCGGAGAGCGTCGACAGCGTATCGCCTCCGCCGATAATCGTGTGCGCGCGCGCCGCTGCAATTGCCGTGAAGGTAGCTTTGGTCCCCAACGCAAACCGCGCATCTTCGTACAAGCCCATCGGGCCGTTCCAAATAACGGTTTTCGCTCCGGCGATAATTTCGGTTAGCTCGCGCCGCGCATCAGGCCCGATGTCAAAAATCGAAAGTCCCAAGGGCACTGTGTTGTACGGAAGGACAATCGGCTCTGTTGTGCGATCAGCATTGCTGACAACGACATCGCTGGGCAGAAGCAGTCGTGCGTGGACGCGGGTGGCTTTCCACAGGACGTTTCGCGCCATTTCAATCATCTCATGATCCACGCGCGACACTCCAACACCAATGCCCCACGTGGCAAAAAACGTGTTTGCAACGGCTCCACCAAGATAGATGGTATCTGCTACATCCAGAAGTTTCTCGATAACGCGGATTTTTTCCGGCGTCTTGCCGCCGCCGATCACGACAATTAGCGGCCGTTTGGGTTTTTTAACCGCGGCGCGTATCGTCTCTACCTCTTTGGCAAACAACAGTCCGGCGTACGAAGGCAGGTAGTTCGTCACGCCGACGGTTGACGCGTGCGCGCGGTGCGCCGTGCCAAACGCGTCGTTGACGTAACAATCCGCAAGGTTCGCAAGCGCCTGCGCAAACGCCGGATCGTTTTGCTCTTCACCCGGGTAAAACCGGATGTTTTCGCACATGACAACCGATCCCAACGGCAAATCCGCAATATCACGCGCGGTCTTTGGGGATAAGACGTTCGTCACAAACACCACAGGTCTCTTAAGATACTGCTCAAGCCGCGTTGCGACGCACTTAAGGCTTACGGAGGGATCCACCTTGCCATGCGGCCTGCCCAAATGGCTCACGAGAACAACTGTCGCGCGCCTTTTCAGAAGGTATTGAATGGTCGGAAGAGCTTCAATAATTCTGCGGTCATTTGCTATCGTGTTGGCGCAACGGAGCGAAACATTGAAATCAGCACGAACAAGAACGCGTTTTTCTTCAACATCTGCCTCGTTCACCGTCGGGATATGCATACGCTACGTGGATGTGAAAATAGAGGTAGCAAGCTCAACAAGACGGTTGGCGTACCCCCATTCGTTGTCGTACCACGCGGTGACATGGACGAAATGGTCTTCCACAACATCGGTAAGAAACGGATCAACAACCGACGAGTAAACAGATCCGATGTAGTCGCTCGAAACCAGTTCCTCGGAAGCAACCGACAGGATTCCCTTGAGATTGGCAGAGGCCGCGCGCTCAAACGCGCGGTTCACTTCGTTTCTGTCGGTTTTTTCCCTAACGGACACGACAAGGTCAATAAGAGAAACCGTGGGCGTCGGCACGCGGATCGCGCGGCAGGGGAGCTTGCCAGCAAGATGCGGAAAGAGCTTGGCCACGTCTTTTGCCGATCCGCTCGTTGTGGGGATGAGGTTAACAAGCGCGCTCCTTCGTAGCCGAACGTCTTTTTTGTGCGAATTATCCAGAAGATTCTGTGAATCCGTCGCTGCATGCACGGTCGTCATAAAGCCGCTGTTGACTCCAAACGCATCATCGAGCGCCGCAAGGACGGCAGCAACGCAGTTGGTCGTGCACGAAGAATTAGAAACCACGCGTTCACCTTTATAGTTCCCGTGGTTAACGCCCATAACATACGTCGGCGTCGCGTCTGTTGCCGGAGCGGAGATAATCACCTTACGTACCGAACCAGTCAGATGCCTCCCCGCATCGTTTGTCGTGCGAAATTTTCCTGTGCACTCAAGGACGACATCAACTCCTGCATCGCTCCATGGGATATCGGCAGGATCATCTTTCTGAAAACACACGATGCGTGTTTTGCCTGAAACAAGGACGTTTCCGCTGGCAACAATTGGGCGCGGAAACGCCCCGTAAACAGAGTCATGCGTCAAAAGGTACGCGTGAGACTCCGCCGATGAATGACTGTTTATCGCGGCAAGCGCAACGCGCTCGTGCGAAAGGATGATCCGCGCCGCGTTTCTCCCAATGCGACCAAATCCGTTTATACCGATTCGAACTGTCATTGAATAAGTATATACCAAAAACCAATCCCTGCATGACAAGATCATGACACGAGCCGGCGCTTGCCCCTGCCGGAATCCAGCTTTGCTTCGCATCACGAAAAACCTCCTCCCACAACGTCTGGACAACGTCGGTGCGATCACCTATAATGGGAAAAGAGCGCGGACGCTCGTTTTTTTACTGAATCGTACTTCTGGCCATGACAAAACCTTCTACTGCATATACCGGAGACCACATCGTCGTCCTGGAAGGGCTGGAGCCCGTGCGCAAGCGGCCCGCAATGTACATAGGAACCACGAGCGTTGCAGGCGTTCATCACTGTCTCAACGAAATTATTGATAATAGCATTGACGAAGCGCTGGCAGGGTTTGCTAAAAACGTGTGGGTTGCAATCCACAAAAACAACAGCGTCACGGTCAAAGATGACGGCCGCGGCATACCGGTTGACACAATACCCAAGTACAACGCGTCGGCGCTGGAGATTGTCCTCACCAAGCTCCACGCCGGCGGAAAATTTGAGGGAAAAGCCTACAAAGTATCCGGCGGTCTCCACGGCGTCGGAGCGTCAGTCGTCAATGCGCTAAGCAGTTCCATGACCGCAGAAGTTCACAGAGGCGGCAAGGCCTATAGACAGGAGTATCGACGCGGCGTGCCAACCGGACCGGTCAAAGACATCGGCAAGGCAACCGATACAGGAACCATCATCACGTTTGCCCCGGACCCGGAGATCTTTAGAGAAGGCATTGCGCTTAACTTTGAAACAGTCAAACGGCAGGTGCGCGACCGCGCTTATCTGATTGCCACGCTCGCGTTTCACTTGACTGATGAACGAACCGGCGAGGAAGCCCATTATTATTTTGAAGGCGGCATTACATCGCTTGTCAAAGCGCTCAACCGCAACAAAACCGTTCTCCACGATCCGATTAACATCCGAAAAACATCCCACGACGGTCACATTGACATGGAAGTCGCCATTCAGTATAACGACGGATTTTCCGAAACCGTCGAATCGTTTGTCAACGTCATCCACACCGTTGAAGGCGGCACCCACCTGACTGGTTTTCGCATGGCGTTAACCCGGGCAATCAACGATTACGCAAAAAAAATCGGCGCCAACAAAAACGGCGAAGACAATATAACGGGCGATGACACCAAAGAGGGGTTAACCGCGGTTGTCTATGTCAAAATACCGTCCCAAACGCTCCAGTTTGAAGGTCAAACTAAAGGGAAGCTCGGCAACGCCGAAGTCCAGCCGTTTGTCGCGTCTCACGTCAAAGACGGATTGGACACGTACTTTGAGGAACACCCATCCGAAGCCCGAAAAATCCTCGAAAAAGTGTACCTGGCCGCCAAAGCGCGGCTTGCCGCCAAAGCAGCCAAAGACGCAATTATCAGAAAAGGCGCGCTTGAAGGCGCAAGCCTTCCCGGCAAGCTCGCCGACTGTCAGGAAAAAGACCCGTCAATATCAGAATTGTTCATTGTCGAGGGGGATTCCGCGGGCGGGAGCGCCAAACAGGGAAGAGATCGGAAATTTCAGGCGATTCTTCCGTTGCGGGGAAAAATTCTCAATACCGAACGCGCGCGGCTTGATAAAATCGTCGAGTTTGAAGAGCTCAAAGCGCTCATTATCGCCCTCGGCATCGGAATCGGCGATTCGCTTAACGTCGAGAAGCTGCGCTACCACCGCATTGTTATTATGACCGACGCAGACGTAGATGGAGAACACATCATGACGCTTCTTTTGACGTTTTTCTACCGGCATTTGCCGTCCGTGGTGGAGAAAGGACACCTGTACATCGCCCAACCCCCGCTTTACAAAATTTCTTTTGGCAAGCAGTCGCACTACGCATATTCAGATGAGGAACGCGACGCTATCATCAACCGTATGTCAAAGGACATACAAACGCCTCCAGTTATCCAGCGGTACAAAGGTCTTGGAGAAATGAATCCCGAACAGCTGTGGGAAACGACAATGAATCCTGCCAATCGCATCATGCGTCAAGTGACGGTCGCCGATGCAGCAGAAGCGGACGCGGTTTTCAGCATGCTTATGGGCGACGAGGTGCCGCCGCGCAAACGATTTATTCAAACGCATGCCAAATCGGCTACCTTGGATATATAATATAGTGTAATGAAATAGGAGGCTATCATGAACTATCTGACACTCTCTCTTGCTGCAGGCGCGCTTGCCGTTCTCTACGGACTGTTTCAGTCTCAACGCATCGTACGGCTTCCAACCGGAACTTCCGATATGAACGGTATTTCGCAAGCTATCGCGGAGGGTGCGTCTGCGTTTCTTCGCCGCCAATATCAAACCGTGGCAGGCCTTGCCTTCGTGATTACTGTTGTCCTGTGGGTGCTGCTTGGCTGGCTTTCCGCACTCGGATTTGCTGTCGGAGCCGTCTGCTCTGCCATCGCGGGATTCATCGGCATGAATATCGCGGTACGAGCAAACATACGAACCAGCGTCGCGGCAAAGCAGGGTCTTGCCCGAGCTCTTGACGTGGCATTTTCCGGCGGATCCGTTACCGGACTAATGGTTGCCGGACTGGCGCTTCTTTCCGTTACCGTTACCTACATGCTCATCACGGCAACCCAGGGGGGACCTATGGATTTACAACCCCTTGTCGCTCTGGGCTTCGGCGGATCGCTTATCTCGGTTTTTGCCCGCCTCGGCGGCGGCATATACACCAAAGGGGCGGATGTGGGAACAGACATGGTTGGAAAACTGGAAAAAGGCATTCCTGAAGACGACCCCAGAAATCCGGGGGTGATTGCCGATCTCGTGGGCGACAACGTCGGAGACGACGCGGGCATGGCCGCCGACCTTTTTGAAACGTACGTCGTCACCGCGGTTGCCACGATGATGCTTGGCCACATCACGCTTCCGGATTTTCCCAACGCGCTTCTTTTTCCGCTTGCCGTGGGGGCATCGGGCGTGACAGCCTCTGTCATCGGGTCGTTGGCGGTCCGGCTTGGCCGCGATAAAAAAATCATGCCGGCTCTTTATAAGGGGCTTGTTGTAACGAGCCTGTTGAGCGCAGCATGGTTCTATTTCTTCACCCAGCATATGATGGCGCAAAACGGAGCGTATCCAGCCAATGGGTTGTTTTTGGCAAGCGTCATCGGCATCGTCGTTACCATGGGAATGGTTGCGATTACTGAATACTATACGTCCAAACGCTACGGCGCAATAAAACATTTGGCTCAAGCAAGCACCACCGGTCACGGGACCAATATCATCGCGGGGCTTGCGCTTTCGATGAAATCGACGCTCCCGCCGGTTCTTCTCATAAGCGCCGCCATGCTGGGAGCGTACGCAGCAGCGCAACTTTACGGCATCGCGGTTGCCGCTATGGCAATGTTATCGCTGACCGGCATCGTGGTGTCAATCGATGCCTTCGGGCCGATCACGGATAATGCCGGCGGCATTGCGGAAATGACCAATCAGCCGGAGGCAGTCCGCAAAGTTACTGACGCATTGGATTCTGTCGGCAACACGACCAAAGCAGTCACGAAAGCATACGCGATAGCCTCGGCAGGCCTTGCGGCGCTTGTTCTGTTTGCCAGCTACACGCAAGAGCTTTCCGGATCAGTCGTGTTTTCATTAAGCGATCCTAAAGTAATCATCGGACTTTTCATAGGCGGCGCGTTGCCGTACGTCTTTGGCGCTCTTGCGATGGAAGCAGTTGGGAAAACCGCAGGCGCCGTGGTTGTTGAAGTGCGGCGCCAGTTTAAGACGATGAAAGGCATTATGGAAGGCAAAATCAAACCGCAGTACGGCAGGACCGTGGATATTGTTACAAAAGCCGCGCTTCGGCACATGGTCGTGCCCGCGCTTCTTCCGGTAGCCGCGCCCATCGCGGTGGGGTTCACGCTGGGAGCGGCATCTCTCGGCGGGCTTTTGGTCGGCACGATTGTCACCGGTTTGTTTGTCGCCCTCTCGATGACCACCGGAGGAGCGGCGTGGGACAACGCAAAAAAGTATATAGAGGAGGGACATTTTGGCGGCAAAGGCTCACCTGCGCACCAAGCGGCCGTAACCGGAGACACCGTCGGCGATCCGTATAAAGATACCGCCGGACCTGCGATAAACCCGATGATTAAAGTCACCAACATCGTAGCGCTCCTGATAGCGGGATTCATTCGATAATCAACGGATTCGGCGTGTTATTCGACATTCGACGATTGTATGGATATCGGCACAATTCAACCATCAGAAATTGTCTCGGAAATGCAGAAGTCATATCTCGATTACGCGATGAGCGTCATCGTTGCGCGCGCGCTCCCAGACGTGCGCGACGGGCTTAAACCCGTCCACAGGAGAATCCTCTATGCCATGCACCAGATGGGTCTTTCGCACGGCTCGCGATACACAAAAAGCGCCAAAGTCGTTGGAGAAGTGCTGGGCAAATTTCACCCGCACGGCGACGCGCCCGTCTATGAAGCGCTTGTGAGGCTCGCGCAGGATTTTTCCATGCGCTACCCGCTGGTGGACGGTCAAGGAAATTACGGCTCCATAGACGGCGACCCGCCCGCCGCAATGCGCTATACCGAGTGCCGACTGGCAAGTATCGCCGCAGAAATGCTGTTGGATATCGATAAAAACACTGTTGACTTTACGCCAAATTTCGACGGAACCATCAACGAACCGATCTTTCTTCCTGCAAAACTCCCAAATCTCCTCTTGATGGGCAGCGAGGGCATTGCGGTGGGCATGGCTACAAAAATCCCTCCCCACAATCTTGGCGAGATTGTCGACGCGATTGTCTATCTCATCGACAAGACGACCATTGAAACGCCGTCAGCCGCCAACCAACGGCCGCCAGCCAACAAACACAGAGACGGACTGAATGAAGAGGAAAGAACGCCGACGAACTTCACGTTTGATGTCTCTGTTGACGACCTAATGGAATATGTCCAAGGACCGGACTTTCCCACAGGAGGGGCCATTTACGACATACACGAAATAAAAACCGCCTACGCCACGGGGCGAGGCAAAATCGTTATGCGGGGCAACGCCCAGATAGAAGACATCGGACAGGGAAAATCAGCAATCATCATTACCGAACTTCCGTACCAAGTGAATAAAGCCCAGCTGGTGGCGAAAATTGCCGACCTGGTGAAAGAAAAGAAAATTGAAGGAATCAGCGACTTGCGCGATGAATCTGATCGGAGGGGTATCCGCGTGTACGTTGAACTCAAGCGAGATGCACGGCCCAAGCAAGTTCTGAATAATCTCTTTAAGTACACCAATTTGCAGGATACGTTTCCCGTTAACATGGTCGCGCTTGTTGACAATACCCCGCAGACGTGCTCGCTTAAGCTCATTTTGGAAGAATACGTCAAACACCGCCATGCCGTGATCCGCAGAAGAAGCGAACATGAACTCAAACAGGCCCGCGCGCGCGAACACATTCTGGAGGGGCTAACAATCGCCGTTGACCACATCGATGAAGTTATCGCGATCATCAAAAAAAGCGCCGATGCCGATGAAGCCAAAATCAAACTCATGAGCCGATTCAAATTAACCGATATTCAAGCCACCGCGATTCTCGACATGCAACTTCGCAGGCTCGCGGCGTTGGAGCGGCAGAAAATAGAAGACGAGCTTGCGATGATCCGCGAAACTATCGCGTACTTAACCGATCTTTTGACCCATCCGGAAAAAATTCTCACGGTCATCCGCACCGAGCTCCTCAAGCTTAAAGAAAAATACGGCGACCAGCGACGAACGAGAGTATTTAAGGGAAAAGTCGGAGAATTCAGCGAAGAAGAGCTCATCGCGAACGAAGAGGTCATAATCACGATGAGCGATTCAGGGTACATCAAGCGGCTCCCGCGCGGAACATTCAAAATGCAGGAGCGCGGCGGCAAAGGCGTCATCGGCATGACAACCAAAGAAGAGGACGCAATCGAGCGCATCATCGCAGCCGAGACGCACGATAACATGCTGTTTTTCACCGACCGCGGCCGCGTCTACCAAGTGCGGGTCTGGGAAATTCCGGAAACATCGCGTCAGGCGAAAGGCCAGGCAGTCGTCAACCTCATCAATATCGAGCAGGGAGAGCGCGTCACATCGGTATTAACGTACAACCTCAAACGCACCGAGCAAAAAGAACAACACGCGGCATTTATCCTCATGGCGACGAAAAAAGGGACAATCAAAAAGTCGCGCATCAGCGAATATGAAAACATCCGACGAAGCGGAATTGTCGCCATTAAACTAGATAACGATGACGAACTGACGTGGGCCAAACTAACCAGCGGCAGTGACGACATCCTTCTGGTGTCTCATGAAGGCAAATCGATCCGGTTCGCCGAAGATGAAGTGCGGCCAACTGCCAGAGACACCATGGGCGTGCGCGGCATACTTCTGAAGGGCAACGATTTTGTCGTAAGCATGGATATTATTAACGAGGAGAATAGAAAGGCAGACTTTCTGTCGGTCATGGAGCGGGGGATCGGTAAAAAGACAGCCATTACAGATTTTCCACGCCAGCGCCGGGGCGGGCAGGGAGTAAAAGTGGCGGAAGTGAAAGACAAAACCGGCAAAGTCATCGTGTCCCAGATCGTACCGCCCGATTGTGAAAGCGTCATCCTGACGTCCACCAAGGGTCAGGTTATGAAACTTCCGATTCATTCAATCCCTCGCTTGGGGCGAGCAACAAGCGGCGTCATCCTGATGCGCTTCACCGACGCAAGCGATACGATAGCCGCCGCGACGTGTTTAACCAAGTGAACGTCCGCGGTTTTTTCCTCCAGGATGCCATAACATACGGATCCCATAGACACGCGCGCACCGCACTTGTTCACCTTGTTACTTATGTTTTAAAACAAGTAACAAAAGCGTCGGCTTGTTTCCCGCAGACAACTCTTCTACAATGGCTTCACCATGGCTCCACGCTGTGGCTCGACGATGACGCAATTATGGCTCTACTATGGCTTATCGCAATAAATCAGCATGCCCAATCAGTTCAATAATTGGAAAATGAATCCATATACATACAATTGATGAGACATTCGCATGAAAATTGACGGAAAAGAGATTGCCAGCAAGAAACTGGCGGCGCTGGAACAAACGGTACAAACGATTAGAGAACAGAAGATCGTGCCGTGCCTTGGAGTCATTCTGGTGGGCGATGATCCCGCGTCGCTTTCATACATCCGCCAGAAAAAGCGCGCCGCAGACGCAATCGGCGCACGCGTACTCGTTGAACAACTTCCCGCACATTGCAGTGCGCAAACGGTCCAGCAGGCGATCCACACGCTCAACGACGACCCGAGCGTCCACGGCCTCATCGTCCAGCGACCGGTTTCAAAGGAGCAAGGAGACATTGACAAAATACTCAACACCATTTGTCCTGCCAAAGACATCGACGGCTTTGTCCCGCATTCGCCGCACGAAGTACCGGTGGCGAAAGCCGTCCTTGTCATCCTCCAGGCGATTCACGAGCATGTGACCCGCGCCAATCTTCTGTCGCGAGACTTTACATCATGGCTCAACGAGCAAACCATCGCCGTCATCGGACGGGGACAAACCGCAGGCCGGCCGATTGCCGCCATGCTTACAAAACTAAATTGTGCGACGTCTATAATACATTCGCAAACAGAAAACCCGCGGCGGACCCTCAAACAGTCAAGCGTCATCATTAGCTGTGTAGGCAAACAACAGGTAATCAAAAAAAGCTGGATCGACCGCGGCGTTATCTTTATCTCCGTGGGCATGTGGAGAGACACTAGAGGACTACTCCACGGCGACTATGAAGAAGATGATATCAAAGATATCGCGAGCTTCTATACGCCCACGCCCGGGGGCGTGGGACCCGTCAACGTCGCGTGCCTCATGGAAAATCTCGTAACCGCAGTCAATCTGGCAGAGTAATTATGCGGTTTTATCGTGCAGCCAGCGTTTAATTTTCTCCCAGTTGCCTTGAAGAAGCACGATGATGAAAAGAAGGAGAACAAGACCGGCAAATCCCGCTTCTTTCACGGTCAACCCGGCAACCAGCGTTTGCGGCGGCGTTGTTGTCGGCAGGGGAGATGGGGTTGCGGTAATCTCCGGCGTTTCAGAGGCTTCGGGCGTCTCCGTCACTGACACGCTGGGAGTCAACGTGATCGTGGGCGTCGCGCTTGGCGTTGGAGACGGCGTCTGCGTTGACGTTGGAGTATTGGTTGCGGTTGGAGTGGACGTTGTCGTCGTAAGAGGATAAAACTTCATCGTTGGGTTTATAAACTTAAATAGATAGGGTGTCGGCGACGGTGTTGGGCTTGGCGTGGGAGTATAGAAAAGGCACATCGGCCACGGGGAACACGCGTACGCTTTTTGGGGAAACCCAAACAACGCGATCCCTGCAATGACGATACACAATAGAATCCCTCGTCTCATGTCGCTTGCGAGTATAGCACCAACACGCATCCTGTCAAGCGCGTATTAACTTATACCCGCGCGTAACGACAGTGACGATCTGAAAGCGGCTTTGCTGCAGCTTTAATTTACCCCGAAGACGCGCCACCAACCGATCGATCGCCCAATCCGATACGCCGAACTCCGCGTTTTCCGGCCACACGGCTTCGATAATCGCCTCGCGCTCACACAACTGGCCCTCATGGTGCTTAAGAAACATAAACAGCAAATGTTCTTTTTTGGTAAACTCGCTTTTTTGCTTCTCCGAAACCGTCACGGAAGCCACGTAGCGAGCAAACAACGGACTAAACAGCGCATGCCCGCGGCTTTCAGAAGTGACCATGCCGGTATTCCACAGATACGGCGCGTCATCTTTTTTGACCCACGTGCCTCTATCCGCGGTGCGAAGACGGAGAAGGACGTCTTTTTCCGTTTTGGTCAAGCTTTCAAACAGCTCCTCGGACTGAAACGCGATCTGCTCGTCTTTGACCAGCAATTCCTCAAGAAGATCACACGATGCGGGGGCCTTCGCTTCCTGCCGAAGCCGGATAATTGCAAGCTGTACATACTGCACCAGTCCGCCCGAAAGCGCAACGAGACAGTCTCGGACAGACGGAGCAAGCGACGCGTGATACTGCTCCTCAAGCGTCGCAAGAATGACGCGCATGTCTTCTGCGCGCGCCGGCTTCAAGTACATGTCATGAGAAAACACTGAAAGGTGTTGTTTTTTGATGACGTCAGGCGAAAGATCCGGCAACGGCCGGGCACTTGTGAATACGTACGACAGCTTGTGTTTAGCCGCGTCGCGCACACCCACAAGGTTGCTGAAAAACTCTGGCGTGATGGCGTCGGCAAGGCGGTCAAACCTGATGAGAAAAAGCGTCGGGTACATGCCGCCGTCGTGGACGACGGAGATGACCTTCTGAACGCTGTCAAGCGTAAAGAAGTGGTCTTTGAGCTGGATACTCTGGACAAACAGCCTGCGGCACCGGCGCTTGAGGGTCTCCGGAAGGTCGGACTTTTGCACGCTGTCGACGATGCGCGTCAAAAGGAGCGTCCAGAAGGGAAATATATCGCGCTCGATAAGGTCATTGAGATCCACATGAACGAACAGGTGTTTTATGCCGTTTCGTATGTACGTGTTATCAATATCCGGGTGATACAGAAAGAAGCGCAGGAAATTGCTGATTCCCACCCGCTTCATGCCGATAAGCGACACCGAGTTGCCGTGTTTGATGTGACTGCCCAACTGCGACGCGTCATCGCTGCGAAATGTAATCGGGTAACTGGCCTCTATCACGCGCTTCATGAGTGGTATTGTACGGACTGCGTTGTCATTTTACAAGTCAGCATCATCACTGATATACTTCGGGAGATACTGCGTATATGCCGCTATTGTTATGGAACGCACTACACAATCAACGGGTAAAGATATTCCCATTCAAGGGCTTCGTGGAGAAGACGGAAGAGTCAACGTGTTTTTGTTACAAGAAATACTTTCCACTGCTCGTGTCCAACACGCCATCACCGCGCTAATAGCGCTTGATGCACGAATACAACCACACGTAGCCACTGATCGCATACTTACAAAATCAAGAAAAATTACTATTCCCGACGAACAAGAGGCACAGACGCATATAATGCATGCTGCGCTGGGCAGGCCTTATGTTGACTCTGCAAGGCTTGTCACTATTGTAAAAAAACCGATTGTTCTTGAAATAAATGGCGAAGCAACAGGACGCGACAGGTTTGAGATTATTCACGAGCACGTTATAACGGACTACGACCCATCTAATTCATGCAAGGGAATCTTAGTGCACATGGGTGAGAGTTGCCCTGGGATATGTATCTTACAGCTCGACGACGGGCCGGCTAACCAAGCTCTCTTTGTGCAGGATGAAAGCGAAAATCATATGGTTTTTGCATCTCATATCGTCCACGAACTGCTCAATCACGGCGCTATTTCTGCATCAAGCCATGAAGACGTTAACCGACAAAAGGTAGACACATTCATAATTGCGGATATTAACAATACTATCCTTGCCGCATACGACATCTCAAACGTAGGAAAATTGTCGTTAACCCGAGCCCCTGGAATACCTAGCGAACTTTGTATAAGTCCACAGGACGTTATGTCTAAAATGGAGTGTTATTATCACTTACCAACATAAATGTATGGTGTGTGCCCAAGAGCCGCCGCGGCGGCGCCCTTGATGCTTGCGTATTGATCAAACACAATCTCTACCCCTTTGCCGGAAATCTCTCGTGCATATGGTTGCGCAATCGAAGCGCTTTGCCAATCAAAACGAAGATTCAGAAAAAACGCTGTGAGATCCTCAACATGTGTCAAATAAAATATACAATAGAAACAAAAATCCTGATGACAAAACGGTTAAGTTGGTATAAATTGGATAAGCATAGTGTTCCTCACGCTCTATAATAATTAACCTGAACACGATGACCATATCCATTGATAGTTATTTTTACAACAACAATTTCCATCCTGGAAGCGAAGTACAACGCGCTACTTCTCGTCTAATGACAGACAGTCAGATGGTATCATTACTTGAGCAAGGCATTTATCCTAATCCAGGAGAAATTTGGAACGCGCGGCCGACTGAAGGCATGCCTGAAATTTTCCTTATGGAAAATGATGGTCTCAATGCGATAATTATTAACGACCTCAAATTAAGAATGAAACGCGGGAATCAACAATTTGCTCCGCTTGTTATCGCAGTTGATTCCCATTTCGACCTAAACCGAGGACCGGTTAATATGGCCACGTTTCGACGGCATCTAATAGAACAGCAAGTGACACCAACCGTAATTCTTCTTACCCGACTTAACCAAGACGAAGAAGACGGAATCGATAAATATGTGCGTGTATTTCATGTTGGAAATTACCGTGTTCCAGGGATTGACCTTTCGCTTTTTTATGACGATCTTGGTGAAAACAATTATTGGGCAACACGGGTGTTAAATCTCATAAAAAAGCTTTCTATTCAGGCATCGCCACTCATCCATACAGTTGACATCGATGCCTGTACCTGCACGGGCTTCCAAGCTGGATTTCCCAGATTTATGGATATACCCACCCGTATACTTTCTCGTCTTCCCAAACCAAATATTGTCACGATCGCGCTTTCACTCATGTTTGAGCATCATACGGAACCAGGTTTGTTTTTGTGTCAGGCGCAGGAGTATATCCGATTTTACCGTTCAATGCCCGATGGCGCATAATCTCTGTGTCTATGAAAACACCGTGTGAAGGAGCTTCTTCTCCTACAGAATTTCAGGATATCCAACAAACGAGGGCAAAGACAATAATAACCTATGTTCAAGAAATAGAAACCACCTTGTATCGGCACTTGCGAGAAGCGTTTGGCTGTGAGGATGCCGAAATACCCTGTGGCGGTGCTTCCGTTGCGCTTGCTCACATACTTGCAACAAACTTTCATATCCCCATCGGCCTTGATCTGCAGGGTGAACATATTGAAATTCACACAGGCATCTTTGATCCGGCGGATGACCCAAATCGACTAGACAACATGACGGAACACTCGTTTGTTTGTTACTATACCGGCGCCGGAACGGTAATCTTTTTTGATATAGTATTATTTTCGCTGATAAAAGCATCACGTCAAATTGTTATCGCTGAATATCCAGAAAACGATTTACACATGGCCCTTACTCACAACCATTACATCTGTCCTATTGATTGCAATCATCCTAATCTTATGGAAGCTCCATATTTTCAAGCATTTGGAACGCGTGAGATTATAGAGGCAACCATCGGCAACGCGCAAGCTGAGCTTAACGATTGGAGAGGAATCGCACCACGATACTCAATCGGGAAAACTATTACTGTTTATTCTGACCGGTATAAGATCCCTCCTGTTATCCGCTGGTTTGCACCCAGATGGAATCCAGATTCTATGGCTCCACCAAGTAAGATTTTGGACAAGTACCGCAAAGCACTCGACTTTTAGCCTCTCTGTTCGTTAAATAAACCTCCATCACACTATAAGAAACACAGAAAATAACAACATATGGCACGCGATGCACGCCCATATGTCCGCATGAAAAAAACGGAGCGCTACCGTGATTTTGACGCACATCATGTCGCCACAGCTCAATAAGGTCCTGCAACCCCGGTTGTGAAGGCTACCTGTCAGATATTTGTCAGGAAATGATGCGATGGCAGTCAAGAATAAATCCCAACAACGGGCTAAACTACGGCTAACACAGTGATCTGTGTTTTTTATTGTATGACAGTTAGACAAGAAACAAATCCTTCGGCATTAGGACAACCAAATACAGAACAAAATCGCGCTCTTGAAAATCTAAAGTCGAGATTGCGTGGTTGTGCCATCCTAACAATTGATTGGGATAAAACTATTACGGATAGGCGGCCCGTGCAATTACCCGGAATGGAAGGTTTAGATGTCAGTCACTATCTTGACGAACATGGGGAAGGAATTGAGCTGGAAAACGTTGATCTGATCATACTCTATGGACTTGTTGCAGGACAAGCAATAAACATCAGTACCGGCAAAGACGCGAATGCATGGGTATGGGCGCGGTATCTTCAGGAACGAATTACCTATTTGATGCAAAAACTTGTCATCACTGAAACATTCCCAGACGGTCGGCCTAAATCACTGTTAGATAGCATGCCTGTTGTTTTCACTTTTACGATAGGAAATGGCGGATATTGTATAGATCTCATATCCGGAGAAGTAATTATTCATAAGCCTATTCCGCTTGACGGCTGGGAACGGTTACAAGAGCATAGCCAGTTGCTACGAGACTCAACAGTGCCTGCGCGCATGGAACAAATTGCTCGCGCCCGGCGACCAATAAATATTGATGGTCATGAAAAAGTAGTCTATGTTGGTACCCGCATTATGCCGCCGCGTGAACCATATGATCCTGAAAACGATGAATATATACAAAAGATTCAACAAGCCAAAGACGTACCTCGAACCAATCAGGTTCATCGACCAAAGATGGAACCAATCACTCAAAGAGCGCAGTTGTTTAGAGAAATTGAACCGCCATTGTCCGAAGAGGAACGTAGACACCGCGATATGCTTCAGGGGGATATTCGCGACTTTGCTGTATTTGTTCCGGGAATTAGTACAAAGGCAAATCTCGTTCTTGACCTTAAAAGAATTATTACTGATACATCCTTAAATGGTCGGTGGCTTGAGCAATCCGGCATACGTATCATCGATGAACGCACTCTATTGAAAGCTGTAAACGCGTTATTCGAGGGGTGTAATGTCACGATTGCCAGATCAGAAGCACAAGGAGTTGTGTATATTGATATTGGGGCGGTAAATAAAGAAATTGGTGCGCGATTAGTAAAGAATTATTACCAAGGACTGTTGCGGATATACGCGCGGGAACAACAGGGGGTAGATGATGAGTCGTATGTTCTACCTATTCCAAAAGTATACTCTTTACAGCTTGGTGATGGCGTTGCGCCATTTATTGACAAATACGAGTCGAAAAATGATGCTCCCATGCTTCTTCACACAGGAGGCACGACAAACCATACCGGACCAGAACGATATACAAATCCGGAAGGATGGCCTGTATATCTTGCTGATATTTATGGACAGCATGAACGAATCAAATTAACGAATCTCTTTCTTCGCGATGCAATCCGTGCTCGCATACCAATGGATGATGTGGAGTTTCGACAGCGGCTTCGTGAATTGCTTGATGAACTTAGGCGCGAGCGGCAGCAGACAGCTTGCTAAGGCATAGCCTTGACAACATCTTTCATCATGCAGTACAGTCCGGGTATTCAATAGTACATATGTCTTCGCTTCCTATTGCTTCAATAAAAGACTCTTTTGTTCGAGAGCTTGCATCCGCTTCCCGCAGCCAGAAAACCAGCCTGCCGTTTATCGTCCACCAGTTGCCCAAAACGCCGCTGGTCAAAGAGGGAGACGTGTTTCAGGTGATCAAGGTGGGCGGGTCGATTTTGCAAAAGTCGAACGTCATGTCCGTCGGCGGAACCGTGGTGGTCAAAACGTTTGAAGAAGAGCGTCTGCCAATTTTTACAACCAAAGACGTGTTTCTTTCGGTCATCGAAAAGCACATAAGCCCCAAAACCACCGTCCTTGCTGTTAACTTTGCCTATCCTCTTAAACCGGTATTTGCCAAAGGGACATTGGACGGCGAGCTGGTGATGGGCACGAAAGAGCATGCGTTTCAGGGATTAGTCGGCCAACGGGTAGGGGAGACGATCGAGCGCTACATACGAAGCAAATTCGACCGAACGGTCCGCGTGTCAGTTGCCAACGATACGATCTGTCTGGCGCTGTCAGGACTCACAGTGCACAAGCCTGCGGAGGTATGCGGCGGCATCGTAGGCACGGGCATGAACTTTGCCGTATTTTTGGACGACACGCACGTAGTAAACCTGGAGGCTGCTAACTTCGATAAGTTTCCGCAGTCGCAGGAAGGCAAACAGATCGACGCGCAGTCGCTTACCCGCGGACGATCCTTGTTTGAAAAAGAGGTGTCGGGTGCGTACCTCCACCACCACCTCAACATCCTGTTGACCAAAAATCAAATCCGGCACCCGGCTGTGGGCTCAACGCACGAAATGGACCGGCTTGCGCGCGGCAATATCCACAAAGTGTCTTCGCTTGCTCGAAGGCTGTTTGAACGATCGGCAAGCCTCATCGCGTGCCAAATTGCCGGCATTGCCGAATTTAAAAAACGCGACATGGTATTTGTGATGGAAGGCAGTTTGTTTTGGGTGGGGTGGAACTATAGAGCAACGGTTGATAAAACAGTCAAACTGCTCACACCATACCACGTGACGTTTGAAGAAATCAAAGACTGCGGCATCATCGGAGCGGCGAAACTCGTAACCTGAACCACCCTTTAAAGGTCGGACCCTTCAAGGGTATCGACACGCTCTTCTGTACTTGATTCCACAAAGTCTTTATATGTATGGTGTTTTTGTAATAGTGGCAGATTGCCTGTTTCAAAATATGAAAGAATGACATGTGTCTTAACCCAAGGTGTATGTTGCATGCCCAAATAATCTGCATATGAAGAATAGGCTGAAATAATATCACCACCTCTATCTCGAGGATTAATATGAATATATCGCGATACATGGAGAAGATACGCATCATCGAGAACAAGTGCCGCTTTATATTTACTCTGAAATATCGGTCCAATCCGCTTATATTTTTTATTGAAATACATTGCATATCGAACCGATATCGATTGAAGAAGCTTATTTATTATACGCTCCTTGTTTTGCTTGAGAAGAAAATGAAAATGATTTGGCATGAGGCAATACGCCAATAAGTCTACGCTATCATGGTATGATGTTGGGGGACGAGGCACACCTTTAAAGGTCGTACCTTTAAAGGTGACATCGACCTGCATCAGTTTTCTTTCAGGAGGGGGCAAAAGAGCATCTTTTAAAATCCCAAGCATCACGGAATAATCCTGATGATCACAAAAAATTTCTCCCTTATTTACGCCTCGGTTATAAATGTGATAAATACCATTCGCAATATATATTTTTATACTATTTCTGGCAGGCATAGATATAGCATACCTTTAAAGGTCCGACCCTGCAAGGGTAGTGTAGATTTGCGTGGTGGAGATGTTTTTGTGACCGAGGATCTCTTGAATAGCGCGCAAATCAGCCCCGCCGCTTAAAAGATTTGTCGCAAAGCTGTGCCGCAGCCCGTGGGGAGTAATTTTAATAGGCAGCCGCGCTTTTTTGACGTATTTTTCTACCAGCCGCTGGACGCTGCGAGCACTCAATCGCAGCGCTTCACCCCGATCCTCGCCTTCATCCGGCTTTTTGCCGCTATAGCGCACAAACAGCGCTTTGGAATTATCGTCGCGGGTCTCCAAATATCTCTGAATCCATGTACAGGCTGAATCAGATAAAAATACCACGCGTTGTCTTTGGCCCTTGCCGATGACGCCACACTCTTTGCGCTCAACGTTAATCTGGTCACGGTTGAGATTCACCAGTTCGCTCACACGAAGGCCGGTGGAAAACAGCGTTTCCAATATCGCTTTATCCCGAAGACCCTCTTTTTTCGATAACTCCGGCATAGTAAGAAGCCGGTCAATTTGGCCGCGTTCAAGGAACGTAATTGAACGGCTTTCTGCTTTGGGCAACTCGATTTTCTCCGGCGCAACCACCGGAATGCCTCGCTTGAGAAGGTATTTTAGGAAACTGCGAAGCGCAATTAAATGGTAATTTTGCGTCACGCGCTTAAGGCTTATCCCATGCTGATCCACATAACGAGACAAAAACAGCCGATACTGGCGGATCGATTCCGGCGTTATTGCCGAAACAGGAACGGTTTTTGCATGGGAATCCGCTTTCGCCAAGGCTCCGGCGAACGAAGGGGGAGAGGGGATTTGGCTTGTTAGGAAGGCCCGAAATCGCTCTAAATAGTGCGCGTAATTGCGAATCGTGAGGTGCGACACAGTTCGTTCAATTTCAAGATGTTCGAGGAAATCGTTGATAAGCGATGCTACATCCATACAATCATGCAAAGATACGAATGGGTACGGACGTTTTCTTACAACGTCCCTACAATCTATAATGTGCGACGTCAACAAAAAAGTCAAGACCTGTCTTGCGCACCGATCATCAGCGGCTCATGTGAGCCCATGTAATTGCTTCGAAAGGCATGCACCCTGTGCAAAAATGCTTCGTCTTCCCATTGGCATGCTCGGGATTACTCGAAAGATACAAAACAAGGTCAATTGTGCGTCTACGCAAAAAATGAGGCTAATTGTGAACCCCTGTAATGACCTAGAATGGCTTAATTTAGGTCGGGAGGTATATCTGATCAGCTTTGTTATTATAGAAAAATTAAAAGACCGATAAAGATTTTTCTGTCAGCGTGTGCGTGTTAGCGGACATCCTTTAACGGATGGTACGTATGGTGCGTTTCTTCAGCGTAATGATCAGACGCGTGAACATATCGCGTCGTGGTATCAAGCGACTCATGACCAAGGAGTATCTGAATGGCCGCAGGATTGGCGCCTTGTTCTGCCAAATATGTTGCAAAGCCATGCCGAAGCGTATGCGCGCTGATGGGCACAGTAATCTGAAGCCGCCGTCGGTACAGCTTGATACGTTCCTGAAAATAGTTTGTTGATATGCGCTGTTTCGCTGATTTCAATCCTTTGCCCCGATATGGAATGAATAATGCGGGCAGTCTATCATGACGCTCTCTTAAGTACATTCGAACGTAGGTCTGCGCGCGCGGCGTCAAATACACAAACCGCTCTTTTTTACCTTTGCCGCGTATGAAGATCCTGCCGCTGTCATCAATCTGGTCGCGGTTGAGATTCACGAGTTCTGAAATGCGCATGCCGGTTGAAAACAACAACTCCAACATGACGCGATTTCTCATGCCTGCACGCGGATCCCGCTCGAGTTTTGAGGGCGCCTCAATGAGACGAATCAAATCGGACAATTCCGGCACTTTCGGATGAACCTTGGGAGTTTTTACTAATTTCACCGCCTCCGGCGCAATAGGCGCCTTATAATCCATATCAATAAGGTATTTCAGATATGTCCGCAGAGCCGACAGCATGCGATTCATGCTCGTGGCAGCCAGCTGTTGAGAGCCCGCAGGATGCCCTGTAATGGCTGTTTTGCGATCTAATGAACCCAAGTATGCTTTGTAGTATGCGATCATTTTTTTGTCCAAGCGATCAAACGGTATATGTGATTCGGCCAAAAACTGCGCAAATACAGTCAAATCCCGCTCGTAGTTATAAACGGTTTCTAACGAATATTGGTTGGACTTCAGCGAGAGGAGAAAGTCGTCTATAAGAGGTAAATCTGCTCTGAAAACCGGCGGTTGTTTCGTATCGGCTGGGGGAGATGAAGAAGTGTCTGAATCTGCTTGTTTCGAATTCATATCGAGTATAAGGGATATTATACTCGATAATTGTAGCGAACCGCACCCGTGTTGTCAAGACATCACGCTGAACCGAAAAATTCCCCCCAATTTCGGAACAGAACCCACACGAAGGACAGAGGCGTTAAAGGAAGCAAAAAACTGCAAAAAGGGGTCTCCTCCGGTAATTTTGTATTTGTCGAAAAGCACGTAACGGCAACGACCGGAAACAGAAGAGCCGCGGCAACGCGTTCATTCGGGTTTTCTCTTCTCGATGGAATTTAGAACATAATAATGCTCCAAATGAGCTTTTTTGAGGCTAAAATCAAGGTACTGTGCAAAAAGCTAGAGGCAGGTGCAAAACTGTTTCACCATCCAAAGGCAGAACTGGGGTAAGTTATATTTAGAGCTTTATAACGCTCCAAACGTCTATTTTTGAGCGTGCGGCCTTACCTGACGGAGGCAATCGACAAAACTAATTTAGCTTACTATATCAGTCTAAATGTAGCATTATCGCCTCAACGACGGGGAGCGGTGTGGTCTCTCTCCCGCCGCGGCGTATAACGCGGTCAAGACGCGTTTGAACGCGCCATACAGAAGTACTTCTTAAGCACTGATGATTCAAGGCTGCCAGTTTCGGTTGTTTTTAGCCCGTCAATATGCTCTAAACTTCTATTTTTGAGGCTAATATCTCGCGAAATTGTGATATACAGAAATACGATCTAGAGCGTAGTGACAATCCAAACACCAATTTTTTCGTTCACAGAATGTACTCAAGGGAGTGTACGCCTTGAGCTTGCAACCCTTTTTCTACACGGTCGTAACGTCGTGAAAAGTTGTACGTCGAAACCGTGAAAAGAATTATCCACAATTTATTATAGGATAAAATACCAGTACAGTATCAAACTGTATCATCCTTTGATTAGAATGCACCACTTCCCTTTCCCCTTTTGACCTGTCCCTTATACATTGCCCCGCCAGTGCGTTGCAAAAAGCACAATCACAAATACAATGCACGATACGACAAAAAATTCAATCACATTTTTCTTATACAGTTTTTCAACCACGTAAAGCTGGGCCATGCCCACGACGCTATAGAAACTGGTCGTCAAAAACAGCGCCTGAAGCGTGGTTCTGGTTGGCCAAAAAGAAAAAATCCACGCGATTTGACTTAATACAGCGGCCACGACAAGGCTAAGATGCCACACTCGCCTACTCAACCGATCGTCAAGGACCATGGCCCACACTGCTTGCACTGCCAAAAGAAACGAAATAACGCCAACAAGCAGAGAAATGCTGTAAAACGAAAGTCTAAACGCAAGGACTGTTTGAATCAGAAGAAAATACGTCACGAGCGTCAACAGAAATCCTACGGAATGAGCTGCGCGAAGAAGCGCAATTGTGCGGTCTGCCGCGACGTTATAGATATTTTCCGTCAGAAGGAGCGCATACATCCCCACAGCATAAAGAAGCGCAATCGGCACGCGCGTAAGCCATCTGGTGGGCAACAGAAAGTAAAACGCGGCCACGGCGGCAGTAAATAAGGTTGGCAGAACAAGAAGCGTAAGCCACTCAATGCCGCGCAGATCCTCCCGCAATCCAAACGCGGTCAACAGGTACGTGGAAAGCGACAGTCCAAATACCAATGGATACCGAAGCTCCGTAGAAACAAGCTGGGTCATAACCAGCCCCGCGGTCAATACAGCAGTGATAGCGACAAACTGCTGACGCTTGCTTAAGCTAACCCGACGATTCCAGCGTTTATAGCGTTTTCGTACTCCGTTAAACAGTTTCATGCGCGTTGTGCATTGGTATAGACGTGCTGTACGTCATCCAGTGTTTCAAGGTTTCCTGCGAGCGTCTCCACCAATGCATAGCTTTCCTCATCCAGCGGTACAGAAACTTTTGGCCGCATAATGAGCTCGACATTGTCAATTGCAATTCCCTTTTCTTCAAGCCGGCGTTTAACGGTTGAAATACGGTGCGCTGGCGCATAGATTTCATACATGTCGCCGGTTTCTACCACATCATCAGCTCCTGCCTCAAGCGCCGCTTCCAGCATCTCGTCATATGACCGTGACGATGAAGCGGCGGTAACAACGCCGAGGGACTCAAACTGACAGCTGACCGCGCCCGGCGTTGCCAATAACCCGCCCGCGCGCGCGAGCGCGTGTTTAACTGCCGAAACAGTGCGCTGCCGATTGTCTGTCGCTGCTTCCACGAGTATGCCGACGCCCCCGGGACCGAACGCTTCATACACAACCTGTTCCAGCGATGAGCCGCCAACTCCTGCCCCCCGCTCAATAGCCCGCAAAATAGTGTCTTTGGGCATGTTGACTGCCTTTGCTTTTTCTATCGCCAGCCGCAGACGAAAATTATGATCTGGATCGGTCACGCCGCCGCCTTCTTTGACAGCTATCGTGATGGCATGACTTGCTTTTGTAAAGGCCGCGCCTTTCACCGCGTCGGTTGTGGCTTTTTGGTGTTTAACTTTCGACCATTTGGAGTGACCAGACATCGACTTATTGTATCTCCTCTCTTGACTTTTCTCAAGAAATCGATACACTGTTGCCCATGGTATGACCGATACTCCCCTGTCCGCCCAAGCCATAGACGCAGCGCTCAAACAAGACTGGAAGGAAGCAATCCGCATAAACCTCGCGCTTATTAAACAAAACAATAAAGATATTGATTCGCTGTCACGGCTCGCGTATGCGTACCTTCAGTCCAGCAACCTACGCGAAGCGAAGCGAACGTACAAGCGCGTATTGACGCTTGATCGATACAATCCCATCGCGCTGAAAAATAGCAAGAAGCTTTCGATGCTGAAAAAAAAGCGCGTCACAGCGCCGGTAGGCCACAACGTCTCGCCCATATCATTTTTGGAAGAACCGGGGAAAACAAAAGTCGTTGAGTGCATCCATGTTGCTCCATCACACATACTGTCAACGCTTTCCGCAGGACAGGAGGTGTATTTAAAAGGTAAAAATCACGGTGTTGACGTACGATCCGGCGACAACGCGTATCTTGCCGCCCTTCCGGATGACCTTTCGTTCCGGTTGAAAAAACTGATCGCAGCCGGCAACACGTACCAAACCATTATAAAAAGCGTGGATAAAAATTCACTCAAAATTATCCTGCGCGAGTTGACGCGCGGCAAGCGGTTTGCGCACCAGCCGTCTTTTGCCGCACAGATACGCTACGTTCCGTTCCATCGCCCGACTCACGCTCACACTGACACGCCGGATATGACGCCCACCGGTGAAGCAGAAACCGAGGAATCCTCATCCGGAGAATAAATCCCTGCTACTGTTTTGGAGGGAGGAATTGATCCCTATAGGCTGTACCGATACGAACCACAAGATCGCTGGAGCGTTCCTCATCTTTTTCAACGAACGAGCAGTCAAGGATCTGCTGTATCACGCGCGCTGTGTAAGAGCGCAATGCCTGCTTGGTCCCATGGATGGTGCAACCGTGGATCTGCGGATTGTCGTTTGCGACGGATATAACATGGATGCCCAGCCGCGTGAGCGCCCGCGACGCGCGGGATCCCAGCGCGCTTGTCGTCGTCGTATTAAGAAGCGATACCGAAATTGATTCGCCTCGGACGCCGTCGTCTTCAAACACATCATCAAGGATGTAATCGACTCGGCCGACATCAACGACACAGACGCGTGTGCCGTCGGGAAGAAGCTCCATGCGGCACGCGCTTTCACCGGCTAGCGAAATGACGTCTGTTTTATCCGGCCGAACAAAGCTCAACGCAACGCTCATCATCAAGTGGACAACCGGCGGCAGATTCGTATCGTAACGGCCAATGATGACATACGGCAATGATCCAAGAGAAATCCATCTTTGGGCGATAGCCTCCGGCTCATCGGCAGAATCAACGAGCGCGTCGCCCGGCGCGGCGATGTACCAGCTAACCGGAACCGCAAGCGCGTCCGCAAGGCTCTGCGTAATAAGCGCACCCGCTTTGCGATCAATGCGATCAAGCCGCCACAGCGCTTCAAGAGAGTATCTTCCATAGCCGGATACCGCCTCAATAATCGCGTCTGCCGGCAGCGATGTCATGATAAAACGCCCATTCGGCCGATCCCACGAGACGACGACCACCGGATTTGTGAGAATTGCCACAGACCATAGCCGCGGAAGGCGAGTAAACCACGAGAAAAATAGAAAACCCGCAATCGCTACGCATGCCAATATAAGAAACGCCGCAAATGCGCGCGCGCGGTTTGTACGTGCGGATGATCGTCTGCGCCGCTTCATTTACCAATTTTTTTGCCCTTCTTGATGATTTCTACCTGCGGAAAGCTCGTCGCCGATCCGCTGAACTGGCGAACCGCGCGCCGTTCGAGGTCTTGCTTCTTCATCTTTTTTCTTTCGTGTTTACGGAATCCGCCAAAATACCCCATACGAGCTAGACACCTCTATACTATATTATACCCATTGTTTTTTGAGTTCAAGCAAGCCGTTGGCTTGTATTGCGTTTCGTATATCGCCTACAAGCCTGTTGACAAAATGGATGTTGTGGATGGTCGCAAGCCGGTATGCCAGAAGCTCCCGCACCCGAAACAGATGGTGGAGATACGCGCGGGAAACATGGGTGCACGTATAGCACGGACACGTTTTATCTATGGGCGTGATATCCTGTGCGAATGATTGTTTCGTAATATCGATCATGTGTTTTCTAATTGGCTTGCTGGATGCTGTGGCGATTGGATCATTCCGCATAAACACGGCACCCATTCTTGCAAGCCGCGTGGGCTGTACGCAGTCAAACGTGTCAATCCCCTGCTCCACGAGCATAAAAATATCATCAATTTCGCCCACTCCTAACAAATGCCGCGGCTTGTTCTCGGGGATAATCGGCATGACCCAGCGGACGGCGTCTGCCATATCCTTCTTGCTCTCCCCTACTGACACGCCGCCGATAGCAATGCCGTCAACGTCCATTGACCCGATGAAACGCGCTGATTCCTTCCGAAGATCCTCATAGACGCTCCCTTGGACAACACCATAGAGCGCCTGATAGAATGTCGTGTCGGTAGAACGCGTCTTTCCCAGAGCGGTTTTTTGAGACTTCCATGACAGCCGTTGGTGCGCGTCAAGCGACCGAACGGCCCACCGGTGCGTGCGCTCCATGGATTTTTTGGCTTCTTCATGCGTTACCGGATACGGCGTGCAGTCGTCAAACGCGATGTGAATATCTGCGCCCAGCTGCCACTGGAGTTCCATCGACTTCTCCGGAGTAAACAGATGGCTACTGCCGTCCCAATGAGACTGAAACTCCACACCGTCATCAGTAACTGTAACAAGTTGTGCAGAACGGTCAGCTTGATCCTCTTTATCCCCCCCTTGAAGGGTCGGACCTTTCAAGGGTCGTCGCGAAAGAGAGAAAACTTGAAATCCGCCGCTGTCGGTAATGAGCGGCTTGTCCCACCCCATGAACCGGTGAAGACCGCCACACTTCCGTATCACATCCATTCCCGGCCGAAGGTACATGTGGTAGGTATTAACAAAAAATAACTCAACTCCCAGTGCGGTTAGTTCATCCGGCGTTAAAGACTTGACCGTGCCTTGGGTCCCCACCGGCACAAACGCCGGCGTCTCAATTGCCCCGTGGGGCGTGTGGATGACGCCGGTCCTTGCTAAAGTTTTTTGATCCCGATGAAGCGTGGTGAACCGAAACGGGCGGCGCATAGAACCTCATTGTACCAAAACTCGCCGAATAATCATCCTTTCTTTTATGGGTGATACGGGTGATATAGTTTGTTGTAGAAATGTTACTATGTTTTAAAACATGGTAACAAGGAGGTCGGGTGTTGCCTGCTTTTTGGTCCTTGACGAGTGGCGGTTGACGGAGGTATAAAACGTACATAGGGCTTGAGTCGCGCCCTATTTTTGATGGTTAGTTAATGAACCGAGTCTTCGAGGTGAGTTTACTAACCATCAATCCGCCAAAGCGAGCATTCGACTGCCCCGCCAATCATCGGTATAAGTCCATAATGAAGGCGGGGAGGCGAATTCGAGCGACGGCGGATCACAACCGGTACGCATGGCACTGGGATTGTGATAAGTAATATTATTTGCGGCGCAGAAAGGAACGTAATATGCCGTCATCGCCAGATATACCCAATGGAGCAACTGTTCGCGTTACATTTCCTGCCAAAGACACGCTGCCTCAACGTTCATTCGTGGCAAAGGCTATAGTAAACCAGGATGATGGAAATGTAACAGCAGTCATAGCGTTAACCGGCAGAGGCGAACCTCGAACAATAGAGGTTAACCCATCAATGAAAGTAACGTTGTTTGAGCAAGATAACGTTTAGTAAGTAACGATTGCTCCGCCTTCGGCTCGCAATGACAATCGGAAGTTACCCCAGCCCGTGCTCGATCTTGAGCCGGCTGATTTTGCCCGCGAGGTCATCGGCAGATACGCCAAAGTCAGGCAAGACCTTGTTGACGACAGCAAGCGCGGCTTCAAACTCAGGCTGGACGATGGTTTGGACCCCCAGAGACTTAAGCCTTCGCTGATCTTCCTCGTGGTGCGTGCGGCAGATAATTTTTATCCGTTTATTGAGCGTTTGGGCGTTGCCGATAATCATTTCCTGCGTGTGACGGTCGGGAATCGCGATAATCACGGCTTTGGCATAATCCACCTGCGCGTAATCAAGGACGTCTTTGTCTGCCGGATCACCATAGACAACCATAATTCCTTTGGCCTTCAGATCAGCAACCGTCGTATGGTTGTAGTCAACGACGACGTAGGGAATTTGGGCCATGTCAAGCGCCCTGCCAATATACTTCCCTACCCTGCCGTACCCGCAAATCACAATGTGGTTCTCAAGCGTTAGTTCCTCGCGATTAGGCGACAGCTCCAGTTTGGTCGGAAAAAGTTTTGGCAATATCCGCCCAAGCGAATGGTAAAACCAGTAGTAAACCGCGTGCTGGGCGCTAAAAAGCGGCGCGGAAATAAGAATCGTGGTAAACGCAACTGCCACAAGAAACACATATTCGGATTGCGTGAGCGCTCCCAAGACAACACCTTCTTTAGCAATAATGAACCCAAATTCACTCATAGAAAGAAGCCCCAGTGCCACCAGAAACGCGGTTTTTCGGTGGTGGCCCAAAAATCTTCCCAATCCAAATATGAGAAATCCCTTGACCGATAGAATAACCAACGCGATGGTTGCAATAAGCGGCAGCTGGTACACGACCTGCGACACAGGCAACACGAGCCCAAGCGACACAAAAAAGACGACGGCAAATAGATCGCGAAGCGGCCGCACTTCGGCAAATATGGCATGGTTCTGGCTGGTTTCCGCTATAAGAAGCCCTGCGATAAATGCTCCGAGGGCCGCCGACAGTCCCAGCGCGTAGGTAACAAGCGCCGCGACAAATACGATGCCAACGACCATGAGGAGAAAAATCTCTCTGCTGCCGATTTTCGAAACGGCGTTAAGAAGCCTGGGGATCGCCCGCTTGCCTAACACGATGACGAGAAAAAGCGCAGCTCCCGCCTTTAACAGGCTTCCTGCGATGGCTGCAATCGCCTGAACAAATGTTGCCGTCCCGGCAGTTTCCACGGATACGACTGCGGGCAGAAGAAGCATGATCGGAACGACCGCAAGATCCTGCACAACGCTCCACCCTATGGCCACTTCGCCGGGGGTCGTTTCCAGTTCACCTTTCTCTGAAAGGACTTTGATAAGTATTGCGGTTGAGGAAAGCGACGCGGCAAGCGCAATAAGAAGCGCCGGCAGAAACGAAAACCCAAGGAGAAGGAACAGCAACAGAAAGATAAAAATAGACAGAAGAAGCTGTGCAATGGCGGCCCACGACACAAACCCTAAAATCTTTCGCAGACGGTGAAACGAAAATTCAACACCCAGCGTAAACAGAAGAAGCGTAACACCGCTTTCAGCAATCGTGGTCACAAACAGCTCGTCGATAAATCTGTGAAACACGTTGCCGAATAAAACGCCAAACGCAATGTAGCCTAAAAGCACCGGCTGTCTGAATGTGTGAGCAATCAGCCCGCCCGCCAAGGCTGACGCAAATACCAAAAGAAGCGTTGCAATAAGCGTAATACTGTGAGGAGACATAAGCGGTTCCTTGCACCTGTATATCAGCGGATCACAAATTGGCGAGAACTGCGCACATTCGCCCTGTTATTCGCGATTCGCTGATGCAATGATTCTATCCATATCATCAGGTATCGGCGCTTCTATTGCAAGCCTTCCATCAGGAAGGAGGGCCCGCGCTGATTGATCGGGATGGAAAAACGACAGCGCAAACGCGTGGAGCATGACGCGAGGCGCCCACGTACGGTCATCGCGGCTGGTTTTTCTGCCGGCATAAAGATAATCCCCCACAATCGGATGGTTGATGTACTTAAGGTGGATGCGAATTTGATGCGTCCGGCCCGTTTCTGGGGAAAGTTCAACAAAACTGTAGCGTTTAACCTGACGACTGATAACTGACCGCACGACATAGTTCGTCACCGCGTCTTTGCCCCCGGGCACGATGCCAAACCGCTCGCGGTTCCACGGCAGACGGCCAACGGGCGCGCGGATTTCTCCTTCGGAGGGTTCCAATGTGCCATGGACAAGCGCAAGATAGGTTTTTTTAACCAAGCGCTCCTTAAACTGGCGTTGGAGGTTGGCAAACGCTTCCGGCGTTTTGGCGATTAGAAGGACGCCGGAAGTCTCCTTATCAATGCGGTGGACGATGCCTGAACGACGATAAAAGTCATTGGTTTCATTGGTCAAATTTGAGCAATTGGTCAAATTTGATACTGTACGCTCCGCCCAATCCTGCACCGTCTCTCCTTTGACGGTTTGCGCGCGGTTGACGACAACACCGGGAGGCTTGTTTATAATGAGCAATTGATTATCTTCGTAAAGTACGCTGATATCCGATGGAGATTGTTTCATTGTTCCATTGCTTCATTGTTGTCATACCCCAGCCATGAAACCATGAGACAATGAAACAATGTCTATTATGTTTTCTTCTTCTTTGCCTCACAGCTAAGGCATAACGTTGCCGTCGGGAGGATCGCGAGTCGGTCGGTATCTATCATCTGTTTGCAATTCGAACAAAATCCGTAGGTTCCGTCCGCAATGCGACGAATCGCGGCGTCAATATCCTCGAGGCGCGCCTTCAGTTCGTCAACCATTGCGGCAAAGCGGTCGTGACTGGACTCCTCGTTTGCCTCTGTGTCGCTTGCGGCATTGTCGTTGGCGCGTTCGGGATCGGAAAACGGGTCCTGCGCGTTAAGCTCGGCCATACGCCGGATCGTCCGGGCTTTTTCTGCCTCAAGGTGTTTCCGCAGTTCCTGTAAAACGTCAGTAGGAAAGCTTTGCATACGCGGCATGTTATTGTTTCATTACTTTCGCTACACGCGCGATTACCGCCTGAAAACATTTGCGCACCGCGCCTCTTGCGCCACCCCGTACATAAAAAGCGCCCAGAGCTTCCGCGAACAATGCGATCAGTATCCACTGATTGGCGCTTAGTGACTGAAAGTATACACGAACGTCTTTAAAAAATTCAAGGGCAAACATAGAAGCGCAGTAAAACAGAAAAAACACAATCCCTACCAATCCGTACGGCCACTTTTTCTGTGATGACCGCTTAAGCAGGCGTACCATGATGATAAGGAGGATGCCTACGACGATAAATTCATATACCTGCACCGGGTGCCTCCTGCCCACGTGACCCGCGTAGCGGACCGCCCACGGCAGGTCAACAATTTTTCCCACCTCTGATCCGTCTAAAAATGAACCGATTAAGCCCACCAGAAGCGACGAGGGAAACGCCACAGCGAACGCGTCAAGCACATATCCCAGCCGCACTTTGTGCGACCGACTCATGGAAATAAGAACCAATAGTCCCGCAATAAGGCCGCCCAGAAGCGACATCCCCGGCTGCACCCAGAGGGCAACGGCCTTAAGCCACGCGTCAGCAAACAACTGGGCATTGAGGGCAACAAACAACGCTCGGCTGCCGACAAACGCGCTAATGGTTGCATAAAACGTCAGGTTACATATCGTGTCTTCCTCTACCGCCTGGCTTCGCAGGAATTTCCAGAAAAGGAATGAAAACACCAACCACGCAAGGACAAGAAACACGCCCAAACTATACAGATGAAACGATCCTATGGAAAGAAGCAATGGATACATCCAAGTACTAGAACTTCAGGCAAAACGCAGAAGGTTGTAAAGGTATTCCTTCAGGCGTGCGCTGATGATTCTCCCTCCTTTAACCAATATATAATCTATCTGATGATTCACTTTGTAGTACATACACGTAAAAGAACATAATCTTCTGAAGTTTCAGTACCTGGCATACTTATCCTTTATTATACCGCACCCGGTAGATTCCGTACGAAACAACGCCTAACCCTAATAACAATATAACTTTGCCGATCCCTATTGTATCTGCGAGAATCCCTCCGGCAATAACAGGCAGAACCCCAACACCGCCAACAAATGCCGCCAGCATGCCATAGACGCGGCCGCGCATAGACCCTTGGGCTTCCTTTTGAAGCACGCTGTTTGCCGGCACGTCAAGCAGACTGTTGGCGATTCCCAAAAGGAAAAAGAGAACAAACTCGATAGGAACGATAACAGTGTGTTGAAAAAGCCACGGAAACGCAAGCGTCCGGTGCGCGCGCACCGAAAGCGCAATAAGGACGAGTATGGCGCCTGCGCTAACAACGCCGATCCGGATGAGCCGTTCAGGCTTAATTGTGTAGCCAACGTTCCCAACCCACAGCGCACCAACAATAATCCCCAACACTGCAGGGCCCACGACCAGAAGCGACGCGTCGCGAACATCAACCATGAGAATTCTGTCGGCAAATCCCGGGCCAAGCGTACCCAGTATCGCGATAATGATCTGCGTGCCGGTCAGAAGCAGAATGCTGTCAAATAGCACGCTGGATTTTGAAATATACCGCACACCGTTGACAAGCTCGCTGCCGATTCTGCGAATGAGCCGCAGGACGTCGTGATGCAGGATGTGCCAGAATCCGTAGACGCCGGACGCCTGCGACGGAATACGCGACACAAAAAAGCTCGCCGCGGCAAACAGAACCGCGATGGCGGCAAACACCCCCTGCGGGCCAAACCACCGGAGCACCGGTCCGGCCATGATGGATCCGACTGCCAAACTGCTATAGTAGGTAAATGAAAAAAGGCTGTTTGCCGGAACCAGAAGCGACGAGGGAACGAGCATGGGGATAAGCGGCGCTTCGCTGGGCACGTAGAATTGACCAACGATGGCCGACAGAAACATCATTATGTACACCGTGGGCACGCTGTGGGAAAGAAATATGAGGATAACCGCAAGAAGACCACGAGCAATATCACAAAGAAGCAAGACTCTGCGTTTATCCAGATGATCAACGACAGTGCCGGCGATCAAACCAAACAGGACAGCAGGAATGCCGAACGAAAGAAACAGACCCGAGACTGCGGTGTTGCTTCCCGTTGCCTGATACACGCGAAGCGCAAGCACGAAAAGGAGCGTATTGCCGGCAAGCTGGCTACACAGCTGGCCGATCCACAGAAAGCGAAATTCCGGGATGGAAAGCACGTTAAGATATTCAGGCTTCTCCGGCGTATTTGCGTCAGGACTCATAAGGGTATAGAATAAGCAAATGACTGCAACCGCCCATGCCCTTGTCGCCGGTGCGATAGCCCGTGCCGTTGGGGACCCCATCCTTGCGCCCGCGCTTTCATTTACCTCGCACTACATCATGGATGCAGTCCCCCACTGGGACGTTGGCACTAATTGGCGTAGTCGAAGCAAAATGGCAACCGGCATCATTGCGATTGCAGAAACAATCCTTGGCATTACACTAGCATATTTTCTTTTTGCTGGGAAGGTAGCGCCCCTTATTTTATTGACAACCATCATCGCGTCGGAACTGCCTGACTGGCTGGAGGCTCCGTGGTACATATTTTTTGCCAAACAAAAGGGCAACGGGCCGTCTAAAAAAGCAAGCGTGTGGGAAAAACTCACGTATGCAATCTATAAAACAGAAAATCTGTTCCACGCCAAAGCACAGCTCCCGCTGGGTCTTCTAACCCAAATCGTCACTGTCGCTTTTTTCCTCGTGGTTCTTCGGTAATCACAGTGAAAGAAGGTAGGCAAGAAGCATCCGCACCCCAAATCCGGTACCGCCAACAGGCGTAAGCGGCGCGTCTTTTTCCGCGTAGGCGGGGCCTGCGATGTCTATATGCGCCCAAGAAACGGTATCCGGCACAAACTCCTGTAAAAACAGTGCTCCGGTTATAGCGCCGCCGTATTTTTTGCCCGAGATATTTTTTATATCGGCAACCGAGCTTTTCAGAAGTTCGTTGTATTCCTTCACAAGCGGCAGTTCCCACACGCGCTCGCCGGCGTCTTTTGCTTTAGCTTTGAGGATTTCGGCTAAACGCTCGTCATTGGCAAACAGTCCCGCAACTTCTTCGCCAAGCGCCACCATGCACGCGCCGGTTAAGGTGGCAAGGTCAATGATGACGTCGGGTTGTACCTTTTCCACCGCGTAGGAAAGCGCGTCAGCTAAAACCACGCGGCCCTCTGCATCGGTATTGAGGACTTCTATGGTTTTGCCGTTCATCGCGGTAACGACGTCTCCGGGCTTAATCGCCCTGCCCGAGGGCATGTTTTCTGTGGCGGAAATAAGACCCACAACGGTAACGTTCGGTTTAAGGATAGGAAGCACGGAAAAGACTCCGAGAATGCTTGCGGCTCCTGCCATGTCAATTTTCATTGTTTCCATGCCGCTTGACGGCTTAAGCGACAATCCGCCCGAGTCAAACGTAATCCCTTTCCCCACCAGACACACGGTTTTTTTGGAACCGCCGGCGTAATCCAGTCGGATAAATTTCGGCTCCTCGTCACTTCCCTGCGCGATGCCGAGTATCCCGCCCATGCCCAGCTTCTGCATCTCACCGCGATTGAGAATCTTGCAGGACATGCCCGCGCGACCCTTCGTGAGGTTTCTGGCTACAGCGGCTAAATGCGTCGGCGTCGTGACGCTTGGCGGCTCGTTAACCAAATCGCGGGCAAACGACACGGCGCGCGCAACAGTTTCTCCCATGCGAATCCCGCCGGTAAATGCATCCAGCTTGTCTGCGGATGTTACAAAGCATACTTCGTCGATCTGTTTGTCTTCTGTTTTGGATCCTTTACTCTTGTGACGGTTAAATGCGTACGCACCCAACAGCAAACCTTCTGTCAGCGACTGCCCGACGAGGGACACGGTGAAACCGTCGAAAAGCTCGCGCGGGACTGCTATTGCAAGCCGTTTGGCAGAAACGCGTTTGCCTTCTTTGCCGATCGTTGCCGCAGTCACGTGAAGATTGGAAACCGTCAGCTTCTCGGACGCACCCAATCCGACCAATAGCACGCGGCGGCTGCGGATTTTTCCGTGAGAATGAACAAGGAGTGTCTTGCCGATCTTCGGGTCGAACGTTTCCGCTTCTACAACATCGGTAACGAGGCCGCCGAGCGCACCATCGATCTTTTTTGCCTCATCGGTAAGTACCGGCGCAGATCCTTCCTTGGGTGAAGGCCGCACAAAAACCGCCAGAAGGTCAGCTTCTATTTTTATGGGATCCGTTGATTTTGCATGACAGTTCATACGCATCAGTGCCGCGGGTCGGAATCGAACCGACACGAGCGTTTGCGCTCACGAGTTTTTGAGACTCGCCTGTCTACCAGTTCCAGCACCGCGGCTGTTTTTGTGTCTTGGGCTATTATACCACGCACCCTATACCACACACCGTGCGTTACGGTCCTTTTGTTACTATGTTTTAAACCATGGTAACATGGCAAGAACAAACGATATCACTGCGGGGTTTCGGAGCGTTTGCGCTCAACGCCGTAGAACCGTATGCGGTCGCCGCGAAAGATGAGGTCTATTTCGCCCAGAGGGCCGTTTCTGTGCTTGGCGATCCTCAATTTGGTCGGGATTTGCTCCCCCCACGCTCGCTGATCCTGTTCTTCGCGGTACAAAAACATCACAACGTCGGCATCCTGCTCAATGGATCCGGATTCCCTAAGGTCGGAAAGTTCCGGCACCTTGCTTCCGCGCGCCTCTACCGCGCGCGAAAGCTGGGAACACGCCAAAACAGGCAGTCGAAGCTCGCGGGCGAGGTTTTTGAGGCTTTGAGAAATTATAGAAACTTCCTGCACGCGGTTGTCGTAGCGCCTGCCGCTATCTGCCAACTGCAGGTAGTCAACGAGGATGAGGCGCACGCCGTGCTCTACCTGAAGCCTGCGTGCTTTGGTGCGCATTTCCATAATGTTCATTCCGGGCGTGTCATCGATAAATAGGGGCGCTTCGGCAAGCTCTCCCATTGCTTCGCTCAATCGCGTAAAATCGTCATCCGTGAGCTTTCCAGTTTTGAGCTTCCATGCGTCAATGTCTGCCTGCGCCACAAGCAACCGGTCAACGAGCTCTTCCTTGCTCATTTCCAGCGAAAAGATGCCGACAGGAATTTTACGCGCCACAGACGCAAACTGCGCCATATTAAGAATCATCGCGGTTTTGCCGGTGCCGGGGCGCGCAGCGAGGATAAGAAGGTTGGATTCCTGCATGCCCGCAAGCTTAAAGTCTAAATCCGCAAATCCCGTCGGTACGCCGCGAAGCCCGCCGGCCTGCTTATGCAGTTCATCGAGCCGGTCAAATGAGGAAGCCAGCGCGTCTTTAATTGGGACAAAGTCGCGCTTGGTGGCCTGCTGGGAAATGGCAAAAATTTTTTGTTCCGCGCTGTCAACAATGCTTGCCGCGCTCCCCTCCTCCTTAAACGCAAGCTCGGTAATTTTGGCGCCGACTTCTATAAGCTGGCGCTTGGTAAAGTTCTCATGAATGATGCGGCCGTAGCGCTCGGCATGTGCGCTCGTTGGAACAACGTTGACAAGTTCCGACAGGTAAGACGCGCCGCCGGCATCTTTGAGCTTGCCGTCGTTTTTAAGTTGCGCGCGCACCGTCACGGCATCCACCGGCTCATGCGCTTCATACAAAGCAAGCATTGCCGCGAAAATATCTGCGTGAGCGCGCGTATAGAAATGCTCCGGACGCAAAAATTCCGCGACATCCACCATCGCATCTTTATCGATGAGAATGGCGCCCAACACCGATTGCTCGGCGACGTTGTCATGCGGAGGCGTTTTGGGGTCTGCCATAAAATGAATCTACAAATGTGAAAATGGCACATCTGCACATCATTTGTCGATTTGTCTCTTTGTAGATTTATCGATTACTCAAGTACGACAATTTGCATCTCATCAGGAAGTTTGTCTTTGGTAACCGTCAATTTTGAGATAGCGACCGTTTCTTTTTTCCCAATTTCTTTGAGAAAGTTCGCAAGCGGCGCAAGCGATCCAAACACCTGTTGGTTAAGCTCCGGCCTGCCGTAATGCATGGGAATAACAATGTTCGGTTCCACTTCATTAATAATCTGACTCGCTTGCGCGGGATCTATGGTAAAGCACCCTCCCACCGGAAGCATGAGAACATTCACGCCGTCAAGCGCCTCTATTTGATCATCAGTCAATAGGTGCCCAAGGTCCCCCGCGTGGACAACGCTTATACCATCCAGCTCAATGCGATACATCGTATTGCGTCCTCGTTTGGCGCCTTTTTCCGAATCGTGAAACACAGAAAATCCCACAATCCCAACGCCTTTGATCTCATACTCCCCGGGCCCTTTGACAACGAACGGGCTTCCTTCCACCGCACCAACAGCGTTGTGATCCTCATGATCGTGCGAAACGGTCACGATATCCGCGGCGATATGCTTGGGAAACTTGAGCCCCACCATATCTGAAGCGTATGGATCGGTGACCACAACCGCCTGTTTTCCCTTCAAGCGAAACGATGCATGACCCAGCGGCGTAATGTCCATATTTCGAGTACTTGCATTTTATAACAGATTTGGCTATCCTTAGCAACGTTGAGTTCGATTGATCGCACAATAATTCCCCTGCCATTCATCAGGTATTATTCCGCATATGAATAAAGACGCAATACTTGCGACGCTCATCGGGTTTGGCATTGGGCTTGCTATCACAGGCATTCTGCTTGTGGGGCCAAATATCGCCAAGCGCCTCCCCAGCATCACACTCCCCACTGTTTCCATGTTCACGCCGCAGCCAAAGGCCACACCCGCTCCTTCTCCAACACCCGAAGTCTTTCAGCTTACCATCGACAGCCCGCTTGGCGACGCAATAGAAAACACCGATGAGATTCTTGTTTCCGGAAAAACCGCGAAGCAAAGCTTGGTCATTATCGAAGGCCCGGTCAATGAGACAGTCGTCCGCGTCGGAGCTGACGGCTCCTACGCGGGAAAAGTGCGCTTGCTGGAAGGGAAAAATGACATATCCGTCACCAGCTACAGGGACGACAAGCGGGAGGTAAAGACAGTCACGGTATATTCTACGCCCGAAACGTTTTAACTCTATGAAGCTGATTGTTCTATTTCTTATCGCGTTTTGTATTACGGCGCGCGTTTACGCCACAACACCAACCGATACGCCCACAGCTTCGCCCACGGAAGCACAGCCAGAAAAAACACAGCAAATTGAAGATCTCAAAGAGCGATTAGCCACAAAAGTCGCGCAACTGCGGCAAACGCAACGAAAAGCACTATTTGGAACGATCAAAGCCGTTTCCATCTCGACAATCACCGTTGAAACCAAAACGAGCGATGTAAAAATAGAGCTGACTGACGAGATCAAAATAGTTCAGATCATAAAAGGCACACGAACGGAGCTTGGGGAACAGGACCTTGCAAAGGGAGATGTCGTGAGTGTTTTTGGCGATTATGGCGCGAATTTGGACCTCCTGCGGGCAAAAATTATTTTTATCCAAGGGACGTTCGCGACAAAAATTTCCGGAATTGTACAAGAAGTAGATGAGAAGAATTTTGTCCTGACAATCGAAACACCTGAAAAGCAATTATATACCATAGACGTGGAACGCACGACCGCTACAACGATGTGGGCAGAAGACAAAGGGCTTGAAAAAAGCGGTTTTTCCAAAATAGAAGTCGGCCATGTTCTGCATATCACCGGAACTTCCGTGCCTAAAAAAGACCGTCGCATAAGCGCAACGCGCATCGTTAACCTCGGAACAATCACGCAAACAACTCCCCTTACAGAAAAAGCCGAGGAAGCCTCGCCGCCTGCAACCCCCTCTGTCAAATCAACACCAACCGTGCTTATCACCCCAAAATCAACGTCCTCCCCCACCCCGGAACCGTAAACGCGAGGGGGTGCTCTATATGAAAAAACAACCAAGAGAAATTGAATACATCCGGCGGGCGTGCGCAATTACTGATCGCTGCTTTTCCCGCATTGTTCCCTGGATAACGCCGGGTGTAACGGAGCAAGAAATCGCAGACCGCATCGTTTCGTTTATTAAAAATGAAAAAGCTGAACTTGCGTTCCCCCCGATCGTTGCGTTTGGGAAAAATACGAGCATTGTCCACCATCTGAAACCGTCCCGCTTTCTCCGTTGTAGAAAACAGGAGATCATCCTTTTGGATTTCGGCGCGAAAGTAGATGGGTATTGCTCGGATATGACCCGCATGGTGTTTGTCGGAACACCATTCAGTCATTGGGCTAAAGCGTATGACACAATTGCACATATCCAACAGGCAATCCTGGACAAAATTTCTCATATATTAATATGTGAGAAAACGTTCTCCGGCGCGATGATGGACACTCTCGCCCGCCACATGATAGAACAGGCCGGATTGCCTCCCTATTCGCACGGCCTCGGCCACGGCATCGGAAAGGAAATCCATGAATCGCCGAGGCTGAACCGCAAAAAAGACGCGCAGCTAACCCCTGGGATGGTTGTGACCATCGAACCCGGAACGTATAGCAAAAAAGACTATGGCATCCGTATAGAAGATACAGTATGCTTAACAGAGGACGGAATAGAATGTTTGACTAAAACGTCCAAAGAATTACTCATCAAATGATCAAGGCGCAGACACTAAAAGGGTTTCGCGATTTTTTGCCTTCTGACGCGGGGAAGCGCCGGCGCGTGATGACAACGTTTGCCCGCGTCTTTGAGCGCTTTGGGTTTGATCCGCTTGAAACCCCGGCTATTGAATACGCCGAGACGCTCCTTGGGAAGTACGGGAGCGAAGCAGACAAGCTTCTTTACATCTTCAAGGATAATGGCGGACGGTCCGTGGGCCTTCGATACGATCAAACCGTCCCCTTGTCGCGGGTAATCGCTCAATATCACCATGCCCTGCCGCTGCCCTTTAAGCGCTATCAGATCCAGCCCGTGTGGCGCGCAGAAAACACGCAAAAAGGGAGGTACCGCGAATTTTTGCAGTGCGATATTGACACGATCGGTTCTGACTCGCCGCTTGCCGACGCGGAAATCATCGATTGCGCGCTCACTGCGGCTTGCGCATTTGGACTAACCGCGCCAATGATGACAATCAACGACCGCGCTGTCTTTGACCAGCTCAGTTTGACGAAGCAGGAAGTCACTATTATGGATAAAATCGAAAAAATCGGCAGAGACGAAGTCATTGGGCTCCTTGAGCAAGCAGGAAGAGCCCACGCCAATGCGCTTTTTGACGCACTGAAGGAAGCCAAACCCACCGAGCGCCTGTCACAAGTATTCGACGCGCTCAAACGACTGGGACACAAAGAAGAAGTGGATATACGCTTTGATCCGTTTCTTGCGCGCGGGCTTGACTATTATACGAGCACAATTTTTGAACTGAACGTCGCGGGGTATTCCGGCGGATCGCTCGCAGGCGGCGGACGGTATGACACATTGATCGGCTCGTTTACCGGCAAGAATATTCCTGCCACGGGACTGGCGTTTGGATTTGACCGCTTTGTCGAAGCGCTCGAAGAAGCCAATTTGTTGCCCGCAACTGAAACAGCAACAAGCGTCTTAATCACCGTTTTTTGTCAAGACCTGTTAAAAAACGCGTTATCGCAAACCAGCCGGCTTCGGGACGCAGGAATAAATACAGAAGTATTTCTTGACTGGAACGCCAAGCTGGATAAACAGCTCTCGTACGCTGACCGCAAAGGCATCCCCTACGTCATCATTCAAGGCCCTGAAGAACAAGAACGAAACGTCGTGAAGCTCAAAGAGATGAGGACAAAACACCAAACGGACCTAACTGTTGATCAAGTGATTGAACGGCTTAGAAACGATAATTGATCTTGCTAATTGTCAAGGAAGAGTTGTGAGCGTATCACCTGTCCAAAAGGCGTTTGCCGCTATCATTATCGCCAATGTTATTTGGGGTGCGGCCGCGCCAATTTTTAAAGTAAGCCTGACCAACATCCCGCCGTTCACGCTTGCTTTTTGGCGATTTTTCTTAGGCGCGCTTATTCTTCTTGCGCTACTGGGGAAAAACGCGCCGCTCCCAACGAAAACAGACAAAGACCTGTACCGCCTCATCGGGTACGCGCTTAGCGGCATTACGGTTAACATCATATTTTTTTTTCTCGGATTGCGGCTCACCTACTCCATCAATGCGCCGATTATCGCATCGGGGCAGCCGATTATTGTCTATATGCTGGCGCTTGCATTTTTGCGCGAAACGTTTCACCTCAAGAAATTGCTCGGCATGATGCTCGGAACGGCCGGCATTATTATCATCGTCATCCAACCGTTGGTTGAAACAGGCGTCGGCGGCTCATTTTTGGGCAACCTCTTTCTCGTTGTTGCGACACTTGCGGCGATTGTCCAGACAATCATCGGTAAATCAGTCTTACGACAACTGGACCCCCTGTCGTTTACTTTTTGGGCGTTCGTTATCGGCGCGGCAAGCTTCCTGCCGCTGGCAATCTACGAGGGCGGCACGCTGCCCAACCTTTACCAGTCGCTTGATATTCGTGGATACATGGGAATCGCCTACGGAGCGATATGTTCCAGCACCGCGGCATACACGCTCTATGCATGGGGGCTGTCGAAAATCAATGCGTCCGATGTATCAATGTTTTCGTATATCGACCCGGTGGTGGGAACGGTAATAGCATATTTTTTTCTCCACGAACCGATCACCTTCTTCTTTATCCTCGGGAGCATCCTTATATTCGGCGGCATACTGCTTGCAGAAGGCGCAATTGCCTATCGCCCCGTCCGCATGCTCATCCGTTCTGTTAACAAGTCCCTTCGCTGAATGACACAGCAACCATTCAACGCAAGGCAAAATCGTGCTATAATACGCAGTATCATGAAAAAACATATCCATCCCGCGTGGTACCCCGAGGCGACAATCACGTGCGCGTGCGGCAACACGTTAACCGTAGGCGCCACCAAGCCGCAACTCAATGTAGAAATTTGCTCCAAATGCCACCCATTTTTTACGGGAGAAATGAAGTTTGTTGATACGCTGGGACGCGTGGAGAGATTTCAAGCTAAGCAAAAGAAAGCCGCGGCCGTCGCTCAAGCGCTGGCCGATAAAAAGAAAAAAAAGGCGGAGAAAGAGCGCGCCACGCGAGAAGCCAAAAGCCTCAAAGAGATGTTGATGGGACTAAAATAGTTCGATGGGAGATAAAATCCAACATCTAACTTCTTAATATCTAATATCAAAAATATGAATTGCGATGTTGCTATCTTAGAATTCCGCCCCGGTCCCGGCGGAGAGGAAGCGCGACTGTGGGCAAGCGACCTCATGCGCATGTACACGCGGTATGCCAACATCCTCGGGTGGAAGGTTGAAGAAATAAGCGACACTGCAATCCGCATCCGCGGGACAGACGCCTTTACCAAACTGCAGTACGAAGCAGGCACCCACCGCGTCCAGCGCATCCCTGCAACCGAACGATCAGGAAGAATCCATACGTCCACAGCCACTGTTGCCGTACTTCCGGAGATTCTGGAAACCGATGTGGTTGTCCGGCCGGAAGATATTGAAATGGAATTTTTTCGATCCGGCGGCAAAGGCGGGCAAAACGTCAATAAGGTCAGCTCCGCTGTCCGCATTCGCCACAAACCAACAGGCATCACCGTTACCTGCCAAACCCAGCGAGACCAGTATCAAAATAGACAGGTTGCGCTTTCGATGCTTCGCGGAAAACTGTGGGAACAGCAAGAGGTGCAACACGCGCACGTACTAAACGAACATCGAAGCGTCATTGGCCGCGGCATGCGCGCGGAAAAAATCCGCACGTACAACTACCCGCAGAACCGCGTCACAGACCACCGCATCAACAAAAGCTGGCATAACCTCGAAGACATCGTGGACGGAAAACTTCAGAAAATCACCGAAGCTATGCTCTCTTCACACGCGTAGAAAAGGGAACACGCCAGGGGGTGTGAAGCTATATCACCCCAGGGGTGTGTTGAGAGGCATTCATTCTTCTGACTGATTGCCGAGGGTCGCGGTGAGGGTGGTTTCTTTGCCGTCCCGCCACACCGTGAGGCGCACCGTATCACCGACCTTCTTTTTGCTGATAATCTGGCTTAACTGCGCATTGGAGCCGTTTAGGCGCGTGTCGTCAATCTTTATAACGATGTCTTCCTCTCGTAGTCCCGCGCGATCTGCCGGACTTCCTTCAAGAACTTCGATAATATACGCTCCTTCGGGAACGTCGTTAAGAATGGCAAGGTCCTTGGATATCGTCTTGTAGCGGATGCCCAGATACGGCCTGTTAAACTGACCGGTGGCGTTGAAGTTGTCAATCGATTCTTTGATGACGTTTATGGGGATGGCAAACCCGATGTTTTGTCCTTCAGCAGAAACCGCAACATTCACGCCGATCACCTGACCGCCGGAATTTAAAAGCGGCCCGCCGGAATTGCCGGGGTTGATGGCCGCGTCAGTCTGAATGACGTTATCCAGCCGTTCAACCACGCCTTCAAACGGACTGCCGGCTTCAATTCCCCGCCCCACGCCGGAGATGACGCCCGTCGTCACCGTGGAGCGGAATTCTCCAAGCGCTGTGCCGATAGCGATCGCAAGCTGTCCAACCTTTATTTTTGACGAATCGCCCATTTCAACCGTCGGCAGACCCGACGCGTTAATTTTGAGAATCGCAAGATCATTAGCCGGATCGCGGTAAATGTTGACCACGTCGTACGTCGTATCGTCTTTGGTAATCACGCGGTACGACGCTTCCGTGTCGCCGACCACATGCTTATTGGTGACAACAAGCCCGTCGCTTGCGACGATGAATCCGCTCCCGATGTCCTGCTCGATTTTCTGACTTCTGCCGGGAGTCCTGCGAAACGGAGAAAACGGGTCAAAGGGATTAAACTCAAAAATATCTCCCACGCGACGCGTCTTGGTAATCCCGACCGTCACCACCGCAGGCGACACGCGGTCAACCACGTCGATGATGACCGACTCCTCCACCGTAACGCGTACGCGATCCGTGCCGGGAATGCTCAACTGATTCGATTGAAATTGTGGGATCTTGATGATGCGATTAAGAGACTTCCAGTTGACGCCCAAAAAACCCGAGGAAACCGCGGCGCCCACCAGAAGAATAATGAGGGCAAAAAGAAGAATGGGGTTTTGCTTGGTGGTGAGTTTGGTCTTCATACGTATAGTCCTTTATGAAACACGTTCCTGAAAAATTCCTGAAAACGCGGTATTATTGTAATAACAATTCCACGGCTTTTGCAAGCTGGGCGTCGGTAGACGCTGTTGCGTCCTCCATTTCCACCAAAACATCGGGCGTAATGCCCACTTTGCTTATTGAATCGCCTTTGGGAAGGAGCCACCTGCCGGTCGTGATATGAACGCTTGATCCTCCCGGAAGTTCTTCCGGCGTCTGCACCGTGCCTTTGCCGTAGGACGTTTCGCCGACGATGGTTGCGCGCCTGTAATCCCGCAAGGCGCCGGCGACAATTTCTGACGCGCTTGCGCTTCCTTTATTGATAAGAACAACCAGCGGGATATCAAGCAGTTTGCCGCGGCGGGAAACCCGAAAATCGTCGCGCGTACCGTCGCTGTTGACCTGCGTCACCACGATGCCGCTTCGCAAAAATTCACTGGCGATAAATACGGACCCGTCCAGATATCCTCCCGGATTGTTTCGCAAATCCAAAATAAGTCCCTTGATTGATCCATTCCGTGCTTTTGCCGCCGCCATGTCGCTCACTGCTTTGTTCCACTCGTCACTGGTTCTGTCTCCGAAGCGTGTCAGCGCGATGTAGGCGACGCTTCCGGGCTTCGTACGGATCGCAGTGGCTTGCGGCAATCCGGAAATTTCCGTTATTTCGCCTGCTTTCTTAATCCATAACTCAACTGACGGCACGGTAATGGTATTGCGTACGATGGAAATATCAACCGGCTTGGTGGCTTTTGGGTGAAGGACATTCAGCGTGACCGATGTGCCTTTGGGTCCGCGGATTTTAGTAACGGCCTCGGCGACCGTCCAGCCTGCCGTATCTTCATTGTCAACTTTTAGGATAACGTCGCCCGTCTTAATACCTGCCTGTTCAGCCGGCGTACCTTTGAGAGGCGCAATGACGACAATCCTGCCTTCCTCAAGTCCCAGCTGTGCGCCTATGCCCTCAAATGCGCCGCCCAAGTCCTCTTTGAAATCCTTGTTTTCCTTAGGCGGCAGGAAAACCGTGTACGGATCTCCCAGTGAGCTGACCATGCCGGAAATTGCTCCCCACACCATTTTTTGGGCATCCATGCTCTCGCGATCGATGTATGAACGAAACAGGCGCTGCCACACATCCCAGAACAATGAAAAGTCAATGCCAAACCCGACAGGAGGCTCCTGATTGACGATAACAGCGCGTCCTTGTGCGGCAGGAAGACCGGATGCGCGCGCGCCCAAGCGGTACCCTGCGCCGCCGGAGAGAATAACCAGTGCGATAATGAGGATAGCTGTGCGGATGTTGGTAAATGGCAGGAATTTCATGGCGGTTTAGGCTCGCACCACAAAAGGAAGCAATGCCAAGTGCCTCGCGCGTTTAATCGCCCGTGACAAGCGGTGCTGGTGCTTGTTGCAGATGCCGGTTTTGCTTCGACCCAAAATCTTGCCCCGCTCGGTAACGAACTTTGACAATGCTTGAGCGTCTTTGTAATCCGGATCCGTTTTATCTGCGCAAAAGCCGCAGTTTTTCGCAACAGGTCGGACTTTTCTGGGGTGTTTTCCTCTTTGCATAGCGTTTAGAACGGAATGTCGTCGGGATTGATATCTTCTGTTGCCCCTGTCTCCGGCGGAGGAACTTCTTCTTCCTTTTTAGTCTTTTTCGAAGAAGAAGCAGGAGCAGGAGACTCTGTCATAGGGGCGCTTTGACTGTTGGGCGCCGATCCCGTATCTTCTCCTATGGGCATTCCCGGTCTTCTGGAGTCCAAAATAATCATGTCTTCAATCACTACTTCCGTGGTTGTCCGCTGTGCGCCATCCTGACCCTGCCACGAATTGGTCCGCAACCTGCCTTCCACGAAAATTTTTCTGCCTTTGGCAAGAAGTTGACTGCACAGTTCCGCAAGCTTATTCCACGCAACAACGCGGTGAAATTCTGTTTCTTCCTTTTTCTCCCCTGATTCGGTTGTCCACGTCCGGTTGGTCGCAAGGCCAATGGTGCAAACGGCGGCTCCCGTGGGCGTGTAGCGAAGCTCCGGATCGCGCGTCAGATTCCCAATCAGCATGACTTTGTTTAAACTTCGAGATGACACGGTTTACTCCTTTCTCGTAATCAAATACCGCAATACATCGGCGCCCAATCGCATAGTGCGCTCTATTCTGGAAATATCTACATGCGGGCTTTCAATCGTGGCAAGCGCGTACACTCCTTCTGATTGCTTCTTAATCGGGTATGCCAACGGCTTTTTGCCTACTACGGAGAGATCTTTGACGAAAGAAGATCCGTCGGAAACCAGCTTGTTCACAATAGTCTCCACTGTTTTTGCGTCGCTTGGATCAATATCGGGCCGCAAGATCACCATGAGCTCATACAGTCGTTTCATGGCTAAAATAATACCATGACAGAACATAAATCACAAGCTCCAAATATCAACGACCACACACATAGAGGAAGTATTTACGCTCCAATGTGAAACTTGACCACGTCCCCGTCTCGCATACCGTAATCCTTGCCTTCACTGCGCACGCTTCCGGCCTCGCGCGCCTTTTTCCACCCGCCGACGGCAACAAATAGATCAAACGGGCAAATGTCTGCTTTAATAAAGTTCTTTTCAAAATCCGAATGAATCACGCCTGCGGCTTGCGGGGCTTTCGTCCCCTCTTTAATCGTCCACGCGCGGACTTCGATACTCCCGCAGGTGAGAAACGATATAAGGCCCAGCATGTAATATGCTTTTTGGATGAGACGGTCCAATCCCGATGCTCCTAAACCAAGAGATTTCAAGTACTCCTTCTGCTCGGATTCCGTAAGCCCTGCGAGTTCAGATTCGATTTTTGCGCAAATTACCAACACGTCGCTTGAAATGGTACCAAGCTGTTTTTCCGAAACATTCGCCACAGAGAGCACCGGCTTCATGGTGAGCAAATGCAAATCAGCAATCACCCGACGGTCTTCATCGTTTACCACAATCTCGCGTGCGGGCCTGCCGCCATCTAGGCCGGCTTTCAAGGCTTGAATAAGATCCCACTTACGCATGGACGCTTTATCGTTAACCCCCTTTGGTTCTTTTTGCTTTGAAAGCGTCTGAAGGTCGGCAAGGATAAGCTCCGTTTCAATAACCTCCCGATCGCGGGCAGGGTCTACCGTATCTGCCACGTGGACAACGGAAGGGTCCTCAAAATACCGCACGACGTGGCAGATGATGTCCACCTCGCGGATATGGGAAAGGAATGTGTTTCCCAGCCCGTGCCCTTCTGCCGCGCCTTTCACAAGCCCCGCAATATCAACAAACTCTACCGTAGCCGGAACAAGCGGCGGAAGCTTGTCTATTTTTTCCTCTGCTTTGGTAATTTCTGCTACTTTGGATAGGCGCGCGTCCGGCACCGGCACCACGCCCACGTTGGGCTCAATGGTGGCAAACGGGTAATTGGCCACAAACGCCTGCTGTCGTTTGAGAAGCGCGTTAAACAGCGTCGATTTGCCCACGTTGGCTAATCCTACGATGCCGATTTTGAGATTCATGCACGTATTGTATCGCAAAACAAAAACGGATTGTTAGTAAGAGCGGGTTTTCGCGCTCTTCCGCCACCCAAGTGGAAGACTTTCTGCTGTATGCATTTTTTAGTTGTTTTATTTGACGTTTCTGCTATATTCAGACCAGGGAAAGGCAGTGACTATCAATGACAAATACAACAAGTCCTTCCAACAATGAATTGGGCTTAGAACAACAAAAAAGAACTTACTCGACAAATTGAAACGTTGAGGCGACGCGCAAAAGATAACAAAGCACACAATGTAGAGTTTTTCTTATCACAATCGTTCGCTTCTTTAGAACATATTCGCAATCTTCTCATTACTCTTTCTATTGTGGGCATAGGATTCCTTCACACAAACGTTACAGTTACAAATAATAGAAACGTTGGTGGTTCACTATTTTGGTCCATAGTCATAGGTTGCATCAGTTACCTTTTCCAATACTTATCACTCGCGAAAGAAGCCGATTATTACAGTGAAAAAGAGCGCATTTTTTCCGAGGCTTATCCCAGCATAGACAAATATAAGGAGATGATGGATAAAGAATCCAAAATCAAAAAAACAGTTCTCAACAACCTTAGAGGTCTTAGCCTTCTAGCCCTTTTGATGCAAATGGCTTTTGTGGTTTATGCCACTTATTTACTAACGAGTGTAAATCTCCCAATATCTAAATGACATACGCTGTAAGTAATCAGAAAAAATGCTCCAGTTGTAAACGACTACTTCCCCTTTCCGAATATCACCAGAATAAAACAAGCATCGAAAGTTAGGAACCAAAAGGCATCCTTCTTGAGCACCTGCAAGTTTCGTGTAAGCATACGGGAGCATCGTTCGAGTAGCTGACGTATCACCGGCACCCATGGCGCCAAATTGCATGGTTGCTCCACGAAGCGTATTGGCGAGATTTTGCTGTAAGTCCTTGATAGACTGCGCCCTTCGTGTTCCAACTGCTTCTCTTCCTGCCTGAATTTTGGCCAAATTGGCGCTTTTCTGCTCACCAAGACCACCAAAGATCGACTCGTAGGTTTTAGCAGCAGAGCTCAATTCTTCCTCGCGGCCGGTCTCATACATGGATTTGAGCCCTTCCATACCCGATAAATATCCGCCGTAGCCAGCCTCGATTGCGGCACGAGCTTCTGCTTCGCGCCTAGCGGCTTCGTCAGAAGCAGCGCTAGTACCATATCCCCCTTGATTGCCGGTAGGTTGAAAACCAGTAGGTTGGCCGCCACCTGTGCCACCAGTGGTACCAGTGGTACCACCTGAAGCTCCACCATCCTTTTGAAATGTTCCTGGTATGGGGTAGCCAGCTGGCCCAATTTGACCAGTATTATCGGCTGCGTATACTTTTGGATTATCAATTTGACTTAACCAAGGGAATAATATCTGAAGATATTTATTTTCAGAAATTCCGTAATCTTTTGTTCCTTGTATTAAACCTTGAGTTGCCATATTTTACTCCCTTCTTGACATAGTTTGATATACTATATCTATATGAAAATACTTAAAAAGTTAATACTAGTTTTTTCCTTTCCATTATTTTATGGCGTTTTTAATGAAGCCTCTCCTACTCCTGGAATTTTATTTGACTTGACCCATACCCCGTATAGTGCGAGTGTTGTCTGAGATAATTACTTGAATCAG
>CAZQTD010000008.1:0-54915 GCA_964596355.1 uncultured Gammaproteobacteria bacterium
CTACGCCACCCTTCTCTCCGCAGCCGTGACAAGCAGAGCACTTACGGATCCTCCCCAATTTGCCTCCCAAATCACCAACGGGTTAAACCAGCTTGCGGAAGCGGGCTGGTGGGCGCCCTACGCCACCCTTCTCTCCGCAGCCGTGACAAGCAGAGCACTTACGAATCCTGCCCAATTTGCCGATCAAATCACCAACTGGTTAAACCAGCTTGAGGATGCTGGCAAGTGGTTCGGCTACGCGATGCTGTTGCAAAATACAGGGGCCACTGTGTACCGGTTTGAAGCCATGCAATCTGCATTGTCAGCTACCCTTGCCGATGTAGTGTATACTGCGGACGAATACCCATTTGTGCTGCGGTGGCTGTCAACTATTGTCTCTGCGGGAATTATCGACCATCCCGACATTCAAAGGCGTTTACAATCTGATATTAGCACGCTTCGCGAGACCGGTGAAATCGCAAAGGAAAGAAACGAAAGACAAACAGAGGAAGCGAAAAGAGCTGCAGATTTTGACGCATACTGGTCCAAGCAGCTTTACCATCTGGCACCCTTGTTTGCCATAGATCCTAATTTAACAAGACAAATTGTCGTCAACATAACAACCCGCAGCGTCCCTCTGCTTGGCGAATATTTGTCGGTTGCCTACGCGCCCGCGCTTGCCGACCATGCGGTAATTTCGGCACTCGCCAAATTGGTTAACTATATCAACGAAGTTGATGGATACATGCTCTCGGATCTTTTGGAGATTGCGTCTGCCTTTGTCCAGCTTGGCAAAGCCGATGAATTTGTGAAGAAGGCAGAGGAGTTTTCCAGTTCGACTGATTGGAGGTTGTTGCGCACCGCGTTCAATAGCGGGCTCGTTAGGTTTCTGGCTTCGGAGATGGGGCTGTCTTTAGAATCGGTCAACTCGATTGATTTTAGCTTGTGGGACCTGCGCTACCTTGGCAACCTCGTGACCAACCTGCGTTTGTTGGAGGCCAATGGTGATTCTGAGGGCGCAGCGTTGGAGCGAGCTATCGTGAAAGCGGCGCTGGAAGGTAGAATGGCTGACTTTCTCACAGACGTTAACCAAGAGGATAAAATTGGAAGACAGGTGGCTCTCCACAACAGGGAAGTGCAGGCGGCGTTTAAACAAGCAGGCATTCCGTGGCAAGACTGGTTAAATCCCGGTGTTGAGGATAGATTTTCCGTTGCAACCATACCAAAAAAGAACCAAAACGCATTGATTCAGCAGCTGATGGAAAGGATAAATGGGGTGCAACAAGCGGCAAAACAACAAGCGACAGGCAAGGCAAATAAAGATTCTTTAGCGAGCGCTATAAAAAGAGATGTAGCCAATCTTAGACAGAAAATAAACAGTATTAGGCAAGATGAGTTGCCAGACACGACAACACCTGATTGGTGGACGACATGGTTTCAAAAACTATCCGGCTATGTGAAACATCAAAGAAAAACAAATGAAGCATACGAGTTGCCCGCCGCTGTCCAAGAAGCGCTCGGTCACGTGGCAGAAACCATAAATCAGTTAAAAAATCCGCAGGCAGACCAATCATCCTCCCGTGTGTCGTTTACCACCAGAGTGTGGAGGAGAAACCCCGGGCGGGACGCGTTTCAGGGCAACTACACCCACTGCTGTATTGCTGTCGGCGTCAAGCATGCGCCGGCCGGCGGACTGGCAACCCTCCATGCGGCGACCATCTTTCACTACATCGCAGATTTCGGCATTCAGGTGATAGAGGTGGTAGATGATGCAACCGGCAATCCTGTGGCGCAGGCGTGGGTATTTGTGACTCTGGACAATGAGGGCAATCCCGTGCTGGTTGTTGACAACATAGAAGTCAACAGCCGGTATCCGGCAGGCCAAGAGGTTAACGCCGCGATTGCTGAATCCATTAAGACTGTCTTGGGAGCCTATGCCCAGAAGCTGGGCATTGCCACCGTTGTCCTAAACAATGTGGCGACCAACGACATTGACACACAAAGACTTTCTTCATTGGGTCGACCGATTGACATTGTCAAACTTGGCGGGTACCTTGGCGGAGAACCATACTATCTGGAAGCCCTTGGAGAAAACAAAACCCCGTATGTCTGGTGGAAGAAAGAGGCAAATCTCGTTGGCGATTTCCTACCGGACGCACGCGGCGTTTCTGCCGTTTCTGCCGAGGATTGGGAAGCGATACGTAGCGCTGTCGTAGGTATCGAGAGTGCATCATTTGGAGAACATGCATACCCAGAGGACCATCTAGAAGAACAGTTTAGCAGTCCAAGCAACATCGCGTTGGTTGTCAGAGACCATAGTGGCAGGGTCATTGGCTACATGGTGGCCGAGCCGACGCACGAAGAAGGAACCTGGTACGTGGACAACTTCGCCGTCCATCCAGACGCCCGCGGGGGAATACATGCTTTCCTGCTAATCAGAAAGATGAAGCAAGAACTGCTGGCAAGAGAAGCACAATACGTGGCATTTGATGCAACGGGAGAGAAATTAGCCCAGATGATTGCGAAGGTGTTGGGGTCAAGCATTACTAAAGTCTCTAAACATGATAGTGAATATGGTGGACAGACATTCTTCAAAATTGAAATATCCAAACAGCCACCAGGCGACTCCTGTTTGGTTAGCGCTCCGGCTCCCCGCGTGTTTGCCGCCGGTAGTGGGCCTCAAGGGAGCCCCTGTTCCGCAGCCGGCAGGCAGGCAGGAGCGCGAACCATGGCAAACGTGGCGCATGCGATCGTCGACGCTCTCTTCGGCAACGCAGCGCGTCTGACAACGCTCTACAGTGAACTTCTACAAAACCGACAGAATGCGGATTTGCCCCAATGGGAACGGTGGTTGTGGGGGATAGCGGCAGATATCGTGGGCAGAGTACCGTCCATCGACATTTTCGCCGGGCAATCAGTCACCAAAAAAAACCCCCGCGGGGATTCTGGCAACCCACAGCGTTTTCTTCATTGGGTGCAATCATTGTATGCGGGTGTGCGCTTGCTGGCGCAGGAATCCGTCGCTGATCCGCTTGCGCGGTGGCTGGAGAAGCTGGCGGAACGGATTAGGAGTATGTGCGGCGGAGGAAGCATGCTGCATCCGGAAGGCTCATCGTTCGTTTCTGGTGGGCTTTTTGGGATCGGGGAGAGTCAAAATGGCGACAACCAATGCAAACAACAGCATGAATATGCCAAACAACAAATACGTAATCGTGAAGGTGTTGTTCATAGTGCAGCTTTTTTGGCCAGTGACACGCTTAATAACCAACAGCCGGACGTTGTCATGAGCCCAATCAGTATAGCAAACCAATCGACTCTGTCAACTTGTGTAAACAGCGGCGTAACGACTCCGACAGCAAGAAACACCGTCCCTGCGTTATCAAAGATGTTTGAAAGACGGGACAGTTGGCTGGGGGTGAGTACCGGTCTACGCCAGATAACGATGATGCCATGGGGCTCCATCACTTCTTACGCTAACATACCCAAAGAAATGCTGGCAAACGACCGCGTGCTACCACTTATCCACAGAGTCTATGCGGCGGATGGTGCCTCTGGCCGTGCGGGCGGGAAGTGTTCGCCGGCTGGACGCGCACTGCGCAGACGGATCGCTGGCGCTGTTGGTATTCTTGCGAATTTCGTCAAACACAACCTCGCCGACGCGCCGATCGTTTCATTCGTGCGGGGGTTGACGGGGCGAACGAGGGGACAAAATGGAAGTGATAGGGCAGACATAATTGTTCAATTGTCACAAAGGGCTGTTACAGAAACACATCTTCATGATGATTGTGATGCATGCAGCATTCTTCAGCAACACGCGGCGGATGCTTTGGCGGCATTAAATGATAATAATTTGCTGAAAGCACAATACCACGCTCATATGCTTTACAACTTGGCGAAACATCCTGATGATGCCCAGTTTTCGTATGCGACCCACCCTCTGTACCGAGCCATTGCCCTGTATCTTCTCGAGGATATTGCTGATAAAACCGGTCAAGATGTCGATCTTCCCAGTTCGTCTTCTGACGCCATGGATGAAGCATTCCGGGCTCTTTATCGTTTGCTTCTCCATATCGATAAAATTGGACCGACGACAACATATAACGAATTTATGCAAGTTTTAGATCCTCTTATCCCTCTTGATCCAAATGCCATGCCAAGGGCGGACGTAGCACGTCGTTTGAAGGAACTTTCGGATTATATCGCGAAGCATTTTGTAGACGATCCGGAGATATTCAATCAAACCGCAGATCAGATTGCGGATGCGCTTTTGCCCGAAATCAAAGCTGTCATCGAGGTTGATAATAGGCTCCATACGTCGTTTATCCGCCAAGTCTGGGCGTCTGCGTACGTTGCGATCTCACAACGAGAGAAAAGGAAAACTGGTAGAAACGTACATTATCCCCTTGATTTTTCCGAGAGCGGTTTGACAGAAACAAAAACACGTCTCATACGTTTTCTGGCACTGCAACTACAATGGCATCCTTTTTTAACTGCGCTTTACGACGAAAGCGCAAAGGCATTTGCAGAAGCCCTCGGCATGCCGGTACTCAATGTTTCCCAGTCTCCTTCCGAGTGGCCAATTATCGTTTATCCGTTTCGTGAGATTGGTGATGCGGGAGAAGAAAAATCAAAATCCTCTGCTGTCGCACACGCTGCTGCCAACGAAGAATATATGGCAATTGATCTCGAATATCTTGAGGAATATGCATATCCTAAACGCCCTGGCGCAGAGTTTCCGCGGGATCTTCTTTCGACCAGCGACCACGAATTTGTACACATGATTTTAAGCGGAATCCGTCTTGATCCGAGGATAGATAAAAACGTTAGCGAAGCCTTGGCTGTACTCGGACAACAGCTTATGCATCAACATAGATACAGAGAAAATTTACCGTCATCAATGGTTGTAGATGAATATCTTCAATACTACCAACAGTCTCCAAGCCTTTTCCGTTCCTCGGTCAATCATTTTACTGACATATTAAAAGCTGCGTTATTGATAAAAAATATTCGAAATATCCCAAATAGTTCAGAGAATATGACAACTGGCGAGCAACAAACATATCGGGAGAATTATGAGGCGCTCGGTCAATACTTATCGGTCATAGTATCTCGCACTGCTCAAGAACAATATAACCGAGAATTTGCAGAAGCGTTTACAACATCTCTCTTTAAGCAGGCGATCTTGGCCGTCATTAAAAAGTCACCTCAAATAGCAAAAGACCTTGAACAACTTGCCGAAATAATTGCTCAAGAGGGCAACCTTCAGGACGCTGGACATCCTGTCATTGCTAGTATTGAGCATATCAAGGGTTCGTTTTTGAGCCCAATTGCTCGTTTTTTGGCGGTTTGGTATATCGGAAATTATTACCCCGGAAATGCAAGTATTTCTAAAGCTATATACCTTCAGGCTGTTCGGCTGCTTTTTGAGCAATATGAAGTGCTTGATGAAAATCTGCGAAGGTTATTTCTGTTGTCGTTTGGTTTTATTGAAGAGTATCCAGATATTCTGAAACAAATTCCACTGGATGTTTTTCGTGCTGATCCTAAAGAATTGTTTTGGCTTTTTGAGGTATTTCGAAATACAGAGTGGAAAAAAATTGATGAAGTAAAACAACTCGTGATTTCACTCCTACGATCTTCAGATAAGAATCAAAAACTAAATGGTTTAATAATAATTGAGATGCTTCCCCAAGAAGAACGGGATGAATTTATTACACTTATTGAACAAATTGATAGTCAAAATACAGATATACAAAGTCTCCAGTTAAGGCTCGTCGGGCCTCGCTTGGCATGCATAGGGTTTCCCTGCGCAGTTTACCCAAGTACCCGAATGCCCCGGGCGTGAGCTTGTGGGATGAATCCATACTTTTGCCACCTTTTCTTTCATGCAAACGGGCGTGTCAGCATTTCATTGTTGCGGCAGTGACGTATATGTTGATGAAGCCGCACGGTGCGGGCGGATGGGGAGTGAGGATTCAAAATAGAGTAATTAATATATTTAACCATCACGTGGTAGGCGAATATATTAATTATTTGGTGGCAGATTATGGGAAATGGGCGCGAAACAGGTTCCATGCCCGCGCGGCAGGAAAATGTTTCGGGAGGAGTTCAAACGGGAGTTGGGGGTCGTCTTTAAGAATGGCGAAATACGCAAGCGAAAGCTCAAAAAGAGATGTTTTTGTGTTGCCTTCATATGCGTCAATAAACGACGTGTATCGGTTTGCAAGGTCATCTAGGTGATACACCCGTCGAATAAGGTCTTCAAACGATTCATCACCGATTGTTCCGTCTTTGCCCAATTTGGAAACAAGGACCGTGCCGGGTATATTGTGTTCTTCGGTATATTCTTTAATGATGTGTTGGGGTGCATACGGAGTAATCCAGAAGCTTTCCTGAAGAAGCGCACAGCCAATCCGCCGCAAGTATTCACGAAGGAGCGCGCGCTTCTCGTTGGTTTTAACAGGAATATCATAAGAGATAAGATACATGTATCCATCCCACGGCCGGTTCTCGTGGTACGTAGGGAACAGAGCATTGATGCGTTTTTTGCCAAGATCAGTAATTTCAAGTTCTACAGCTGAACGCTTTGGCGAACGCTTAATAAGTCCTTTTCTCGTGAGGTTGTAAAGCGTTTGCTTTATCGTCGTATAATTGATGCGCTCATCAATCAACCGGCGCGCTTCTTCGCTTGCGCGGTAGACATCATATGAGGATCGGGCGCCAGTCATAAGGAGGAAGAAAAAAATTTCAGAGAGTACCACGTCTGTGAGCGTGGAAAATACCCCTTCTGTTGCGTGTACAATGAGCTTCCGAGCTGCACGCCCCCTCATAATAATTAATATACTAGCTTATCACGTGATAGTCAAATATATTAAATGGGGGTTTTAATGCACATGTTTTTCCATGCGAAGGCGATGAGTACTACTGCTACTATTCCTTCGAAAACCAAGAGAGCGATTTTGAGTTTCGACGGTTCGTAGCGAAGGACAACCTCATGGGTTTCCTCAAAAGAATTCGGACGTTGGCCTTCTTTGGGTAGCGGCACGCCGATGAAGAAGGGGAACGTCGTAATCGTTTGGACGGGCTTGCCGTCTATGTACGCCTTCCAGTTGGGGTGATAGGTTTGCTTAAGGATGACCAAGCACTCATAGCAGTTGTTTGGTACCCTTACATTGGTTTTGAAGACCATATCGGTCTCGACAGATTCAGGGCCAAGAAGAACGACATTGTTCCATTGCTTCGTTGTTTCATTGTTAGCATTGACTACCATGTAGCGAGGCGGTTCGGCGAAGAGATTGTGGAGCGAGCCATCCGGCACGCGGTAGGTTACTTCATCAATCATTTTGAAGTTCGGCAGGCCGGTGGGTTTGGGGTAGGCTTGGTCAAACGTCAGTTGAGGAAAGAGCCCCTGCTTGTGATAATCCGACTGGATCCACTGGTGGACGACGTTGACGAACGACCGCTTGTCTGTCGAAACAATTGCCGGCCGGACGCCGGTGGTGAAATAGCTTGAAGAAAGTGTTAAATTGTTAAATTGTTGAATTGTTGAAGACGCATCAACGGTATACAGTTTCCATGTTGGGCGTTTGTCGATCAATTTCCAAAAATCCTTGGGTTTTTCGTCGGGCGGGGCAACCACGTACCGGATGTTGTAGAGCGCGTAGTCTTTAGGCTGGTCGTCGCTAAAGTACTGTTCAGTGTCGGAGTTCATCGACCACGTTTCGGGAAGCCATAGAACCGTGGGCAGACCGTACGTGGAAAGATGCATGTAGTAAGGAGTTTCCGCCACCTCAAACCGCTTGCCAAATGTCGCGCCCCGTCCGGCGTAAATCCTCCCCGGCGGCAGACTCCGCAGTTTGGCAAACAGCGCATCAACATCAGCTTTCACCCTGTCATAATTGCCATTGGCCTGAATAATCAGGCGGTCGTTGAGCTCGTTGTAGCGGAGGGTTTGGCTGTAAATTGGCGGAATGAAAATAACAAGCAACAATGCAACAATGAACCCGTGAAACCATGGAGAAGGAATTGCTCCATTGCTCCATTGCTTCATTGTTGCGACGCCTTTGTGTATGTAATGAGCGATCCACTGTATGCCGATCGGCGCTAAAAACATGCCTGCGACATGGAGGCCCACTAAAAACCTTGATAAGTGAAATTCCTTCATGCCGGGAATTAGGTCAATGAGCCCTCCCCACGTGGTGCGGCCGAAGTAAAAAAGGAGCCAGAAGAAAAAAAGCATGGCAAAGGGGAAATAAGAATTATTGTTACAGTGCTTCACTGCTTCATTGTTTTTTGACCATGAGACCATGAGACCATGAGACCATGCTTTTGCCGTCATTGCCGCAAACGCGCCAATGAAAATAAGGTACGTGAGGATCGGCGCTCTTCCAAAGTCAAACAGCTCTCCGTTCCACAGGCGCCCGACGACTGCCTGCCAGCCGTACGAGTTAAATTTCCACACAGGATCCCAGAAGGAGATGTTGTGGTAGTTGTTGTGAAGAAACGTCGGGATGATCCAGTAGCTTAAGAAAACCATCGAAGCGCCGGCAAGGAGAGCGAGCTTAACCATATTATTCCAGAATTGTTTCATTGTTTCATGGTTCCATTGCTGAAGAAGCAGGGACTGGATAGTGGGGGAGAGCGCCAGGAATCCTAGAGAAATAAATGAAATCATGCCGATGCCCAAGTGGCCGGCGGTGGTTAAAACCGTAAACGCGACGGCGCATAGAACGTTTTTATCTGTTATGAATGAGACGACATAGTTATATACATTTTCCCTCATTGTTCCATTGTTCCATTGTTTCATTGCTGAAGACGTGAAAAAGCGAAAGCTGTAGGCAATTGCAAGCGGCAGCCAGATCATGGCAAACAGCTGGCTCGACAACCCGTAGCCGCGCCAGAGGAAGGATGATGGGTCCAGGCCGTAGAGCCCGTCGGTTGAAAGGTGGGTGGCAAGAAGCGCGCCGATGCCGGCAGTAAGCCACGGAAGGTCGATGACGCGGAGGGCCAAGAATACTGGAAGGGGGAAGAACGAAAGCAGGAGATAAATGACAATGTGATAAAACTGGAAAAGAGACACATTGTTCCATTGATTCATTGTTTCATTGCTGAAAACCATGAAGCCGTGAAAGTATGAAACCATTCGAGTAAACGACCCAAACATACGATATGACCCTACAATCACTATTTGTGGTATATGAGAGTAGTAATATGGTAAGTTATACCCCTGCGCCCAGTTGTGCACCCAGTGATCAACAAGATACGAAACGTGACAGACGGGGAATGTGAGTGTCTTGGTAAAACCGCCTGAACACTGCCTTGTGGCAAAGTCCCAGATGGTGTTGGTGCGGTCGACGAGGCCGAATTGAAAGGTATTGTCATTGGGGTCGATTTTGGCTGTGGGTTCCAACCTGTATATATAAAGGTTGAACACAATAGCTCCAACCATCATCAAGACAGCAAATACTTTCTCTATTGTTTCATTGGTACATTGTTTCATTGTTAAATTGTTTCATTGTTAAATTGTTAAACGTTCTTTGGTAAATTTGATTAAGTTATTTATTTCTCGTGGAAGTTCAGTAAGACGCTCAATAATATAATCGTACTCTTGTTGCTTCAGTAGTTTTCTTATTCTGGATTTTTCATTCCAATCACATGATTCTTTGATTGATCCATAACTGTAACGATAAAAATTGATTTTATCTTTTTTGTTATATCGTCCAAAACCTTCTGCAATATTAGCTGAGATTGAATCTACAGCGCGTACGAATTGCTTGCCGACTGTATCTTTAGCAAAATGATCCCAATTGATAACGATATTCCAGACGTAGTTCGAAAGACCTAAGGCCATTTTATACGCACTCATATCGTTCAATTTCAAATATTTCTTCATAACAATTTAGCAATGTATCAATGTACCAATGTTCTTTTGTGGCTTACGGCCACAAGAGGGGATTGAGCCAGTCGGCGTGATCGTCCGTAATGCCTCCTCCCGCGTCGGTTGTGATGAGCTCAAGCATTTTGACGCCGGCGACGCCGACTTCCGCGTGCCGCGGCAGGTCGTAGCGGCCGATTGTTTCCGATTCAAACAGCCGTTTGCCGTCGCCGTAGATGACAAAGACGACCGATCCTTGAGGTCCGGCGCGCGTATCCACACCGTAGTCAAAGGTAAACTTTTGAAATTTCTTATTGATATCAAAAACGTCGCGCGAGACAGCGTGCGTGCCGATGCCGGTGCGGTAAAAAAAGTATTGCACGGACAATGGCGACCACTCGTGAAACCCAAAGCTTGCCTGCGCCGGCATGTTGATCATCCTGCCGCCGTAGCCTTGCGTACTGATGATCGGCGCAAAGGCAGTCACTGGCACGGGCTTTTTGGTGATAAGCGGCAGGTTTTTTGCGAACAAAGAAAGCGCCACATACGCGAGGGGGACGACGAGAACTGCTTTGGGTATATACCGCCGCACCGAGTAGATAAATACAAAGAAAAACCCAGTCTGGATAACCGACGCGATGATCGTAAGCGGCGGGATATTAAGCGCGTTAAGGAAAGGGATGCCGTTTTTGGGGTAGTTGACGATGAGAGCGTTGTGGAGGTTGAAAAAGTAGATGATGGAGAATAGAGAATAGACCATAAAAAAGGTTCGAAACGATTTAGTTTGCGCTCTTGCGGTTTCGCGGGGATTACCTTTGTGCAAAGCGAGAGGAAACCACAGGAGGAGGAAAACAAGCATGGGAAACGCGTAGCGGTCGTGCGACTGGGTTTGGAACAGGAAAAATCCGGAGGCGGCGATTATTACTGCCGTCACAAAGAGAAACACTTGGTCGTTTATAATAAATTCTCTTCGAGGATTATTGCCATTGTTCCATTGTTTCATTGTTTCATTGTTGAAAACAAAGTTCTCACCGCCAAAAAGCATAAGGAGACAGCTCAACAGATATGTGCCGGTAAAAAGGGTCAGGCCGACGGCTTTCGCGTTGACGATGCCGATTGCGGCAATTTTGTCCGATACTTGCATGCCTGCGGCTCCGGACACAATCCACCACGGATTGTAGGCGTTAAGCGACAGCCACGGGAAGTAGTCGTAGTTGCTGGTGAGCGACGCAAGAACGCGCGGCATGTCTTTGCCGATCAGAAATTCGATGTTCAGCGCAAAAAACGTCAGCGTTGCGCCGCCGACAGCCTTGACAAGTCCGTCAAATCCGAACCGCTGCCACAGGAACAAGAAAAAGATCGGGCCGTAGATCATGTTTTGGAGCTTGGTCATCATCGCAACCATGTAGATGACGCCGGCAAGAAGCGGCTTGTTTTTGAGGGCAGAAAGCCACGCGACGAGGAAAAGAAGGACGCCTAAGCTGTCAACCTGTCCCCAGTGCGCGCCGTCCAGAAGCACGATCGGGTGGAGAAGATAGATGATCGCTAATAGACGATAGAAGGCAAAAGACAGGGGGGGAAAACTGATTTCTTTTGCATGTTTGCCGATCCAGAGGAATACGGCGGCAATACCGAAGTCGGCAAGGATCGCGGGCATTTTGGAGATAAAAAGGAATGGCAGATTGACATTGTTCCAAAATTCATGGAAGTTGTGCGGATCGCCAAAGAGCGCATAGACCTTAACCATCGCAAGAAGAAGATAGATAAACGGCGTGGGATAATTGAAGTTGGTTCGGTGGATGCCATTGATGACTCCCAAATCAAACGGCGCCAATCCCCACGATTTCCAAAACGACACGTCTGCTTCAAAGCCCGGATTGGGAATGAGCGCAAGTCGCAGGACGATAGCGGCAAACATGGCGGCGGGCCAGAACAAGGGGGAGGAAAGGAGAGCGTCGAGAAGCGTCTCATCGCGGGTCCTGCCCGCCGCGTTTCTCATGCGGTGTCCTCGCCCAAGCCGGAGTTTTTCCTGTTTCGCCGCTTGTTTGTCAAATGTATCCTCGTGGTGGTTCATGGTAGTCTTCTGGCTCTGGTTTGCTTGTGCTGCGGGCACGCATGAGACCTCTTGCGGCGGTCACCCGCAAGTAACTATTTATATCACGTTACCGCGTGACTTTGTAGACGATCATGAAGTCGTTTTTGTAAACTTCCGCTATATCCGGCGATGAGATTGGGCCCCACGCGTAGGCAAAAATATAGGAGATGCGCTCGGAGCGCAGAAACGACCGTTTTTCGTCATCCGTCATGGCGTTGTTGTAGAAATCACTTCCCAGTTTTTGTTTCCGCGCAAAGTCAATCGTCGCCAGTTCATTGGCGACATAGACTCGCCGGCCGGTGAGTCCCGGAAAGGAGGTATGAAACGGCGAAAGGACAAGAAAGATGTCGTCTGGAGTTGACATGGCCCGTGCGGCGTCAAACGCCATGAGCGCGCCGACGGGCACATACACCTGCGTATCGGAAGGATTTGTAAACAATGTCGTTCGCTCCACAAGGTGCTGTTTGGTGACGGGAAGCGTACAGGCCATGACGAAAAGCGCAAGGAGCCATGCGTTTGCCCGTTCGTTTCCGCGCAGTTTCGCCGCGAGCAAACCGATGCACTCGGCGCTTGCCCATGCGAACATAAGAACCGGTATGCTGGAAAGAATGCGCACGTTCAAAATGCTAAGTTGTTGGGGGATGGTGCTGAAAAAAAGTCCCACGGAGACAAGCGTGTACATGACACACACGGTTGCTTCCGGCGTTCCTTTCAATACAAGAAGCGGGATGCCAACAAGAGCAATGACAGATAGCGGCCCAAAGAGACGGAGAAAATGCAGGAACGATATGTACGTTTGTTGAGACGCTTCCCACGCGGCGGCGATGCTCAACGGCGGCGTCGTTACGAGGTGTTTAAGATAGAGCGCGGGGACTATGCCGCCTGCGCCGACAAGAAGAAGTGGAAGAGCGTGGGACATGCCGCCAGCGAGACGTTTGGTTTTCCATGCAAGAATTACGGCGGTGATGCCAAAAATTCCTGCAAGAAGCGCCCATTGCACCGGCTGCATGCTCGCTAACAGAAATCCCTGAATGCTCAAGCTTGCGGCGATCCACGCTGATTTCTTTTTTTGTTTCCACCAGCGTATGGCAGCCAGAAGAATTCCCATCAGAAGCGTTTGAATACATACATGGTGGGGAACATTGGCAAGCCGGATAAACGGGTGGCCGTAATTATTCCATGGATAATAATACGAAAGGACCCACTGACCCGATTGGGCGTAGAGTCGGGGGAATGCGTTGCTGACTAAAAAGAGAACCCAGGTCAACGCCGCCATCCAGCGTTTGGTTGGAACAAGCGTTCGGCACAGCGCGTATGAAAGCGTTAAAAACATGACGCTGCCGATTACAACCATGATTTGGTAGGTGATATAGGGAGGCAAAAACGACCATATACGGCCAAAGAACACGTAGATCCAGTTGTGGAAATCAAGCTGGGTGGTTTCTCCGGAAAACAGGCTTGATCCGGCAAACCAGTGTGTTTTTCCCTGGACGATGTAGGAGAGGTAGTAGAAATAGTCAAGCGGATAGTGAACGGTGCCGACGAACACGGTGAACTTCGGGGTTTTGGCAAGAGCTATCAGGAAGCTTGAGATATTGAGAAGAGTAAAAAGCGCGATGATTCCGATGACAGAAAGCGGCATGCCCCTATTGTGGCACACAGCGCGGAGGTATCACAAGGCGTCTTCCTTCAAAAAAGGAGGCCGTATCTTACTCGTCCCACGAAACAGAGTCAACGATGCGGTCGAAGACAGATTGGTCTAAAACGCCGTTAGCTAGATGCATGACAAGCTCGGGGTGATTGGGGATTTCGAAGAAAATGTCCTCGTTGGGCGCTTGGTTTGCCTGATTTAGGTACCGTGCTTTATAGCCTTTGAGCCCTTTGCTATTGGTAAAATCGGTTATAGAAAGCACGCCTTTTAATCCTCCAAACTGCTTCCACCACTCTTCGACATAGGTTTTTTTGGAAACATTGATGTACTTTTTTAAGCTATTGCTAAAGTTCATGTTGTCCACGCCGATTAACACGTTGGACTGGGGCGTGAGGTTGTTCCAATCAATGGCGTAGATATCGTACTTATCATTGGGGAAGGTGACGAGTTTGAGCGATTTGGGGCTTATGAACGAGTAGGGGTGCGTATTGCCGCGGACGATGACCCACGGCGCATCATCGCTTACGGTGAATTTTTCTCCGCCCGTTGCGGCCGGCGTCGGCTTCGATCCTCTATCAGCAGGAGTCGGTGTCTCTCTGTGTTGCGAAGCGACATCCTGTTTCGCTTGAGCTTCTTTCATCGGCTGACCGCTTGGCCCCAGATACGTGCCGCCGGCAGGAAGGACGATGGTTCCTGCCTTTTGAAACGCCATATTGTGCTGGAAGATGATAAGCGCGAGGAGGAGAACACTAACAACAAAGCAGGCGATGATGATATTGATCGTAGAAGATAGTTGTCCTTGCGTTTCGGTCATAGTAGACTTATCAATACAGTATTTGAGGGAGTTGGTCAATATATGTATCATTGCGGGTTCTTCGCTCCTTTTGCCCACTTGCAAGAATGAAACACCGTATCAGCAATCATACCGTTGTTGTTTGGCTCCTCATCACGGTTTTTGTCCTCATAGGGATGTCGCCGACGGTGTACGAATGGAGCGTGCGATGGAAGACTCGTCCGGAACGATATTTTGAACTTGTCCATAATTTCCCCACGGACTACAACCTCTATTTATCCAAAATCCGTCAGGGAAAAGAAGGCGCGTGGCTCGCGCGAGAAAAGTATACGAGCGAGCCGCATGCTCCGAGCCTAAGTCAGGTACTGTATGTCTTGATCGGCAGGCTCGCGCACTTTTCGCACATCCAGACGCCGTACGTATGGTTTGCGTACCACGTGGCACGGGTGTTTTTCGCAGGGCTTCTTCTGTGGGTGATATGGAATGTCGTTGACTGGGCAATGACGCACGCTGTATTCCGATGGAAGATCCTCACCTTCCTTCTCGTGGTCACCGCGTCAACATTCCCAAAACTTGAGTGGGTGAGGGGATACCCGCGGTTCGGCGGCTTCATGCCGTGGTACACGCAGGTGGACAGCCTTCAGCGGACGACGTTCATGCCGCACGTTTTGCTGTCGCAAGCGCTTCTTGTATTTATCATCTGGGTATTTTCAGGGGGGTTCATCAGGAAACAAACTCCCGGCAATTTTGTATTTTTGGGCGTGGTCGGCATCATCCTCGGCATTATTTTCCCTCCGGGGATGTTTTTTATTTACAGCGTGCTTGCGGTCGTGACGGCGGGGGAGCTCGTTGGGAGAGTAGCAGTATGCAAGCATAAGACGGCGCATATGAAACGCCGCCAGGAGAAGCGTGCGGTGTGGAAAAGCCAACTGACGCAGTGGTTTCTGGAGGATCTGTCCGGAAGAATTATTTTTATCCTTCTGACCGCGCCGACGTTTGTGTATTACATGCTGCTTTTTACTGAATATCCGTGGAAGCGGCTTGTGGAATTTGATGTGTTGCACCCCACTAAATTTTCCATGCTCGAGTACTTTGCTGCTCTCGGCGCGACGCTGCCGCTTGGCATTATCGGGGCTGGAGCGGTATTTGTATTTGGCAAATTAGACACATTTGTCCAATTGGACAAATGTAAATATTTTATTGCGTGGATTGCCGCGTGGCTCATGCTTCTTTTTATCTTTCAAAACATTCCGCAGCAGTCGCCGACGCGCTTTAGCCAGATGATGCCGCATTTGCCTCTGGCGGTCTTGACGGGATTGCTGTTTTATCAGCTTGCAACACGCGCTCGATCCGTCATTGCCCATGCGCTATCGTTGATCCCTATTCTCATCGTTCTCCTCGGTTTGGGCAGCATGGCCTCGTCCTACATGTGGCTAAAGGATTTTGTTGATCACAAGCTCCGCGCCAACATTCCGCTGGTGCCGCACGGGCCGCAGGTTATGTATCCGCTTCGAGACATTATTGACGGTCTGGTGTGGCTTCAGGTCAATACGCCGCGCGACAGCATTGTTATTTCCGGCGAAACAACGGGAAACTACATCCCTGTTTACGCCGGCAATACCGCATACGTGGGCCACGCCAACACGGTGAATTTGGAAATTAAACTTGCAGAGGTTGGCAATTTCTACAGGAAGCATTTGCCGATTGACGAAGAACTTAATTGGCTTAACCGAACAAACGCATCCTACGTATTTTACGGACCGGAAGAAAAGGAGGGGAATGGATGGAAAGAGGATTTGCGCGAGTTTTACCCGTCCCTTGTTCTCGTTTACGAAAATCAGTCGGTGAAGATTTACAAAGTGCCATAAGTTGTGGGTCCTGCCAAAAGCGATTATCCCGCCGGTTACCCGCTATTGCCTACAGTCGGTATGTGTTGTTTTTCGCACCTTCAACGCTTTGCTATCGTTCATCTTTAGATAATGTTTATTTCTTCCACACCATGAGTTCTGTGTCTCCGGGGACGCGCTCGTAGTGGGCGTTAATGAACACCTGCGCGTCGTTGGGCAGGCGAAAGAGGGTGTAGTCATCAAGAAGCAAACGCGGCTTTTTGGCCGAAAGAAGCGTCGGGATGTCCGGCAAACGGCGAAGAATCGACTCGGGGAAGTTTACGATGAACGATCCGTACGCCACTGGGTACGCCTGCGGCCGAAAGAGGAATCCGGGGAACACCGCTTCATCCGGAGGAATCTGTTTCCAGCGCGCTTCGATAGCTTTGATTCCGTCTTTTCCGGTAATCGTGGAGCGCTCTTTATTGAGTCGAATGCTCGTAAGACCAAGCGCGGCATAACTGCCAAAAAGCAGTACCACAATGCCTGCATGGATGAGGCGATAGGAACGGGAAACAGTAAGAAGGTCATCCAGAGCGTATGCGGTGAAGAGGGCAAAGAGCCAATGAATTGCCATGTAGTGCTGGGCAAAGACCACGGGGACGATAAAAAGCGGCGCCCACTGGAGCGGAATTGCCAGAATGAGCGCGAGTTTAACAAAATCGCCGGACGATCGTGTTTGCGCTGTCAGCAGACGGTACGATGCATGATAGGCTCCGGCCACGCCGAGCGGGGCGATCAGAAGCGCGTATATCCACGTGAGCGGCTTGCCCATCGTGCCGAAGATAAATATGTTGTCGGGCTTAAGGAGCGAATAAATGGGTATGGGGTAGGCAAAGTGCGAGTAATTACCGCTTAGATCGCCAAACATCTGCTGCACCATTTCTCCAAACGATCCTTGGGAAACAAGGTAGAGAGACAATAGGAGTGGAACGATTGAAAGGCCGACGAAGAGCCGCACTGCGCGGTGTATCCGCCGACGGCACAGTAAGTATATGGTAGAGACCAGCGTCACGATTGCTATGGGAGGAAGAGCTTTCGTGAGGACCGTCGCGGAGAATCCCAGAAAAAATCCTGCGAGAAGATACGAACGTCTCGAAAGGAATAGAAGACCGAGCATAAGAAGCGTGAGCATCAAATTGTCAGATCGATATTGCATGGACGTAAAAACTGCCAGCGGATCAAACAGGAGGAGCGGGATGAAAAAAAGGGCGGTGCGTCTATTGAATACCGTTTGAATAAAAAGGAAAGAAGCGCCCAGCCGAAGGATGAAGAGCGCGATCATGACAACGCGCGCGGCGTAGATACCGTCAAACGTAAACCCTTTGAGCAAAAATGCCGGCATCGTGATCCATTGAAATACGGGCGGGTAGACGAACGTGTAGATGTCCAGATACGGCCGGTATCCGCGGTGATAAAGATATGCAAGCTGTGCGTGAAGAAGTTCGTCAATGTCAAATTGATACCGGTACCCCGACAGTATGACAGAATACAAAAGGCCGATGAATACTCCGATAATAAGCAATACCCCCATGCGGTTGGCGATTTTCCCGAGGACAACGAGAGAAACGGTTGGAATTCGTTTCCGTTTCATATGGATTCACTATACCACAAGAGCCTACTTCTACCAGTTGGCAGGAGGGATCTGTTTTAGGAGCAGTGAATGATCGGGATACATTTTGGTGAGCCATGCGCCATAGCGGATAAGCCCCTCGCGGATTGAGACGGCAGGGCGGTACCGCAAGACGCGTGCGGCTTTGGTGATGTCTGCCGCGTGGCGAAACACGTCATTGGGGCGCGAAGGCTTCATGATCGGACGAAAGGGAATGCGCGCCAAGCGGCAGATTGTTTTGGCAAGGGTGCGAATGGTCACGTTGTGTCCGCGGGCAATGTTGACGCAATCTCCCAGAAGTTTATCCGATTGCGCCGCCTGCACGATACCGCTGACGGTATCGGAGATGTACGTAAAATCCCTCGACTGGTTTCCGCTTCCAAAAATTGTGGGCTGTTTGCGATTCAGCGCGTACAGTGTAAAGCGCGGAATCACCTCGCCGTAGACTCCTTCAAAATGACTTCTTGGACCGTAGGTATTGAACGGACGAATCGTTACAGTCGGCAATCCTTCGTGTTTGTAAAAATATGACGTGTAAAGTTCGCCCACATATTTACTCGTCCCGTATACAGTGGTGGGGTTTATTGGATGGGTTTCTGACATGCGGCGCTTTTGTGAAGTGCCGTAGATTTCAGATGAAGAAATGTAGATAAACCGTTTGACCCGAGCCTTTTTGGCCGCTTGAAGAGCCATAAGCGTGCCGGTTGCGTTTACGTCGTGAACGTGTGCTGGTCGGGACAACGAGAGCCGGACGCACGCGACAGCCAGATGAAAAACCACGTCAACGCCGCGCATAGCAGCATCAAGGTTCTTTTGATCGAGGATGTCTCCTTTCACAACGCGCAACTTTCCCAACCGGCCGAGGCTGTCGGGAGAGAGGACAGACGAGGAAAAGTTATCATAGACAATGACGCAATTGTCGTTTGCAAGCGTCTCGGACAGGTGCGATCCGATAAATCCCGCGCCGCCGGTTATGAGAATCGTTTGACCTTTCAGCATCATACGTTTATGTCTATAGTGTCACTGGTGTTCCTCCCAACCGCAATGAGTCGGTTGCCGCTTCGATGACGCGAATCACGCGAAGGCCGGCGTTGCCGTCTGTTATCGGCGGCTTGCCGGTTTTAATGGCGCGGATGAATGTTTTTGCCATGCCAAAGAGCCCTTCTTCCAAGGGAATATGCGGCGCGACGATCGAGCCGATTCGGTATCCGACGCGCAGTTGATGAATAGCTTTAGGGTCGCGGGCGACGGAAATGGACGTATCAAAGATTTTTACTTTTTCAGAAGCCTCCATATCGTCATAGAGCAGCATCTTTTTTGTGCCGACTATGGTCATCGTTCGAACCTTTACCGGAGAAAGCCAGCTGACGTGGCTGTGGAAAAACACGTTGTTTGGGTATTTGGCCGTGATGTGGGCAACCGCCGCCTGCGACGCGTGCTGATTGTGATGGAACCCGTAGGCAGAAATCGATCGGGGGAGAACTCCCAGAAGATAATCGATGATGGAGATGTCGTGCGTGGCAAGATCATAAATGACGTTTGCGTCTTTTTGCAGCAATCCCAAGTTCGTGCGCACGCAGTCGATGTAGACAATGTCGCCGAGCATTTTTTTTACAAGGACGTCTTTTATTTTTTGTATTGCTGGCGTATAGACAAACGTGTGGTCCACCATGAGGATTTTCTTTTTGCTTTTGGCAAAATCAACCAGCGCACGGGCCTCCGAGGATGTATATGTCATGGGTTTTTCCACAAGCACGTGTTTGCCGGCGGTTAACGCGCGTTTGGCCAAGGAAAAGTGCGTGGCGGTTGGAGTGACGATAACGACGGCGTGGACGGCATTATCGGTGAGGATATCTTCATACCGCGTGGTGACGCTGATTGCAGGATATTGTTTAGCAAGAGCGCGCAGGACGCCTGCCTTAAGATCGCACACCCAACGGACAGCACATGTGTCAAGTCTCAAGAAGTTTCGGACGATATTTGGCCCCCAGTAGCCGTAGCCGATGACAGCAACGCGGATCATAGTCTATAGGCAGACAAAACGAAGCACCGTTGACAATACACAAATTGATCTATCTCGTCAATAGGAGGCGGATCATTTCAAGCGTTGTCGGCAGAACGGTTTTGAGAACGTTCCCTCCGGTTGCGCCTTTATATTTTCGTTCCTTGTGGGCTACTGGTATCTCGACAGTGCGAAATCCCGCGTCATGGGCGCGCACAGCAAGTTCGGCATCAACAAATGCGGAATTGGATGACAGGGTGATAGCGCGGATCATGGATCGCTTCATGAGGCGTATTGAATTAACGTCCGTAAGCCGCAATCCGAAAAATAGACCCAGCAGCCAGTTGTAGATTCTGGATTGGATAATGCGGATCAAGGGATCGCGGCGATAGACGCGTGTGCCGACAATCATATCCGCGCGATGGGCGTGTGCGGCAAGTCTATGCAGTTCTCCGGCGTCAAACTGTCCGTCTCCAGGAAGAGAAAACAGCCAGTCATGACGGCCCAAAGAGTATAATTCCTTGATAGTTTTGCCATATCCTTGATTTGTGTCGTGGTTCATTATGGTTATATGGGGGACTTTTGGCTCAAGACTACGGAGGATACGGTTTGTTTTGTCCGTACTTCCGTCATCTATAACAATGATTTCGAGCTTATCCGTTGCCTTTTGTCCTGCGTCGTTAGCCGCCAGAACGACGGACGCAATGGTAGGAGCGACGTTATAGGCGGGGATGAGAATAGACAGCGATGAAAGTCTCATTGGTCTTTCGGAACAAAAATTTTTACGATGATTCCTAATTCTTTAAATAATTTTTCTTGATATACCACAAGTGCAGGATCGTGCTCTTTTTCTCGAACGAACGCAAGCGAGCTTGCGGTAACAATGCGGTGATCTTGCGTATTAAACCGTGAATGCGGAAGTATTTCAAGAGTGACGACGTACGACGGATGGGGGAGCGCGCGTACGGCGCCGCGATCCCGTTCCAGCGCAAAGGAGAGGTAAAAATACTGTGGGGAAAAGTTGCTCGACGCTCCAACGATGGAAACAGGCTTCGTGACGTCAATTGCATCGGTGACAAACCGGACAACATCGTTCGGAGTTTCTGCGGCACTCCACGGCGGATTTCGCGGCCACGTGCGTACATCGTAGTTATACCATTTGTCTTTATAATCAAGCTGGTTGAATGCCATGCTGGTTCCCGACATCGATGCGACCGCATAGATAGTGTAGGGGAACCGGAGAAGATCGCGAGCTATGGTTACTAGGGCCGCCATACCGATGACGAAGAAAGCCGCCGCAACGGGTTTGTTTCGCCTATACGTTTTCAGGAAACGAGCGATGCGGATTACGGTATAGCCGCATACGATGAAAAGAAACGGCATGGTCGTTGCAATATAGCGGGTTTGGATATTTTCAGTGTGGATTGTGGCGAGAACGATATTGACGACAATAATAAGCCACAGGATGCGTATCGGTTTGTGCTTAAGAAAGCGCATCGACAGGACAAGAGACAGAAGAAGCGCCGCTCCGACAATCGGCGATGCGCTGTACATGAAATAGATCGCTCTGGGGAAAAAGAGCGCAAACCCCACAGGCGTCGTAGATCCCGTCGTATAGTGGAATGATCTGTTTGCGACAACCTCCACAAACAACGCGGATCTATCTGTTGGGTAAAAAATCCACAGCTCCATGATAACGAGGAGCGGAAGAGCAATCAGAAGGTGATGAAGGAGCGTGTTCCCTTTGTTTTTATCAATGATGAGGCGGATGATACATTCTGCAAAGAAAGCTCCGGCAACGATGACCACGTATTGGTACTTTGTAAAAAAAAGAAGGATAAGGAAGAGAGAAACCGCAAGATATCCAATCGGGCGGGATCTTCCTGATGCGCGAATATATTGAGCAATTGTCATCAGGGTAAAGAATGCACCCATCATTTCTTTGTACATAACGCTCCCGAAGTAGAGCATCATGGGAGACGTGAGAAAAAGAACAACAGCGATTATGCCCACACGCGTGCCGTATTGTTTATCCACCATCGCTCCCAGCGCGTACGTTATAATGCCCGCGAGGACAAACCACAGGAGTGAAATCGTTCGCGCGGATTCAATCGTAAAGCCAAACGGCAACGAACACGCGCCAACTACCAACGATTGAAGCGGCGGCCATTGAAAGAGGCGGGATGACAGTTCAAGAACACGCGGGATATCGCCAAGACGCAAAGCGCTATATATCTCATACGCAGAAAAAAGAAATCCTGCTTCATCCCACTGGACGAGCGCATAGGGGACAACAACCAACCGAAGAGTCACGGCTGTCAGTATCGTGACGATAATGACAAACATGAAAGACCATGACCGTTTCATGATGCGCGCTTGTGCTATGATAGCAGGATATCGAATCCTATGAAAAGAGCGGGGCGGTTTGTTCAGAATGAGATGTTGTGGATACTCACCGCGTGCGTGATTAGTTATGTGCTCGTTTATCTTCCGCTTGTTGACAATGTTCGAGCAGTGCCTCGCGATCGGTACTACTACGGCGCGGAAGAATATCCGCTTGATATGCTTGGGAACCTCGCGACGGTGCAGTTGGGATATCACGGCCACATTCTTCGCATTCCTAAAATTACGACCGTTTTTCAGGGATCCGGCTATTTGCTGAAAAGCGAATACATTCTCATGGGGTGGATCGCCCGCGTCCTTGGTATGGATCCTCTTGCTTCCTATTACCTTGTCCGAGGAGCGGTTTCGGTTCTTTACCTCATAACGATTGTGTTCATCATTCGCAAGATATTTTTACGGCCCCATGAGCGTGTTGCGGCAACTATTCTCGTTCTATTCGGCGCGGCAATCACGGTTCCAAACGTTGCGTGGACACCCTTGGACAGGATGGTGTTTGACGCACTGCCGCTTATTCGCACAACAGCCGCAATGACGCACTATATGCTTGGCGGGCTTTCCACCATGCTTTCAATACACTTCCTTGCGCAAGCGATTGATCGGCCCAATCGGATTACCTTCTACCTGATGGCTCTTGGATTTGCGCTTTTTTCTTCATTCGTCTATGCCCCGACGATGATCGTTGTGATACTTGCGTTCCCGCTGTTTTTCCTTTGCTACAGTATCGCTCACAGAATTACACTCTATCGCTTGAAGAACCTTGCGATGCTGTTTTGGATGGTGGGAATCTATGCAGGGGTTGTTCTTCTTCCGATGCTCTATGTCCGATATTTAAGCGTCAGCACGTGGGATTTTACGACGCACGCGATTTTGGAACGGTTAAATCCGTTTACGTTGACTATTCAGGAATATGGTTTGACCGTCGGAATTCCCTACGTTCTTTCGTGGTTTGCGTTGCCGAGTATAATCAAAAAGAAGCATACCTTTTTCATGTTGCTCGTCGGGTGGCTGATTGTCCATCCTCTCGTTGAGCTTGGTCTTTCCGATGCCATCGGGTTAAACCGCATTCGCATGTTTTTGACACCATACTTTGTTGTCTTTGGGCTGTTGGCTGCCGAAGGAATCAGGAATATCGCTTCTGTCGTCCTGCCTCGTGCGCGGTCAACACTGGTTCTATTTTCACTTTTGACAGTCCTGGTTATCCTCTCAAGCTATTTATCATACGGTATCGTGTTGCGACGGAGCCATGTGTGCTTTTGCAATCCGCCGATGTTCGATTACGCGTATCCCAAGCGGGAACTGATGGAAGCTGTGTGGTGGCTGCGGGACAATACGAACGAAACACAAAATGTTCTTTCCGGATACTTCGCCGGAACGCTCATCCCTGCATTTGCCGGGAATTCTGTATACACAAGCTGGTGGTTTCGGCTTACGAATCTGCCTCAAGTATTTACAAGCTGGAGTCGGGTCGTTGCGTTTTATCAACAGGCAATGGGAGTTCAAGACGCACGCGCCTTCATCGACCAGAACGCGATTTCATTTGTCTTATTTTCTGACGAGGAACGAGCAATCGCGTCCCGCGAGCGCCTGTCGTATCCTTTTTTACGGGAAGTTGTCTTGCGTGGTAATACCATTCTTTACGAAGTTGAGTGAGCGGGCGCGGACTTTTGCTACTCGTTCTTGCAAGAAGGGGCGTTGTGTATTATAAAGAACTACCGACATGAAGAATCAGGCGTTTGCAAAAATCCGCTCTAGCCTGTTCCGCGTCACCGCTTTTGACCGAACGCCATTGGTGGTGTTGGAAATGGCAAACAACCACATGGGAGATGTTGCTCATGGAAAGGCTATTATCCGCGCATGTTATGACGTTGCGAAACAGTATCCATTTTATTTTGCGTTTAAGTTTCAGATGCGTCATATTCCGACATTTATCCACGCCGACTACCAAAAGAGGGACGATATTCCGTACGTCAAGCGCTTTCACGAGACAAAACTATCCAAACACGAATTTGCCCAGCTCAAAAAAGAAGCATCGAAACTGGGGTTTGTTACCATCTGCACCCCGTTTGACGAACGGTCAGTGGACGCAGTCGAGGAGCTCAAGTTTGACATACTAAAAATCGCCAGCGCATCGGCGGCCGATTGGCCGCTTCTTGAACGGGTAGCAAAAACAGATTTGCCGCTGATTGTTTCTGTGGGCGGATCGTCGCTTGAAGACATTGATCGGATCGTGAGCTTTTTCAAGCACCGCGATAAACAATTTGCTCTGATGCACTGCGTGGCAGAATACCCAACGCCCTTGCACCACCTTCAGCTAAACCAGATTAATCTTTTTCAAAGCAGGTACAGCGATATCGTGGTTGGATTTTCCACGCACGAAAACCCTGATGACACGCTTCCTGTTCAGCTGGCGTATGCCAAAGGCGCGCGCATCTTTGAAAAACACGTTGGGTTGCCCACGGAGACATACAGCCTGAACGCGTACTCCGCAACGCCCACCCAGCTGGCCGCGTGGCTTGACGCACTCATGGTTGCCCACGAGATAAGCGGCGTTCATGGGAGGAGATCGCCGCTTAATAAAAAAGAACAGGACGATCTTGCGTTATTTAGCCGCGGCGTGTTTGCGGCAAGAAAACTTCCCAAGGGCGAGACGTTTACCGCCGCTGATACGTATCTTGCATTTCCGAATATCCCCGGTCAGCTCCTTGCCCGTCACATGTCAAAATACTTTACGTATGAAGCGAAGCGAACTATCCCCAAACACGCTCCGATAGCAGCATCTGACGTATCAGGATTCAACACGCGGGAACCGATATATTCCATCATGGCCCAGCTTCGCAATCTCATTAGCAAAAGCAACGTCCCCATGCCCCCTCACGTAGAAGTTGAGATTTCTCACCACTACGGACTGGAGCGGTTCCATGAATATGGAGCAACACTGATCAACGTGATCAACCGTTCATACTGCAAAAAACTCATTGTCATGCTGCGCGGGCAAACGCACCCGGTACAGTATCACAAAAAGAAAGAAGAAACATTCCATGTGCTGTATGGGAGGTTCACGGTATTTTTGGATGGGAAACGACTCGAGTGCAAAGCAGGCGATGTGGTGACCATAGAGCGCGGCGTGAAGCACAGCATGACGACCACCACCGGAGGAGTGTTTGAAGAAATATCATCGACACATTTTTCGGACGATTCCTATTATGACGATCCTGCGATTGTCAAGAATACAAAGAGAAAGACCTACCTAAGCTATTGGTTAGACTGATGAAACATCAGAAGGCGGGCGACAGCACATTGGTATTTCAGGCGCACGGAGGGCGGTTAAAACCCCGCATGGCACACAGTAAGGCTTCCCGCGCCGCGCTGTTCCAAAAAGCGCTGACGCTACGGCGGCTGTCGCTTACTGCGAAGCAGCTTTGCGATCTGGAGCTCATTGTCTCCGGAGCATTTTCTCCGCTTGCAGGATTTATGACCGAGGAAGCGTATGAATCCGTTATTGCTTCCATGCGTTTGCCGAGCGGTATTCTGTGGCCGATCCCGATTACTCTTGATGTTCCCGATGACGCCGACTTTCACAGCGGAGAAACGATCGTGCTTTCGGATGAATACAATAAACCAGTGGCTCTCATGCACATTTCGTCTGTGTGGAAGCCGGATAAGAAGAAAGAGGCACGCATGGTGTACGGCACGACGGACGACGATCATCCTGGCGTCAATTATCTCTTGCGCAAAACAGGCAATATCTATCTGGGCGGGGACGTGGAGGGCATCGCGCAGATTGACCGCTATGATTTTACCGCGTATCGCCACACGCCGCTTGAACTCCGTCAGTGGTTTCTGAAGAAGAAATGGAACACTATTATCGGATTTCAAACGAGAAATCCCCTCCATCGCGCGCATTTTTCCATGATGCGGCACGCGGCAGAGATGTATCACGGCAACGTGCTTGTCCATCCGGCAGTCGGGATGACGAAAGACGGAGATTTCGATTACATTACGAGGGTCCGCTGTTACATAACGCTTGTTGAGAACCACATGAGCGGCTTTGCTAAGCTAAGCCTTTTGCCGCTGGCTATGCGGATGGCAGGACCTAAAGAGGCGCTGTGGCACGCGATCATCCGAAAAAATTACGGGTGCACGCATTTTGTCGTCGGCCGAGACCACGCAGGTCCGGGGAAAAACGCCAAGGGTGTCCCGTTTTACGGTCCGTACGACGCGCAGACATTATTGCGGGTATATCAACAAGAAGTGGGCATTGTGATGATCCCGTTTTCTGAAATGGTCTACGTGCCGTCAAAGCGGACGTTTCTTCCCAAAGATCAGGTGTCCAAGGGAACGAGAATCCGCCGCGTATCCGGCACGAGCGTCCGGGCGCTTATCCGCGAAGGCAAGCGCGTACCCGGATGGATTTCGTTTCCTGACATCGTCGCAGAGTTGAGGAAAGGCATTGCCAAAGACAAAAAAGACGGCTTGACGATCTTTTTTACCGGTTTGCCGTGCGCAGGAAAGTCAACGATTGCCCGCATTCTGGTGAGCAAGCTGCTTGAAGTGCAGGACAAAAAGGTGACGCTGTTGGATGGCGACGTCATAAGGCGCAATCTGTCAAAAGGGTTAGGGTTTACCAAAGACGACAGAAATACCAACATCAAACGCATCGGGTTTGTCGCAAGTGAAATAACCAAGCATGGAGGGATTGCTGTCTGTGCGGCTGTTGCGCCGTATGAAGAAGCAAGAGCCGCAAACCGCGCGCTTATCTCTTCGTACGGACACTACGTGGAAGTATACGTTGCAACGCCGCTTCGTGAATGCAAGCGGCGAGACGTCAAGGGGCTCTATAGACAAGGGGCGCTGGGGAAGATACAAGGGGTTACCGGCGTGGATGATCCGTATGAAGCGCCGCAGAACGCGGAAATAGTCCTTAATACACTGCGCGACACCCCCGTAGCGCTTGCTGAAAGCATTATTCGATTCCTTGTGCGCAACCGCCTGATTTATCCGCACCACGCGGTATAATCTCCCGTATGAAAACCACAACGCCAGTGTTCATTGTCGGAAGCGGACGAAGCGGGACGCGCATGCTGTATAAACTGATCGCCGGCAATCCGACTATCGAAGTATATCATGAGTATCTGTGCACGCACATTCAACCTGTCGCGTGCAAATACTTCATGGGGCTTAAAACGAAACAACAAACCAAAGATGCCATTCGTTCAATCCACGGATCGGCGATCTACTACAGCGATTCGCTGTACTGGGTGGACTGCTCCAATAAGCTTTCATGGATTATCGAACCGCTTCACGAGCTTTATCCAAACGCGATATTCATAAACATCATTCGCGATGGAAGAAAGGTTGTGAGTTCATTTTTTTATAAATTATCAGCGGAAATTTACGATGATGAAAGCGTCGCGGCGATTCAGCAGTGGCTGCGGCACCCTCGGAAGTATCCGGAACCTCCGCCGGAGAAAAAATACTGGTGGAATATCCCGCAGCCCGGGCAGCCGTTCTATAACGAGTTTCCGTCGTTCGGTCAATTTGAGCGGATTTGCTACCACTGGACGGAAGTGAACCGCGTCATACGCGAGTCATTCAAACGGCTTCCCGCCAAGCAGGCAATCACGATGAAGCTGGAAGACTTGACGACGAAGCGGGAGGCGCTCAAGAAGTTTCTTGCAGTGTTTAACGTGTCGTACGAAGAGCACTTTTTTACGTACATGAAAACTCCGCAGGGCGTATTTTTTCCCATGAATATGCATATGACGAAAGAAGAAGAAGCCGCATTTTATCGCATCTGCGGAAACATGATGAAAACGCTTGGATATAAAGCGTCAAAAGCATATGACGTTACGTACTGATTGTGATTTCTGCCGGACTTCTACCCTTGTTCCGTTGTACGCCGTGCCGGAAAGCAAGCGGGGGATGAAGGTCATGATGTGTTCCCGCTGCAGTTTGGTCCACAGCGTACAAACGAAAACAGCGGGAGGGAAAAGAGCCGTGCGCATCAGTAGCGACGCTGACTGGGGAAATATACGAATCGGCAAAACCATAGCGTTTGAACGGCATAGGCAGATTCTTGAACAGAGTATTCCATGGGAACGCATGCGCACAGTGCTCGATGTTGGAGCAAGCCGTGGGACGTTTATTGTCTGGGTGCACACAAGGCACCCGAGGATCGCCGTTGCGGCAATTGAGCCGGACGCAACCGTGACAGGCGACTACGAGAAGTCGAGATGGGTGACGCTGTATCAGAAGCGCTTTGAAGATGTGTCGCTCCCTCACGAATCGTTTGACCTGGTCTATTGCTGTCACACATTGGAACACGTCGCCTCGGCTCGAGAGACGCTTCTTTCTATGCACCGGCTCCTAAAGACAGGAGGATACCTCGTACTGGATGTGCCAAATATCGACGTGATTGGCGACGACGACGTGGTTGAAGAGTTTTTTATTGACAAACATACGTTTCATTTTTCCCGCGGCCTTCTTATGGACTATTTGAAACACATGGGGTTTGCCATCGTTAACGGGAGCAACGACACTGACCGATCCAACATCGTTGTTATTGCCAAGAAAGTTCGTCCTGCCAATGACAGGATTGTCATTGCCAAAAGAGGCAACGACGTTGCTCGCATGAAACGGCTCATTGACGGATACAAAACGACGCTTTCCGCAAACAGGAAAACGATGAAGAAGATCGGTAGGATGCTCAATGCATTTATGGAAAGACAACGGGTGGTATTCTGGGGCGGGGGGCGAATCTTCGATGCGCTGGTTACATACGGAGGACTTGATCCGTCAAAATCCGCGGGGTTAATTGACACATACTTGGCAGGCACTGTTAAAGACGTTCACGGGGTCGCCGTCAGTGACCCCTACATACTTCGGATGACCAACCCTCATGTCGTCATTGTCCTTGCAAAAAGTTCCCAGCGGGAGATTATAGCGCGGATACGACGTTTTGGAATCATCAATATCATTTCATTCCGCACGTTACTTCAGAACATAGACAATTGCAGCATAGTGAGTTGATTTGCTCGAAGAAGTGTGCTACGATCCTCTCGCGCGTATGAAAGTATCGGATTATATTGTCCGGTTTTTGGAGAAGAACGTATCCTCGGTTTTCCTCATCTCCGGCGGCGGAATCATGCACCTTGTTGATTCCATCGGAAGGTCAAAAACTCTTGCGATGTATTGCTGTCATCATGAACAGGCGGCGGCAATAGCGGCGGAAGGAGTTGGCAGGATGACGAATGCCCCCGGGGTTGCCCTCGTCACGACTGGTCCGGGCGGCACCAATGCAATTACAGGCGTGGCAGGCGCGTGGCTTGACAGCATCCCGATGATGGTTATTTCCGGTCAGGTAAAAACGGATACGATTACCCCACGGAAAAACGGCGTACCGGTGACACGAGCCATCGGATTTCAAGAATTGAATATCATTGATCTTATAAAACCAATTACAAAATACGCAGTGACCATAGAAGATCCCAAGACGATTCGCTATCACTTGGAGCGGGCATACGACACAGCGACGCACGGAAGACCGGGACCCGTGTGGGTAGAAATACCTTTGGATATTCAAGCGGCATCAATTGACCCACAAGCGCTCGAGGGATATACACCGCACGCAGAATCTGAATTTACCACGCCTTCAATTCCCATCAATATCATCGTTGACGCATTGCGCAGAGCGAAGCGCCCGCTTGTCTTAGTGGGTAACGGCGTGCGGTTGGGTGGAGCAGTTGATGTATTATGGAAGTTTTTGAAAAAAACGCGCATGAATGTCGTGTCAACGATATTTACCTCTGATGATATCGTGACATATGACTACCCGCAGTATCTTGGCCGGCAAGGCATGTGGGGCAACGAGACGGCTAATTGGGCGATAGACAACTGCGACGTTCTGTTGGTGCTTGGCGACCGGTTGCAGCTGACGCAAACGTCATTTGACTACACGAAATTTGCAACACAAGCTATGACAATAATGGTTGACATCGATGAAGCGGAATTGCACAAAAAAACACTGCACATAGATATACCGGTACACGCCGATGTGCGTACCGTATTGGAACTCCTTACCAAACGGATATCTCGTTGTTATCCGTGGAGAGTGAAGCGCAAGAGAATACAGCCGGCCGATTTTCAAGGGAAACAATCGTATGTGAATGCGTATCGACTGCTTGAAACGCTCAATGGACTCATGAAGAAGCACAAACACCATGTCACGACGGCCAATGGCATGGCAAGCCTGTTTCCGCATCAGGCGCTTGAAGTGCCGAAGGGGTATCGGTTTCTCACCAATGCCGGTCTTGGACACATGGGATCCGGACTGCCCCTTGCCATCGGAGCAAGCGTTGCGTCGGACAATAAACCGGTCATCTGCATGGAGGGAGACGGATCGTTGATGCTCACTATTCAGGAACTGCAAACGATCAAACACCACGCCATGCCCATTAAACTGTTCATCTGGAACAACAATGGGTATTTTTCTATCAGGAATACTCACATGGCATACTTCAAAACAATTACCGCTTCCGATCCCTCCAGCGGCGTGACGCTTCCCGATTACGAAAAAATTAGTGTTGCGTGGGGGTTCCCGTATGTACGGATCGCAAGCGATAAAGACCGTAAAAAACTGCGCGACGTGTTGGCCCACGCGGGGCCAATTGTGTGCGAGATAATGCTTGATCCGTTTCAGCCGATGACTCCGAAGTGGACAGCAGGGTTCTATCGCGGTAAGATGGCTCCATGAAGCGGCGGATTCTCGTTACCGGAGGAACCGGATTTATCGGGAGAAATCTACAGGAACAGCTTCAGGATCGCTATGCCGTTGTCGCTCCGCCAAGCAGCCGTCTTAATTTGTTAAACAGCGAAGAAGTCAGCCGCTTCATCTCCAAACATTCGTTTGACACGGTCATCCATTGCGCAACCCACAACGCGACAGTGACATCAACAAAGGATCGGTCGCTGGTATTGTCTTCCAACATCCGCATGTTCATAAATATCGCGCGGCTTAACCGCCAATACCGTAGAATGATCTATTTTGGGTCCGCCGCAGAGTATCACAAAGAGAACATTCCGCTCAACGTGTCGGAAGATTTTTTTGACACGTTTGTGCCGGAAACGGACTACGGATTTTCCAAATACCTGATGGCGCGCTACGCGGCCGACAGCGGCAACATTTATGATCTAAGGCTTTTCGGGGTCTATGGGAAATATGAAGACTGGCGCATTCGCTTTATTTCCAACGCGATTGTGAACGTCATGCACGATCGGGATATCCGCATTCGCCAAAACGCGCTGTTTGATTATCTATTCATCGATGACCTTGCTCTCATTGTAGACCGGTTTATCCGCCAAAAGGAGCTGAAGCATCACGCCTACAATGTCTGCACCGGGGAAGCCTGCGAGTTAACGGCGATTGCGGCCATGATTCTTGCCATTACGAAATCAAAACGAACGATCGTCGTTGAGCACAAGGGATTCAAGCCGCCGCTTGTGGGGGACAACACGAGGTTGAAGCATGAAATCGGTCACGTACGGTTTACTCCGCTTGAGCAGGGGATTGAAACCTTATGGAGATGGTACAAAAGACAAAAAAGGAATATGACGCAATCAGAGAGCATACCGTAACAGCATGAACAGCCGGAAAACATTTCAGACGATTCTATTTGATTTTGACGGAACAATCGTGGATACCGCTCCCGGCATTATTGCGTGCTTCCGCCGCATCATGGGGAAGAAGGAGAGCGCATCGTGGACGGATAAAGACATCCGGGCGTTGATTGGCACGCCGCTTCGCACCATTCTGCAGAAGCTCCTTGCGTCATCGGATACGGAGGTTATTGAAAAGGCAGTCACCGCGTTTCGTTCCCTGTATCCCAAGACAGGACTCCATATGTATCGGGTGTATCCGGGGATGAAGAAACTCCTGAAATTTCTCGTAAAAAAGCGCGCGCGATTATATATTGTGAGCAATAAATTTGAAACGTTTATCCATCCGATACTCAAAGAGTCGAACCTTGATTCGTATGTTTCAGGCGTCATCGGAGCCGGTAAAAACGATCCGCCGAATAAATCCGCACTCGTTGCACGGTGCATAACACGCTATAGAATTGATCCAAAAACAACAGCGATTGTTGGCGATTCGCCGGGAGACATTATCGCCGGCAAGAAGAACGGACTGTATACGGTCGGCGTCACGTTCGGGTACGGCGCACGGGAGGATCTTGAACGCGCCGGCGCAGATGCTATAGTACCTACAGCATCATTGCTTGCCCAATTGTTGCTCTGATGAGTCGAAAAAAAGGAACGCTTTCTATCGGTATTCCATGTTTCAACGAAGAACAAAACGTCGTACCAGCGTACAAAGAGCTCGTTGGCGCCGCAGAGAAGTGCCCGTCGTATGCGTTTGAATTTATTTTCGTGGACAACGGGAGCACGGATAAAACCAGGGAACAGATCCGAGGGTTGCAGAAAAAAGACCGGCGGGTAAAGGCGGTATTTCTCTCGCGCAATTTCGGTCCCGAGTCTTCCGGGCAGGCGGCGATCGATCATGCCAAGGGCGATGCATTTATTTTTTATGAATGCGATATGCAGGATCCGGCGCGCCTTATCCCAACGTTTGTCACGCAGTGGGAACAGGGAGCCGATATCGTGGTAGGCATTAGGACGAAGATTGAAGACAACGTGGTCATGACGCTTTTTCGCTCTGCCTTTTATAAACTTTTTAAGGCGGTGTCCAATATCGATGTTCCGATCAACGCCGGAAGCTACGGACTTATGAGCCGCCGAGCGCTTGACGCGATGCGATCCATGCCCGAGCGGTATCGATTTTTCCGGGGGCTTCGGGCGTGGGTAGGATTTAAAACGGCGTACGTGCGCTACGCGCGCAAAAAGCGCGCGCACGGAAAAAGCTCCTATACGTTGCGCGCCTATCTTTCGCATGCGGAGCGGAGTTTTTTTGGATTTTCGTATGTGCCGCTTGACCTGATGGTGTATCTGGGGTGGGCTTTCGTGACCAGCGCGTTTGTTTTTTTCATTCTCTATATTCTCTATCGGATATTTATCCACCCGGAACACATTAGCGATTTGCCGGTCATTATGGGTGTCATTATTTTCTTTGGCGGGATACAGCTTTTGGCGTTGAGTTTTGTGGGCAAGTATATTCAGGTGATCGTTGAAGAAACCAAACGCCGTCCGCCATATATTGTGGAAGAAACGATTGGTTTATGAATGACATTGCCTTGTTGTTTGGCATATTTGGCGCGGTTGCGCTTGTCCACTGCGCGGCTCATCGCCTATGGAGCATGTTCGGCAAACCGCCGATCACGCTTCTTCTGCTGTACGCCATCGGAGGCGTTGTTGCGGTATTCAGCGTTCCCGTCAGTTTGATGGTTGCCTATACGCTTCTGTCGATCATAAGTAGTATTTTGTATGTCGGCGTGCTTGTGGAAGGAGAAACACCAACAGACGTCCTGTTATCTTCTTTTGCGCGCAACAATAAGCAGACAGTTGGGTCATTAATCAAGCAGTTTACCGAAGACGGTTTGCTCTGGAGGAGGCTTCGTGATTTGACGGCAATCGGGCTGGTAAGAAAAAATGGCGCGACGTACGTTGTCACTCCCGCGGGCATGTGGATCGCGCGATGGATCACGTGGTATACGCGGGTGTTCGCACGATCGCTTGGAGGATAATGGATGGTTTGATATTACGAACAACGGCGCTGTGTTTTCTCCTTTTTTTGCTGTCGCAGACGGTGATTTTTCGTCTGATTTCGCAGCGGGACACCGCGCGGTGGCTTTTCAACATACAGTGTATCGTAAGCGGCATTACGATACTTGTTGGCAACATATGCTTCGGCCTTGAGGGACCGGAGTATAGGTATTTCATTGCCGTGACGATGATCCTTCTCTGGCTATTGTGGATCATCTACATGATGACTGTCTATAGCTACATTGAAGCATCGATCACGATTCGGCTTCTGATGGAAATTGCCGCTCGTGGGCACCGCGGCGCGACGAAGAAACGAATACTTCAAATCTACAATCCAGCCGTCATCGTGAAACGCCGTTTGGACCGGTTGATACAATCAGGGGAACTCATAAAAACCGGCAACGTGATTCAAGCGACGGGACGCGTTTCGGTATTTCAACTGCGCAAGCGGATCACAATGTGGTATATCGTCTTGTTTCCCAGATGGAAAGGGGTATAATAGCGCAGCGATGAAAACAGTGATTCTCTGCGGCGGCATAGGCTATCGGTTGAAAGAAGAGACGGAATTTAAACCAAAGCCCATGGTGTTAATAGGGGATAAGCCTATATTATGGCATATCATGAAAATCTACGGACACTTTGGGTTTACCGATTTTATTATCGCGCTGGGATATAAAGGCGAGTACATCAAGGATTACTTTTTAAATCAGAAATACTTTGTTCACGATTTTACCTTACGAACCAAAACAGGCAAGACCACGGTGCAACGCCCTTCGTTTGCCCGCTCAACGACAGACGATTTCACGATCACCTTTGTGGATACGGGTCAGGAAACACTGCCGGGAGAGCGGATTTTACGAATTCGCGATTACATTCCCAAAGAAGATGAAGATTTTATGGTGACCTATGGGGACGGCATCGGGAATATCAATATCAAACAGCTCGTCGCATTCCACAGGAAACAAAAGACTATCGGGACGATAACAGGCGTTCATCCTCGGAGTAAATACGGACTACTGAAAGTCAATCGTAACCATAGGGTGGTCGCTTTTGTGGAAAAACCGTCGCTCACGCAGTGGGTCAATGGCGGATTCATGGTGTTCAAGAAGAAATTTTTCGACTACCTCCGTCCGGGAGAATTTGAACACAAGGCCATCCATCGATTGGTTCGGGACAACGAATTGTCCATGTACCTCCATGACGGGTTTTGGCACAGCATGGACACGTACGCGGATGTGGAAAACCTCAACAAATTTTGGATGACCGGCCCGCAGTGGAAGGTATGGAAAGACTAAATCCATTGCTTCATTGTCTCATTGTTTCATGTAAAGATGGTGATATTTAGGCATGAAACCATGAAGCAATGAAATCATACGTACATCGACTGAAATAGTGAAAACACAATGGCATATATGAAGAACTCGATGGGAGATACTATTCTTGTAACCGGCGGAACGGGATTTGTGGGGAGTCACTTGGTCAAACGCCTTGTCGATATGGGGGCGCGGGTGATTGTGCCGTATCGAAGCATTGACCCGAGATCATTTTTTACCTCCGAACGACTGGACACGCGCGTTGTCATGGTTAGCGCTGACATGAAAGACAGAATGCGCGTTCATGACATTGTTACAAAATATGAGGTTGAGTCGATCTTTCACCTCGCCGCCCAGCCAATCGTGGACACTGCCTATTACAATCCAGTTGAGACTGTCGCGACGAATGTGCTGGGGACGCTGCACGTTCTGGATGCCGCGCTCAATAGCGGCACGGTCAAGCGGATGATCATAACATCGTCTGATAAAGCCTACGGCAAATCACAAGAAACATACACAGAAGAAAGTCAGCTACTGGGAGATCATCCGTATGAAGCAAGCAAGGCGGCCGCAGATATGGTAACCAGAGCATACGCGGCTACCTATAAGGCGCCGGTGGTGACCGTGCGTTTTGGCAATATCTACGGACCCGGAGATCTCAATGCTTCACGGATTGTTCCGGGAATTATGCATACGGCGATAACGGGCCAACCACTGCATCTTCGAAGCGACGGAACGTTTATCCGCGACTATGTTTACGTCAACGACGTCGTGAGCGCGTATATATTTCTGATGAACCGCGTTTCCCAGCTATCGGGAAACGTCTATAATATCGCAAGCGATACGTCGCTTTCCGTTCTTGCGCTCATCGAAAAGGCAAAAACAATTCTCGGCGTAGATATTCCGTACGTTATTGACAACACGCAGAAAAATGAAATTCCTAAGCAACACCTTGATTGGACAAAGATGCGCAAACTCGGCTGGCAGCCAACCTGCTCTCTAGAAAAAGGGTTGAAAGAAACATACGATTGGTATAGAACGCATCGCACGAAAACGCCGAACGCATGGTAGCGATGCGCCCACGAAGAGAAAAGAAACGCATGAAAAAGAAATGCATTTCCATTATTGTTCCGTGCTATAACGAACAGGAGAATATTGTTGAACTCTACAAACGGATTGTCGCTGTGTTTGGCAAATTGCGCCGATATGATTTTGAAATTCTGTACGTTGATAACGCGTCAACTGATCAGTCGCGCGGCGTGTACGAGTCGCTGGCAAGAAGGGACAGGCGGGTAAAAGTGATCGTTATGAGCCGCAACTTTGGTTCTCCACAACCGAGTTTCGTGGCTGGGCTGTCGTATGCCAGCGGAGATGCCGCGGTGTTTCTTCACGGAGACATTCAGGATCCGCCGGAGATGATACCGGCATTTATCGCCGCGTGGGAACAAGGGTATGACGTTGTATACGGCGTCAGGGAGTCGCGGAAAGGCTACGGGATCATCTGGAATGCGCTCTATAAAGGATTTTATTTCCTCCTCAACAGACTTGCATACATTCAGATTCCCCTTAACGCCGGAGAATTTTCTCTTGTTGATAAACGCGTGATGGAAGAATTGTTGGCACTGGATGAGTATGATTATTACCTTCGGTGTTTGAGAGCGTACGTCGGGTTTCGCCAAAAGGGGATATCGTACGTGCGCGATGCGAGGATCCGCGGGAAGTCAACAGAAAGCATAATGAGCGGATTCTGGTGGGCAAAAACTATTCTTGTCAACTTTTCTTTCAGGCCGCTTGAATGGATTGCATCGCTTGCCTTTGGCGTCATGGTATTGACGATCCTTTTGATCGTTGTCAATTTAGTAATGATTGTTCTATTTCGTGATTCGCCCCGAGGCATCCCGACGGTTGTGATTTTGATATTATTCTTAGGCGGCGTACAGCTCCTGTCACTGTCTGTCATTGCCGAGTATCTGTCCAAAATATTTCTGGAAGTCAAACGACGACCAAAGTATATTGTAGGGGAAACAATCAATATCAGTGATACGAAAGGTAAAAGACAAGAAAGGAATGCGATATGATGAGAAAACCGAAGCGCCTTATCCTTACCGCCGGCCCGTCGATTTCCCAAAAAGAAGTGCGGTATGTAACGGATGCCGTGAAAAACGGATGGAACGTTCACTATCGGGATTACATCGATCGGTTTGAGAAAGCGTTCGCCGCATACATAGGGGTCAAGTACGCGCTTGCGCTTTCTAGCGGCACCGCGGCGCTCCATGTTGCGTGTCTTGGGTGCGGGGTGGGTTGCGGGGATGAAGTCATCGTGCCGGAAATTACCTTCGTTGCTTCGGCAAACGCAGTTCGTTACACGGGCGCTACGCCGGTATTTGTGGATGTAGAGCCGGATACGTGGTGCATGGACCCAAACGCGGTTCGTCAAGCGATAACCAAAAAAACGAAAGCAATTATGCCGGTTCATATCTACGGTCATCCGGCAAACATGATTGCGATCAATAGAATCGCCAAAGAGCATGGGCTGAAGGTTATTGAGGACGCCTGTCCGTCGATTGGCGCGACGGTAAAGGGGAAAAAGACAGGCGGGTTGGGCGATGTCGGAGCATTTAGCTTTCAGGGGGCAAAAACGCTGGTTACGGGAGAAGGCGGCATGCTGGTAACCAACAGCGCAGAAATCTATGAAAAAGCTCAATATTACGGCAACCATGCCAAAGATCATGCGAAGGCGTTTTGGCACACTGATATCGGCTATATGTATCGAATGAGCAACATACAGGCTGCGCTGGGGTTGGCCCAGCTTGAGCGGGTGGAAGAATGCATCGCAAAGAAGCGAACAATTTTTTCATGGTATAAAAAGAGGCTTGAAGGAGTACAAGGCATCCAACTGAATTATGAGGCGCCGTGGGCAAAAAACCTTTATTGGATGTCGTCAATTGTCCTTGACAGGCGCGCGCCCATAGGACGGGATGCCCTTATGAAAGAGCTTAAAAAGCGGATGATCGATACACGGCAGTTTTTTTATCCGATCAGCATGCTTCCGATGTACGCAAAGAAGCGGTACGCCAAACGAAACCCCGTTGCCTATTGGGTGGGTACGCACGGCATAAACCTGCCAAGCGGCGTGATGCTGACGGAAACAGTTGTTGATTATGTTGCACGGTCTGTTATCGATATTCTTAAAGGATAAGAATGCCAAAACCATCGTCTGAATTCAAACAGCGGGTCATTACGATATTTCGGGAATTAAAACATACCATTCCGTCGCCAGCCGCGCCTGTTATCCCAATTTATCAAGACGGCGTTGTCACAGCCTTGCTGCGCGTTGTTTCAGATACGAGCCTTCGTTCGCCGCGGGAGATACAAAATCTTGCGTCGTGGCGGCGAAAAAGCAACCGGTGGTTTCCCTCGCAATTCCGCGTGACAATCGCCGGCACCAAACGGTGGAGTAAAACACAGCTGTTGGACAAAGAAGACAGGATTCTGTTTATGATAGAAGACCTAAAGGGTAGAGCAATCGGACACCTCGGGCTTTACCGGTTTGATTTCCACGCTCGTTCGTGCGAGGTAGACAACGTTATTCGCGGGGTTAACCGCATTCCCGGCGTGATGACTGCGGCAGTTGGCGCATTGTGCGCGTGGGGAAAAGAAGTGCTCGGCGTAAAGACCTATTTCCTTCGGGTGGTTTCTCACAATGCTAAAGCGGTTGCGCTCTACAAACGCGCGGGGTTTTCCGAGGTTGAACGGATACCCATGAAGAACGTTGTCAAAAACGGTTGTATCGTCTGGGAAGAACTGCCGGCAAACGAATGGCGCGCCGCGCGCCGCTTTGACCTTCGTATGAAATTGGCATGAACGACAACGCGCTTCAACAGCTTGCGCAACGCGTCAGGAACGATATTCTGACGATGAGCTATCAATCGCAAAGCGCCCACATGGGCGGAGCGCTGTCTGCGGTTGAAATACTGGTGGCGTTATATGCCGGCGTGATGCGCATAAACCCTAAAAATCCGTTGGATCCCGCGCGCGACCGGTTGGTCTTTAGCAAAGCGCACGATGCCAAGGCGCTCTACAGTGTCCTTTGTCAGCGGGGGTTTTTCCCCAAGAAGCACCTTAGCCGCTATGAAAACGACGACGCGGTTCTTCCGGGTCATTCCACGCGGCAGTGTGTGCCTGGTATTGAGGTGTCTGCCGGATCGTTGGGACACGGACTTTCCATGGCGGCCGGCATGGCATACGGAATAAAGAAACGAACGGCGCGCCCGCGCGTCTTTGCGGTGTTATCCGATGGAGAGTGCAACGAGGGGAGCACGTGGGAGGCGGCGCTCTTTGCCGGACACCATCACCTTGACAATCTCATTGCCATCGTCGATTGCAACAAATTGCAGGGATATGGGTATACGCGGGACGTATTAGACCTTGAGCCGTTTGCGTCAAAATGGCTTTCCTTCGGTTGGAGTGTGAAAGAAGCGGATGGTCACGACACGAGCGGGTTAATCCGCTTACTTCGATCTGCCCCGTTTGCAGCCGGCAGACCGTCCGCTGTTGTCGCCCACACGATAAAGGGACTCGGCGGTCCAAAAGCGCATATCAACAAAATTTCATCGCAGTACAAACCGCCTACCAAAAAAGAATATGAAGAATTGTTGCATGGTTAAATTGTTTCATTGGTAAAAACAATACAGCCAATGTATGTATGAGGAATTCATTTGTCCACACATTGCTCGCCCTTGCCAAAAAAGATCAGCGGATCATGCTGCTAACCGGCGATTTAGGATATGAAGTGTTTGAGAAATTTCAAAACCAGTTGCCGCGGCAATACATCAATTGCGGCGTTGCTGAACAGAACATGACCGGCGTTGCGGCGGGGCTTGCAATTGAAGGGTACACGCCCGTTATCTATTCGATCGTTCCGTTCGTGACGATGAGAAACTTTGAACAGATTCGAAACGACGTGTGTTATCAAAACCTCAACGTCAAAATCGTCGGCGTGGGCGCAGGGTTTTCATATGGGCCGTATGGGCATACGCACCACGGACTTGAAGATATCGGAATTCTCCGAACATTGCCGAATCTTATACTTGTTGTGCCAGGCGACCCGATAGAAGTTGCATGGGCAACGCGGGCAATGATGGATCACAAAGGGCCGGTGTATCTTCGCCTCGGCAGAGCGGGCGAACCAACCCTTCATACGAAAAAGAGGGTATTTCGCATCGGAAAGGGTATGGTCATGCGAGAAGGGAGCGATGTGACGATCATTGCAACCTCAACCATGCTGGAAACCGCAATGCGGACAGCAGGTGCGATTTCCGGCAGTCAAAAATCGCGGAATTGCATCGGCGGCGTTCGCATCATCAGTATGCCCACAATTAAGCCGCTTGACACGAAGATAATCCTTGACTCGATGAAGAAAACAAAAGCCATTGTGACGCTTGAGGAACACAGTATCATAGGAGGGCTCGGGAGCGCAGTTGCCGAAGTCATTGCGGAGCATGGAGCCGGAATACCATTTAGGCGCATTGGGGTTCCTGACCGGTTTACAAAAACCATCGGCGGCACTAAGCATATGCGAGAGGCAAACGGTCTGTCTCCCAGTCAGGTTATAAAGACAATCACTAGGTTGCTTCAGTGACCTGCGCAGCTTTGACGTTTTATGGTGAATAAACAGATACGACACGACATCCGAGGATACTACCAAAAGCGGTTCGCCAAAACGCCGTTCGTCCCGGGTGTTTCTCCTGTTCCTGTTTCCGGCAAGGTGTTTGACGAAAAAGAGCTGTTGTCCGGCGTGGAGGCTGTCTTGGACGGCTGGTGGACAGAAGGGAGGTTTGCTGAACGCTTTGAAAAGGAATTCGCGGCGTTTCTGGGAAGTCGATACGTGAGTTTGGTCAATTCTGGTTCGAGCGCAAACCTCATTGCGCTCACCAGCTTGACGTCGTCGGTTTTCGGAGAGCGGGCATTGAAGCCCGGCGACGAAGTCATCACCGCTGCCACCGGATTTCCCACGACAGTCAATCCCATCATCCAAAATAGAATGACGGCAGTATTGGTTGACAACGATCCGGTTACCAAAAACGCGCGCGCCGCCGATATTAAAAAAGCGATCACGAAAAAGACAAAAGCCATCATGATGGCGCACACATTGGGCAACCCCATGGAGCTTGATGAGATTATGACGCTTGTTAAAACATACAATCTTTGGTTTATCGAAGACTGCTGTGACGCTCTTGGGAGCGAATACAAAGGGAAAAAATGCGGGACGTTCGGTCATGTTGCGACCTTTTCATTCTATCCCGCGCATCAGATAACGATGGGGGAGGGAGGAGCGGTCGTGACGAATAATCCGCTTGTCCACCGCGCAATCCGGCAATTCCGCGATTGGGGGCGAGACTGCTGGTGCGATACGGGCAAAGACGACACGTGTCACAAGCGCTTCAAGTGGCAGATGGGCGATCTGCCGTACGGCTATGATCATAAGTACATCTACTCGCAGATTGGCTACAATCTGAAGCTGACGGACATGCAGGCGGCTCTGGGGGTTGTCCAGCTCAAAAAACTCCCGACGTTCATCCGTGCGCGGAGGAAGAATTTTATCAGATTGCTTCGGGGACTTCGGTCACGCGCGTGGGGCGAACGATACTTTTTGTTGCCGCAGGCTCTGGAGGGCGCTGACCCGTGCTGGTTCGGGTTTCCGATCGTTGTTCGTCCAAGCGCGCCCTTTACCAAACTTGAACTTGTTGAGTACCTTGAAAGTAAAAAGATCGCAACGAGAAGCCTGTTTGCGGGGAATTTGGCGCGTCATCCTGCCTATATTTCGCGCAAAGATGTGCGGGCAACTGGGGACTTAACGAATTCAAATCTTCTTATGAACACCTGCTTTTGGATTGGCGTGTATCCGGGAATCACGCGCGCGATGTGTGACTACATGGTGGAAACGATCCGCCAGTTTGTTTCACGGCATGAAAACCGCTCGACGTGATATTCTTGGAATAGGCTATGAAACTTCTCATGACAGGAGCAACAGGGCTTGTGGGAAGCCGCATAAGTGAAGTACTGGGAAGAGAAACGCCGTCAATCATGCTCCCCACGCGCGAAGATCTCGACGTGACGGACCGCAAACACGTCACCGAGTGGATGGCGGACAAAAGGCCTGACGCGGTTATTCACCTGGCATCGTTTACCGATAACGACGCGGCAGAGCGGGAGCGAGGCGATAGAGCAGGCGCATGCTGGAGGGTTAACGTCGAAGGGACGAAGCATATTGTTGAAGCGAGCCGCGCTGTGGGCGCATACGTTATTCACCTTTCCACCGGATCGGTATTTGCAGGAGACGATGACCACCCCGGACCCTTTACGGAAACGGATGCAACCAGTCCGTTGGATTCATTATCGTGGTATGGATGGACGAAAGCCGTTGCCGAAACGTTCATTCGTGACGGCGCGATCATCCGCATTTCCCATCCGGTCAAAAAAACCGGCATATTCGCAAGCTTCAGGTCCAACGAAACGGAAAAACTGGATTACCTTCACAAACTCGTGCACCTGTTCGATGAAAAGAGACTGTTTCCCTTATTTACCGACCAGTACATACCCATCACGTTCATTGACGACATTGCCATTGCGATCAAGGCGCTCCTTGAGAACAGACGGAAGGGAGTATTTCATGTGGTAAGTTTTGACATGGCAACACCGTACGAGCTTGCGCGCCGCGCGATTGCCAATGCGCGCCATGTCGAGCCCGCGCTTGCCACAACGACGTTTGATGCGTTCATCAAAACCGCGCCGCTGCCACTGCGATGTTCAAAATATCATGCAATTGACGGCGCGTGGAGCAGAAAGACCTTAAGATTGCCGCCCCGAACATGGAGAGAAATCGTCGATATCGTTTTTCCGCCGGCTCCAAAGGCCCCTGATACAATTACATAACGAATTTTCATGTTTTGGTACAATGACTATCATGAAGCGAAAAACAGTCATTTCGTTTCTGCCGTTTTTTATCCTTTTAGTGCTTTTGGGATATCTCCTCTATACGCGGTTTCAGGTTGCCACGACGCGCTTTTTTGACGCTGATGAATTTACCCACCTTCACTGGGCGGCAAACGTGGCCCGCGGGCAGCGGCCGTATGTCGACTTTTTTACGTTTTTTACCCCCGGATTCTATTGGATCATTGCTCCGATTTTTATCCTCTTTCCGGGCAGTCCTCATGTATTTATGATCGCGCGCATGATTGCGTTTGCGATCTTTTGCGGCATTCTTTTGCTAACCGGCGTATTGTTTTCGCTCATCCGGTCACGGACGTGGGCAATTCTGCCGGTTGTCATCCTTGCGTTTCTCCCGATGCCGTACGACAAATTCCTCGAGCTTCGCCCTGACAATCTGGCGACGCTCCTTGCGCTTGCGGGCATTACACTTCAGATAGCCGGGATGCTTGGGGCGTGGCGCCGCCATCAATCGCTCGTGTGGTTTGGAGCAGGATTCACACTGTCGTTATCAATGGTCGTCCTTGTAAAAACACTGCCATGGTTGGCGTCCTCAATTGCCGTTGCTCTTTTTGACAGCGGGGCGATCGGAAGAATGCGGAAAGTCGGGATGATCCGGGGAATGAGGCAGATTTGGGAAGGAGAATACCGATGGTATATCGTGGGTCTTGCAGGACCGATGGCGGTTCTGGGCATGTACCTTTTATCGCTTGGAGATTTTTCCACTGTCTGGTATTCGCTGACGCGGCTTGCGTTTGAAGCAAATACGCTGGGGCGCGTCTACATCATGGAATCGCATTTGTTTTTCTTTCCCAATCCTGCGTTTTACGGCGGCAGGTGGGGAATAACAGGACCGCTTGTTGCCAACCACACCATATGGATGATCGGCATTCTCGTAGGCGTCCACCGGTTTGTGACGCCAATGATTACCGCCAATGGGGATATCAAGCGTGCCCGTGCGGAGCTTCTGATCGGCAGTATTTTTATCCTTTCTGCGATAGGATATGTGGACTTTTTCCCTCTTAAGCATAGTCAGTACTTGATCCCGATAGCGATATTCATTGCGGTCTACACTGCGGACGCGATCCTTGTTTTTCTCCGGTGGGTGAGGAGACACGGCAGAAGAATAGGGGCAATAGGGGCAATCGGAATGATAGGGGGAACGGCACTACTTTTTGGGCTGGAGAACAGGGAGGTCAATGCGCCAAAGCTCGGGTTTAGTAATACCGATCAGATGAAGGAAATCTGGCGTCTGCGTGACACGATTCCCAGAGGCGTTGAGGTAGTAGACTTTGAGGGGAGGTTGGTGTTTTGGAGGGACGCGTATGAAATCTGCTGTCTGCCGTTCGGGCAGTTTACGAGGTATCTGTCGCGTCCTCCCAAGCCCCTGCGGGACGTACTGGAGGAGAAAAAAGTGCCGTATATTTTTCAGGGAAAAACCGGAAGATTGGGATATTTAAGCGCCGAAGATCAGTGGTATATTAGAACATACTACCAGCCGGTTGCTGGGTGGGGAGAGGAATTGTGGGTGAGGAAGTAGTGTGAAAGAGGAACGCGGCGTTGCAAAACGTTGATGGTTGTTTATGAAACGACACGTAGGTATTATCATTGCGTTGTTGGTGTTTTTCGTCCAGTTTGCCCTGCTCCCTGGCGCAGGGATGACATGGGATGAGCCCGCAAGCTTTTTTATCGGACGGATGAACCTGCAGTTTTGGCAGACCGGTGACTGGGCAAACCTCATTGATTACATAAATAAGGAACGATTTGCAACGAGCCCCTTTGTCTATGTCTACGGAGAAGAATACTACCCGCCGTTTTCATTCCTGATTACCTCGGCAACGTCGTATATCGCTAGTGAACGACTCAATCTCATGCATTTCATCGACGCGCACCACATGGGAGAGCTCATTATCGGCGCGTTCGGCGTGTGGGCGTTTTACGCTCTTGCCTTTGAATTGGGATTGCCGTGGGCTGTCGCGGCAGGGACCACGATGCTTTTTGCTCTGTATCCGACGATTTTCGGCCAGATGCGGAACGACGCAAAAGACGTGCCGCTTATGAGCATGATGACCGTTGCCGTGTACCTTTGCATTCGTTGGATTCACTTCTGGCAGGCAAAGAAGTACAACAAAACATGGGTGTACGGACTTGGCGCGGCCATTTGTTTTGGCCTTATGCTCGGCACGAAACCGTCGGGGGCAATCATTGCGCCGATCCTTGCTACGTGGTTCTGCGTAAGCGTAGTGGTCAGCCGCAAATTCTCTGACAGAATGCGGCGGCTTCCGCTTTTCCTTTTTACGTCGGTATTCTTTGTCGCCGTAGCGCTTGGCGTATTTCTCTTGGTATGGCCATGGCTCTGGAGCGACCCGATAGGGAAATTGACGTACATATGGAGGTATTTCACATTCGTCGGTCACAATATGCCGGTGTTATATTTGGGGAAGGTGTTCCATGCCGGCGTCAATCTGCCGTGGCACTACCCGTTTGCCATTCTTTGTTTTCAAACGCCCGTGGAAATCACGATTCTTGCTATTGTCGGGATGTTCGCGGCAATCGAGCGGGTGGTTAAACGGCAGGACATGGCTGTTTTTCTTCCGTTTTGGTGGTTTTGGGTTGGTATGGCGCGGTTTTTTATCCCCAGCATCATTATTTACGCCAAAGTACGGCACTTCATCGACGTGATGCCCGCGTTTTTTCTCCTTGTGGGTTTTGGCATTGATGCCATAGCCAGATGGGCTGTTGGAGTTACTTATACTTCAATGAGGGTGAAATATCTGGGACGTCTGCTTGTTGTGGCGGGAGTCGTTGCCGTTATTGCCCACGAGGCGTGGATCAGCAAAACGTTTTACCCGTACGAGCCAAGCTACTTTAACGTTTTTGTTGGCGGAGCGAAAACTGTCGCCCAAACGCAGTTATTTGACATTGAATACTGGGGAAGCGGCACCAAGGAAGCGATGGAATACCTTAATTTTCAAAGCTTCGTTGCGCCGCTAACGCTGTACAGCTGTGCGATGCGTCATCTGACAATGTACTACAGCGCGCCGAGCGTAGACCTCCTGCGGTTGTATCCCGAACGCGCGGACTATTCCATCGTCCCGAATAGCCCGTCGTGGTTCGGCGATATGCTGACGTTTAGCAAAGAGAATCACCGGCTTGCCTATACGGTCAAACGCGCGGGCGCTGACTTATTCTATGTATATCAAAACACCAACGGCCGCGGTTGGCGCTGCGGGTACGAAACGATTGGGTACGATGCAAGCGGCAAGAAGTAAGCGCGTAGAACCTGCCTTTTACGAAAAAGAACGCCACATGATCCACTTATCCCTTATTATTCCAGTGTATAATGAAGACGCGCGACTGGCGCGCGGACTTATGCAGATTCTTTCGTATGTAGCCAAACAGAACTACAGGTGGGAGATTATTGTGGTGGATGACGGATCGGCAACTCCCGTATCGACGCTCGTCGGCAAGAAAAAACGTGGCGTTTCCATCATCCGTCTAGAAAAAAATCAGGGGAAAGGAGCCGCGATTGCCGCGGGCGTTCGCCGCGCGAAAGGCAGATACATCGTGTTTTCAGATATCGACCTTTCTACGCCCATACGAACGCTTAAACCCATGCTTTTGCAGTTATCTTCGGCTGATATCGTGATTGCGTCCCGAAGACACAAGAAGTCCAGAATCATTGCCCATCAGCCGGCAGTCAGAGAGTTTGCAGGTAGACTGTTTACGGCATTATCAAACCTGCTGTGCGATACGGGCGTCAGCGATGCTACGTGCGGGTTCAAAGGGTTTCGCCGCGATGTCGCCAAGCGGTTGTTTTCTCTGTCGCAAATCAAACGGTGGGTGTTTGATACAGAGATACTGTTCCTTGCAAGAAACTACGGGTATTCTGTCATGGAGATTCCGGTTTCATGGAGAAACGCGAAGGGGAGCAAGGTTCGTTTTGTTGACGCAATTTCGTCGTTAATAGACCTTGTTCGGATTCGCGTGTATGATGCGAGGGGGCAATATACGTAAACAAATCTTAATGGCAATGAATAACAACAATCTTCACACGTGCGCGCTTTGTAGGGGAACAGCATTTCTGTATCTTTTCCGCCACCACTATGGCTGGAAGATGCAGAAGTGCGCCTCGTGCGGGCTTGTGCAAGTGATGCCGCGGCCAAGCCCTGCCGAGATTGCAACGCTCTATCACGACGATATGGAACATTTTACGCCGTACATCGAGCAGCTCGCTGTGCACAGGGAGTACTTTCGGAGGAAGATCAAAGAGATTAAACAGAGGATTACACCGTTCCAAATCTCATCAGCCAGCCGGCGGACCAAATCAAAACCAATGGCGAAGCTTAAAACTCAAAGGTCAAAGCTTAAACTGTTAGACGTCGGGTGTGCCATGGGAGTGCTCATGAAAGAAGCAGAACGCGCGGGGTTTGCTTCCGAGGGCGTTGATATTTCAAAGGACGCCGTTTCGTATTGCCGAAACCATGGGATGAAGGCGTACGCAGGAACACTCCCCTCGTTTACAAAAATCAGCCTCAAAAGGGGACGCCTTGCGAGGCTGGAAAATCGGTACGATGTGATTACGGCGTTTGAGGTGATTGAGCATGAGCAGGATCCGCTGGGGATGGCCAAAAGCGCGTATCGATTGCTGAAAAAGGGCGGCCTTCTGGTTCTTGGAACTCCCGATCACGGGGGACTGTGGCGCAGGGTCATGGGCAAGCACTGGTTTGGGTATAAACATCCGGAGCACATCGTCCTTTTTGACCCCGATACGATAACGAAGCTGCTGAAGAACGTCGGATTTCGCGATATAGAAGTCAACCGCGACGAAACGCGCAAATTCCCGTTATCTTTTGTCTTTACGCGGGGAGCGGACTACGTCCCATGGCTTACGTGGCTCCTTGTGCCGACGGGCAACCTCGTCAAGCGATTACACCTTATGAATCCTGTTAACCCGTGGGATGACATGATAATTTATGCGAGGAAATAAATCCCTGCCCGGCCGCTTGACAATGTAATACAAATGTAATACAATATGACAAGAATACGAATCAAATCAGTAACGTGGTCTGAATGGACTATTAACCATATTCAGAAGCACGCGGTTACAGTTGCAGAAGCAGAGGAAGCCATAGCGGGGTTTTTGGCGCATAAACATGGATATAAAGGAAGATATATTATTATTGGTCGAAGTGGGACGAGAATACTTTCTGTTATCGTGAAGCGAGAAAAAGAAGGAGTATATCGTCTTATCACCGTGCGAGATGCTGATAAGAAAGAAAGGAAATTGATCTATGATAAAGAAGATAAAAAAAATACCGACATTTAAGTCAATTAAAGAAGAAGCGAAATTTTGGGACACGCATAGCTTCGCGGATTATTGGGACCAATTTAGTGATATTGAATTGGTTGTTGAACTTGAAAAACCAGCCAATGATACACTCATCGTTCGGATTCAAAAATCACTAAAACAAAAGCTTGAGAAACTCGCGAAGAAAAAGGGGATCAGCGTCTCGAGCTTGAGTAGAATCCTTCTGACTAAACAACTCCGATCGCTTGCTCCATAATGAATGTGGTCAATTCATTTGCTATAGCAAGCAGATTGACCATGTTTTTTCTTATGATAGTATTATGTGGCCTGCCCGTGGTATGATCTGCCCCAGAGCTACGTGTCACCATGAAGACGCCGTATCTTTCCGTCATCATTCCTGCCTACAATGCTGGGGAGCAGTTGACCCGCCTTTTGGCTTCTCTTCGCAACTCATCATTCAAACAGTTTGAGGTCATTATCGGCGATGACGCGTCAAACGAACAGTTGTCAGTTGCCAGTCTTCAGTTTTTCCCGCCGGCAGGCAGGCTGTCGGACAGAAAGAAACGGAGGAAAATACTGCCGTTTCCGCTTGCCATTGCTCGTTTGAAGAGAAACCGCGGCCCTGCGGCGGCCAGAAACGCCGCGGCCAAACGCGCGCGGGGAAGGGTGCTTGTGTTTTTGGACGCTGACGTGACTGTCTATTCCGATACGCTCAAAAAAATCGCCGAGAAATTTCAAGACGATGACGACCTGACGGCAGTTACCGGCGTGTGGGACAAGTACCAGCGGAGTCGCGCGTTTTTTCCCCAGTTTAAGGCGCTGCGGGACTGGAGTTACTGGACCAACGAGCGCGACCGCGACGGGTACTACTACCTGTTTAGCACACGCATCGCGGCAATTAAGCGCGACGTGTTTTTGCGCTTAGGCGGCTTTAACGAGGCGTTTCGGCAGATGGAGGATGTGGAGCTTACCTACAGAATTGCCAAGCGCTACGCGATTATCTTTGCGCCGGACGTGCGGGTGCACCACGAGTTTGAGGGGTTTTGGCCGATTGCGAAAAAGTACTTTTGGCGCAGTTTTTACTGGACGAAATTATACAAAGAGCGGAAAAAGTTTGATCCGGTGGCTACCACGGTGTGGGAGAGTCTGGCGGCGGCAAGCGGGGTTGGGGCCGTGGGATCGTTCTTTTTCAGCCTGTATCTTGCTGCCGGTCTAGTTACCGGCATGATGAATGCGCGGTTCGGGATCCCAGGCTCTATCGCGACGCTCTCCAACTTTGCGCTGTTTTGCCTGTTTCTGTCGGGGCTGTTCCTTCTGATTCACATGTTTTTCCTTCGCAAATTCCTGCGGTTTGTGTACATAGAAAAGGGCTTTGGATTCATGCTCAAGGCGCTAATCACAGGACTTTTACTTTACTGCATAATCCTCATGGGAGCCATGTATTATTCGCTGCGGCATAAATAGTACGCGGGTCCCGACAGTCGCGTCATTGGCCTCCAATTAGTACTCTCGATAGAGTACAATAACTATTACATGAGGAAACAAAGCGGTATCGCCATTTTGTTTTTACTGTTTAGTAGCGTGTGTCTTGCGGGATTTTTTTTATCGCCAACGATCGGTCCTGCGTGGGATGAGCCGGATAACATCCATGCGGCTGGGGTGTACAGACGGTTTGTCCAACGCGGATTTGACCGCATGGTGCTTGAAAATGCCGATCGATCTTCTTCGTATTATTCAGAGAAGATTTTTACCCAAGAGCCGACCATTGCCCGGTATCCGCCGGTGCCGCTCTATGTGGGAAATGCCGTGACAAGCGTCTGGGAGAAGCTTTCGGGTGCCATAAGCCCGCAGGAGATTATCGTCGCGTTTCACTACGCCACTACACTATTTTTCGCGCTTCTGGTTGTGACGGAGTACAAATTTGCGCGGCTGTTGGGGTTGAGCACCCCAACGAGCGTATTTGCCGCTTTCGCGACGTTTCTTTTTCCGACTATCTTTGGTCATGGACTGTCGAATATCAAAGACACCGCACAGGTAAGCCTGTTTACGCTCGCGCTTTACTACGTCGTGCGGATGGGCAGGAGAGACAAGGGCGATTGGGGTGGTCTTGTGCGCGGGGCGGTGGTTTGGGGGCTTGCGCTTGCGACGAAATTTAACGCGATCTACGTGCCGGTGATCTGGGGATTGTGGTATTTTAGATTCACATTGGACCAATTGGGCAAATTGGTCAAACGCGGCGTCATCATTCTTGCCGTCGGCCTTGCGACGGCGATTCTCGTCTGGCCTTACCTCTGGTTTGATCCCGTGGGACATGCAAAGGAAGTGATCGGCTATTTTACGACCGTCGGCACCGGCTACCGGATAGTTTGGGACGGCGCGCTTTACCACGTGGGGGTTGGGCAGCGGCTGTGGTGGTATCCGTGGGCAGGGCTCGTTTTGGCAACACCCATACCGCTTCTTGTTCTCGTGGGGATAGGGGCCATCAGGGCGGTAGGGGAAATGAGGGTGAATCCAAAAAAAGCGCTTCTTTTCATCTGGATTACTGTTCCGATGCTGCGCGCGCTTCTTCCCAACGCGGCGTTTTACGACGGCATCCGGCATTTTATGGAGGTTCTTCCGGCGTGGATACTGCTTGCTGCGATAGGGGTGGAAACGATCATACTGATGATCCAAAAATATATTCGGCGCACATGGCTGCATGGCTCCATGGTTCCATGGTTGATAGTGGGACAGTTGGCCTTCATCAACATCACGTATTTTCCATTTTCTACGGGATATTATAATCTGCTCGCTAAAGACCCAAACGTGCGGTATGACCGTGACATCGAATCACTCGCGGTGAAAGAGGGGGTTGAGTATCTGCACCGGAAATACGGCAACATCGCGCTGTGGGCGCCGATCGGCGGGCACCTGTCATGGTACTACCTCGTCGGCGGCGACCAGTATGTGTATTATCCGGCTGGTGCGGACTCCATCATCCTTGTGAACAAATCATCGCACATCCGCGAGAGCGAATTTACTCCGGCTCTTAGCGCCACGCACAGGCTGGATTACACGATAGCCAGAGGTCCAGCAGTGTTTGGGTGGGTGTATAGAAGGAGATAGATGTGTTCCCGTATTCCTTTATTTCTTCAGCTGGGCCTCCATGGTTTTTGCTTTTTCGTAGTCGCTTGTGCCCGGCGTGAGGTACTGGAGCGTTTTTTCAACAGCGGCAAGCGCGCTGACGGCATCTCCTTTTAATTTATACGCGTTGGCGAGGTTGTAGTATGCGTTGACATAGTCTTGCTTAAGAGAAATTGCGGCATTGAACTGTTGTACCGCATCATCAAACGCCCCTTGACCTACGTACACGCTTCCCAGTTCCAAGTAGAGGATCGGATTGGTCGGATCCAGACGGATTGCCTGTTGGTAGCTTGCGATAGCCCACCGGTCAGCTCCCTGTGCGACCGTGGTGAGATTTTGGTACGTTCGGGCGAGATTTTCCCACGCAAGCACGCTGTAGGGGTTGAGACCCGCGGCGATTTTGGCTTCGCGGATGCCTTGCTGAATCAGTTCGGTTGCCAGCTGACGGTCTTTTTCAACAGATTCCTGCGTTTGCTCCGGCGTGTCTTTGAGCGCGGTTGCGATCGCCTGCGTTAGGGAGCTTGCAAGCCCCAAGCATGTCTGGCTATAGCTTATGCGGAATCGGCTGACAAAAGGATTAAGCCTGATAGCCCGTATTTGCAAATTATAGGTGTTGGTACCGTTATTTTGGCTTGCCGCCAGAAGCGATTGGTAAAAAACATGTTCCGCAACATACGCGCGGACGACAACGTACGAAGCGGCAACGACAATGAGCGCGATTGCCCCTCCCAGCGCATAGCGCAGTGCCGTCAGGTCGGGGAGGGGAATGACGCGATTGCTGCGTTTTTCTCCTGTCGCAACGACCATGGCGGTTAGAAACGTTACGAGAGCCATATTTGGCGGGACGATACCAACGGCAAGCACTGCCAGAAGCATCGAAATACTCGCGGGCGTTATCCTTTGCAAGGCCTTAATTGCCGTCCAAACCAACCCCGCGGCGACAACAAGCGCTCCGGGCAGACCGTAGATCGTCATAGCATGGAGGAGTAAACTTGCGTTCGTCGTAAATCGCAGGTTCCAGAAAGGCGTGAGGTTGATATGCTCCGGTTTGCCAAGCGTGTAGGCGGTGACGAAGTTTTCCGCGCCTATGCCGAGGAGCGCGGCTTTTGGCGTTTTTATGGTTTCAAGCGCTATCTTCCAGCCGTCAATCGGAGAAAGAAACAGCGTTGGTGCTTTGGGGATTACCCGGATGACAAGCGCGGCCATGCCGGTTGCCATGACGACGAGGCCCGCAAGCAAGAGGACAGTTTCGACCTCCTCTTTTTGGCGAATTGAGGCGACAAGATCGTCAAGAACAAGCGGGAGGAGGATGGCAAGTATGGCAATTGTTACGACACTTGACCCCGTCGGCGTCCAGAGAGGATCATGGAGGTACGCTACCGACGGGAACATTAGTTTGCCCAGTCCCACGAATTGATACAGCGACATAAGCGCGATAATCGATCCGCTTCCATAGAGCGCGCGCCGCAGGAGTGTTTTGGCGCGTTCGTCAAACAGATGCGAGGTGATGCCAAGGAGGATTGTCGTTCCCATGATGGTAGCCGGTCCCAGCGGCATGGCGAGGGTCTCGCCTTTGTTGTGTGACGCAGCGATAAGACTCAAGAAACTGACAGCAGACAGTGTCGCGCCAAAGGCAATTGCCGGCGACCAGCGAACGATGAAACGGTTCCGGTGAGCGCGAAGGGTTTGGAACCCCCAAACACCGATAGAAATGAGGATAACTAGAACGTATAATGTCCACTTGGGTGTTTCGTAAAAATCCTGCGTGAAGGGAAGAAACAGCACGGGCAACGCGGCGAAAACAACGGAAAAGAGAATGACGGGCATAACACCACCCATCTTAGCGCATGAATGGTCACGCGGCAACCATTGCAAAGTGTTTCAACACTTACTAGACTAGGTATTGTATGAAGCGTAAAGGTTTGTCTGCCGGCACGCAGGGGTTTACTCTCGTTGAGCTTCTCATTGTGATTGCCATCATCGCGCTTGTGATTTTATATTTGGTTCTTACGGGAATTCCGAGGCAAATCGCGCGGGGTTGGGATGCAAAAAGAAAAAACGATCTGATGCGGATCCGCAATTCGTTTGAAGAGTATTATACTGATCACAATTGTTACCCAGATTTAGGTGTCCTTAGCAACTGCGGCGGAGCAGATTTGGAACCGTATATGTCCAAAATTCCGTGTGACCCAAAGACAAAATTGCCGTATAAATACGTACCGGTTGATCCCAACGATGTGTGCAAAGGATATAAATTATTGACGACGCTCGATGATATATCTGATCCTGACATAACCAGAGTTGGGTGCAATCCAGTGACGGGCTGCGGGTACGGGGCGGCATACAACTACGGTGTTGCTTCCGGAGGACAGCTGGTGGCAAGCGGGACAGGCGCATCACTGCCGACACCCACGCCCGCAGGCGGCGGCGCGGGAGGCGCGGGAGGCGGCGGTCCTACCTCAACACCCGCACAAACACCCATCCAGCCCGGAGGATATGCGTGTGCGCCCGGCGGGTACTGCAACTCCTATTCAGACCCCATTGGCAGCGGATGTCCGGTGACATTTGCTGATCAATTCTGCATGAATCAGTGCGGCGATCCTGCCAATTGGTGCTTACGCTGACGCGCCGTTTTTCCTACTACTAAAGAAGGGATACGCCAGTGGCAGGACCCGCGTCCCAACCGGCTTCTTCACCACCACGCCTGCCAGTAGATGGTTTCATCTTTCGTTGGAGGAGTGCCGACGTTGAGGGTAAACCCGAATCTATCGAGATTGGTCACAAATACCGATGTATCAAATGAAGGGGTCGCGTTTACCGTCGTTGGAGCAGTTTCCCACGTTCTGGAAACAGCAACATTCGTTGTTCCCTTGGGGAGGAGCACATTTCCGCGCATGCTGTCATTTCCATGGAGGGATTCTTCAACTGTGAGGTTTTTGACGCGGAGCGTATCGATAAATCCGGTTTCGGTCATTGATCCATAGTAGTAGTTCAGGTGGATGAAGGAGAGGATTGTTGCTGTATCACCGGTCCAGTTTTCCAGCGCGCGAGCTACAACCGGGCCTGGGCGGGTCGCTTTCATCGCCATGCCGGGCGTATCGCTTGCCGTTAAAAAGTCGCCAACGGCAATCGGCTCGCTCTCCGGATCGATGAAAACAGGCACGCGGCC
>CAZQTD010000009.1:0-47004 GCA_964596355.1 uncultured Gammaproteobacteria bacterium
TATGCCAAACTTGTCTCAGACAACCCTCGCCACGTTTTGGGTAGTTGACAACTCCATTTTATTTACGTTAATCTTCATATTCTTGTTTTTAATTTGGGCTTATCTGTGTTTTAAGTTTTTTCTTAATCCCACCAAATGAAATCAACCATACCAATTCCAAGTACCTGGAGTTCCACCAAAAATTTTACTTAAATCTATAGCCATATATTTCTCCTTATGTTATAATTGGTACCGTTGAAACGGGCCGTTATATCAGTAATTTTGTACCCTTTTGTGGCTTGGTTTATTCTGCAATTGGCGCCTCTAAAGGGCAAATTTGATCCAATTACAGCTTGGTTAATTACCTTTGCTTTTCTACTTGTACTCTGGATTCCATTCATTGTAAATTTTGCTAAAAAAATTCCTAAATCTCTTTAATTTGCAACATGAAAACAATAAAAAATCTCCTTTTTGTTATTGCTGGAGCGATTCTTTTTGGTGCCTTTATTTCTTTTTCACCAACAAAGAACATCCTTTATGATTCACTCCCTATAACAATAATCGATTTCTTTGTTTTCCTCCTTTGGGCTTTTTATAGCCTTAAATTGACAAATGTTGTATAATATAGCCTATAATTATGACTACATCGATTATCAAGGTTTTTGCTTTGCTAACTGCCTTATTTATTTTTTTCGCAGTTCCTCTTTTGATTCGTCCTTTCTCCGGTGGTCGACACTGTATGCCAGTTATTAACTGGTGTATTGAGTCGGCTCCGTAACCCCAAGTACCTGGAACTGTTGTTATCATAATATCCCTTTCTTGATAAAGCGTGATATAATACTATCGGTTATGAAATATCGCGTTCTAATCATATTTATTGCCCTTTTTACTACCTTTCTATTTGGTCCTTCTTTGGTGAAGTTTTTTGTTGAAAAACCTCCTCAAAAAGAAGCGCCTGTTCACCACTTGGCGTGTTGAACAAGGCTTCCAATCGTATGAAAAATCTGAAGGCTTATGTAAAATTGTCAATGATCGTATAGATGATGGTGATTATAAAAACCATCAATTTTTACTCGAAAAATATTCGAAATATCCTAGTGTTTTATCTGAGAATAAAACTGGAGCATTTAGTGAAAAAAATGCTTTAGATCGTTGGCTCTCCTCCCCTCCTCACCGCGCTGCCCTCGAAAAACCCTACAAATACTCTTGTATTGCTACAAAAGATGATTATGCAGTCCAGATTTTTAGTAATTGCGAGGCATCATGCCCGTAGAAAATTATGAATAAACCAATAGGCTGTTTCAAAGCAATTGTTATCGTTCTCGGATCGTTACTTATCCTTTATTTCCTCAATTCTTCTAATCCAAAGCATCAGGTCGATAAAGATGATTGCATAAATTCGCTTAATTCTCAAAAAGAAGAAGCAATTGACACCCTTTATCAGTAAGATAGTGGGTTATCATATCAAGAACTTCAGGATGCAATGTATTTTGCAATAGATACGCTCGAAGGTGATCCCTCTGAATGTTATTAACTTTTTAATGTGCCACTAACGCCTAAGGGCATCTAAGCCCCTAAACCCATCCTCAACACATTCCCCGTCTCCTGATCTCCCCCCTGGCAGTCCCATCGAAGGTTAGGAACCAAAAGCCGAATCCATATTCCGGAGAGCCATTTACAAGCACCACGTCTGCGAGAAAAAGACGTTTGTGGGAGAAGTTGCTACCCATCGCAAGCGAGGAACTTACCGGCAAGGCGTCTTTGGCATCTTTGAGCGGAGCGGTCGAGCCTACACGTTTGAAACTAACATATATGGTACGATAAATGCGTGGAACGAATTGGCAGATACATTATACTTCTCCTCCTTGCCACATCACTGGGCCTCAATGGCTACTATTTCTTCTCTCAAAAACAGAACATGACGGTAGTGGATGTGCATGACGGGGATACGCTGACGCTTAAGACCGGAGAGCGTGTAAAACTCCTGGGAGCTGATGCGCCGGAGGTGGGAAAATGCGGGGCGGAAATGAGCAAAAAGAAGCTTAGCAGCTTAGTTATGGGCAAAAACATAACAATCACTGAAGAGAAGCGGGATACCTATGGTCGGCGCATGGGACTCGTATGGGTGGGAAATACATTGGTGAATGAAGAAATGTTAAAAAGCGGACTCGCACGGCCGGATTACACGAAAAATTCTAAAAACGAAATACTCAAAGCGGCATACAAGGAAGCGACAGAAAACAAACGCGGCATCCATTCATCGTTATGCAAAATCGTCTCGCCCACGCCTCCCTCTGCCACATGCGTCATCAAAGGAAACATAGACAAGGGCACATGGGATCGTCTCTATCACCTACCCAATTGCCGACATTACAACCAAATAGTACTTGATACGGATATGGGAGAACGATATTTCTGCTCGGAAAAAGAAGCGCAGGAAGCGGGCTTCAGATTAGCTCCTGATTGTTTACGCTAAATTGACGCGGAACGCTCATGCTTTTTCCAACATCAGATAGGAGTAGCGCAAGCCCGAATCCTCGCCGTCTTCTTTCGCAACAACCGTGGTAAATTGCGAATACTCCGGAAAGAACGTGTCGGCATCGGGAACTTCTGCGTCAACGACAGTAAGGTACAAGCGGTCTGCTTTGTCAATCGCCTGCGCGTAGACCGAGCCGCCGCCGATGACAAAGATTTCCTCCGAGCCCGGGGCAGATTTGGCCTTGCAGATCGCCTCGTCAAGCGATGGAACCACAACGACGGTATGTGGCGCGTTTGGCACATTGGTCGTATGTGATGTAATAACAATATTTGTCCGGTTCGGGAGAGGCCGGCCGATTGATTCAAACGTCTTTCTGCCCATAATCACCGGATGGCCGCTCGTAAGAGAGCGAAATCGCGCAAGATCCGCCGGAAGATGCCACAGAAGATGGTTATCTTTACCCAGCTCGCGATTTTTACCGATAACCGCTATTATGGATAACATATTTCTTTATTGTCATCCCCGACCTGATCGGGGATCTAGTTTTTTTAAAGATAGATTCCCGCTTTCGCGGGAATGACAAGTATAAAAGGTTAAAACCCACCCACTACCGTGATGTCGCCTTTGATCGGTGGGTAGGGATCGTAGTTGATAATTTCAAAGTCTTCAAATGTGAAATCGTCGATCTTTTTTACATTCGGATTTATTTTGATCGTCGGAAAGGGACGAGGAGTCCGTGAGAGCTGTTCTCTGCACTGGTCAAAGTGGTTTTCGTAGATATGGACGTCGCCAAACACGTGGACAAACTCCCCCGGCTTGTATCCGGTCACCTGGGCAAGCATCATGGTAAGGAGCGCGTAGGAAGCAATGTTGAATGGAACACCGAGAAACAAGTCGGCGCTTCGCTGGTAGAGAAGAAGCGATAATCTGTCTCCGGTGATATTGATGTGATACAGCGTGTGACACGGAGCAATCACCATGCTGGCGCTGTGGCTCCCGCTCATTTCATAAATGCACCCGGCGTTCCATGCGGAAATCACATAGTGTTTTTTCATGGGATACTTTTTGATCTTGCTAATCGCCCACCCGAGTTGATCAACGGTTTTCCTGCGGTTGACCGGCCACCGGCGCCACTGCACGCCGTAAACGGGGCCCAGCTCTCCCCACCGTTTGACGAACTTCGGATCGTTTTTGATGCGATCGACAAACGCTTCGTAGGACATCGGTTTCTTCTTTTTATCTTCATGCGCCCACGTATATTTTTTATACGCCCACTCATCCCAAATGTGGACGTTGTTGTCAACAAGATACTTGATGTTGCTTGATCCTGACAGGAACCACAGCAACTCGTGGATAATGCCGCGGGTAAACACTTTTTTTGTGGTTAATACCGGAAACCCTTTGGACAAATCGTAGCGGCACATGCGGCCAAACACGCTTTTGAGCTTAACCCCTGTGCTGTGGCTTACCTTCCACTGGCCGTTGTCTAAAATATCTCTCATTAAGCCTAAGTACTGGTATTCGGGGTGGGAATCGTCAGCCATACACGTTCTTCTCCGTTATAACCACATCCATGGGTATATCATATTTTGTGCGAATGAGTCTAGGGACGATTTGACACTCGTACGCGAGGCCGATTTTCGGCGCACGAATGCCGTTGAGGAGTGTATCGTAGTATCCTTTCCCCCACCCGACTCTGTAGTTTCCATAATCAAACGCAACGCCCGGGACGATAAACACATCTACGGCGGCAACCGGCACTTCCGTACAATAGTCTTTGGGTTCAAAAATGCCGAACCGCCCGGGGGTAAGATCGTCAAATGTGTGGATGCGGAACAGTCGAAGCGTCTTTTTCCCCCGAGCGATTTTCGGGACGCACACAACCTTGCGGGACATCATCGCTTCACCAACTAGAAGCGATGTGTCCACTTCTTCCGGAAGCGAGATATAGATGCACACAGTTTTTGCCCGCTCCCACTCCGGCCGCGCCATCACGTTTTCTGCTATAATCCTGCTTGCTTCACTGCGCTTCGCAAGAGGAATAAGCGAGCGTTTTTTAATCATCTGGCGCCTAACGTCCATGGGGAAATTGTACCATGAATGGTACAATCATAACCGTGTCATGAAGCGCAGGATCTTTGTTGCTATAGAGGCAGATGAGCACGTCAAATCAGTTATCGCCGCGTGGCGGCATGCCCATGCGTCGCTGCCCGTCCGATGGATCAAACCGCACAATCTCCATCTCACGCTCATCCCTCCGTGGTACGAAGAACCAACAACGGCAATACAGGCGCTCCGGGCGCTACCCATGTTAAGCGGCGAATGGACGATAGCGTTTCACCGCATCCGATCGGGGCCGGACGCTAATTCCCCAAGACTCATTTGGCTTGAGGGTCGTACGTGTGCCCAATTAGAAGCCCTCCTGCAGAATCTCGCGGGCGCTGCCGAGAGCAGAATCCGACCTTGTCAACCGCGAGCGTTTACTCCCCACATCACGATTGCGCGCGCAAAACCCATAGACGAACAGCCACTGGCCCGGTGCGGCGTTGACGAGGCGGTTGACGCAGCTATGAACGTATCGTCATACGTCCTCATGGAGTCGCGCCTGTCGCCAAAAGGCGCTGAATATAACGTGCTTGCCCGCTTCCCGTTCGATGTGCCAAGGTCTAACCCTGTCGGTACGGTATAATGAAGCCTATGAACAGTATCCGGATCATGTTTTGGATTTTTTTAAGTACGGCGCTTTGTATTACCGCGTTTCATTTCCTTTTCCACCCCGTGCGCGTACTTGGCATGGATACCAGCATCTTTTACATGGATGAAAAGGTGACGCTCTCTGCGTACTTTACCGTCGTTACGTATTTCCTAACCGGCGCTGTGGCGCTTATGACGCTTGACGTAAAAAAAACCGCGCTGGATCGCGCGCTTCGCTTCGGGCTTGCGCTTTTTTTCCTCATGCTTTCATTGGACGAATACTTTGAACTGCACGAGTATCTGGACACCATGCTCAAGGGTTTGGTTTCTCAAAGCTCCGTCATTGGCGCGCTTATTTATTATTCGTGGATTTTCCCGTTTGCCCTCGTTATCCTTCTTGCGTTCGCATCGCTTGTCCTTCTTGCCATCAGAGAAAAGAGGAAGGACGCGCGCGCGTTTCTCATTATCGGTCTTACGAGCTACGCAGGAATTTTGCTTGCCGAACTTATCGGCGGATCGACGTTCGGCCTGCCGATTTATCTTGTTTTTGTAGGAGTCGAGGAAGGACTGGAGATGATTTCAGCGGTCTTTTTCCTGCGCTACGTTCTCACATCAAGCGCCATCATGACGCGGCCTTCCGACGCACAGCCGCATAGACGAACGACGCAATCTGCATGACTGCCGCGCCGCCGATCACAACCGACCATACGCTTACCCTCTGAAGCGCCACGTGGGCAACAATAAACCCTAATGCAACGTACGTAAGCGCGTGAACTTTCTTCCACCACGCACCAAGCCTGTTAACGCTCCAGTCGTTGGATGTAATGAAAAGCCAAAAAAGCATAAAGAGCGCGGAGCTTCCCGCCAGAATAAAGAGCGGCCCTGCGATAAAGCGGCCGGTGCGGATCATCGAAATAAATCGAATGACTGACGCGTGAATAAAGGCAACCAGATACATAAGGATCCCAATGTACCGCCGGAACACCATAAGGACTGCAACCGGCTTGATAAACAACCCGAATCTGCGAACCATGCCCGGAACCATTGTCAACACATACAGCGTGAGCGCTGCTTTGCCGCAGATGACAGCAAAATCATAATACATGGGATACGCACTGTCCCGTACGTACGTTGATTTGCCGGCGAACACAAGAAGCAGGATAAGAAGGAAATAGACCGCCTTAAAAAGAAAAACGATCGCGTTGCGGTTGCGGGTGATTACGGAAAACCAGTCCGATGCCATAAACAAATTCTAACATACTGCTCAACGCATACATCATGTCACATCCATTGATTGCTCTCCTGCGATGGCATGGCGCTGTATCATGGCATAAACGTCAGCGGGCGCGCGTGCTTCCATGAGACGCTCGCGCAGACTGCTTGCGCCGTCGAAATTGTGCACGTAGATTTTGAAATACTTTTTCATGACGGCGAAATTTTTGATTGGCCCCCACGTTTTTTCAAAAAGCTCAACATGACGAACAAGGATCGTTAACAATTCTTCTTTGGTCGGGACATGAGGAAGCGCCGACCGGTCAAACGCCCACAGATTGTCAAATATTCCCCTGCCGATCATAACGCCGTCAACACCGTATTTACGGTGCATTTCCAGCGCGTCGCGGTAATTTTTTACGTCGCCGTTTCCAATAATGATGGTTGGAATGTTCATCTGATTGCGAATGCGCACGGCGTTTCCAATAACGTCCCAGTGGGCCGGAACTTTTGATAATTCTGCCGCTGTGCGCCCATGAATAATAAGCGCATCTAAATGTTGTTCGAGTAAAAATTGTATCCAATCCATTGAAATCTTTTTATACCCGATTCTCGTTTTTACGCTTATTGGTATGCGGCTATTGATACCTTGACGAGTCGCGTGAATGATCTCCCTGACCTGTTCCGGCTCATTGATGAGCGCTGCTGCACAGTGCGCTTTCACTACTGACCGCTCCGGACAGCCTATGTTGATGTCAATGCCGTCAAACCCCAGCGATACAACGAGCCGCGCGGCTTTGTAGAAATTCTCCGGTTTTCTGCCCCAGACTTGCGCGACAATCGGCCGCTCGGTTGGAGTAAATTTGAACCGCTCAATAACAGCGCCGCGGCCCTTGGAAAACAATCCGTCGCTGCTGGTAAATTCAGTGAAGAAAACATCGGGCCGCGCGCACGCACCAACAATTTGACGGAATACCGTATCGGTCACGTCTTCCATGGGAGCAAGCGCAAGAATCGGCTTCGGCAGTGTTGGCCAAAACGAGTTCATCGGCGGTTATCCTTTCCGTTCATACATTTTAAAAAGTACGCGAAGCGGCTCCGCGCGGTCACGGATGTCATATATCGAAGGCACTCCCCTGTGGCAGTTTTCGCGAACAATGTAGAGCGTACGTGCAGGCAAATCAGCGGAGGGATCGATCGGTTTCCCGTTGTTCAGGCATTTCTCAAGAAACGTCACGCTGCCGATTGACTTGGGCCACGGAGCATTCCACGCGCGTTTCACTTCGTCAAACGAGCGTTTGGCAAACACACCGTACTGAAAAACAAACATCGCTCCCGGATCTGCGACCCACACGCGATCATACTGGTTTGTTCGGGACACGATATATTCAACCACATCTCTGCTACTGGCAAACCAGTATTCAGCGCCAGACACGCTGTAGCGAAAGTGATATTGATAGAGATAAAGAACGATTGATGCACTATACCCTGCAATCAGCAACGACAAACCAAACCACATAATTCGACCACTCTGTTTAAGAGGATTCCAGCGTCCGGCAAGATATGCGATGCTCGCCCAGATGCCCGCTGCGATGATCATCGCCAAAAATGGAAGCATCAGGATGCTTCGAAGCCCATAGGATTTGTCGACGGCAAGAGCTGACGGAAGCGGAGCCGTCAGAAGTCCGCCGAAAACAAGAAGCGAGACGCGGGCGTCTTTTCTGCGAAGCAACGAATACGCGCCGATAATGAAAAGCGGCAGTTCGATAAGGTACAAGACACCGTGATTATACGATCCGTAAATTCCGCCCTCGCCGTAGAGAAAAAGAAATTGCGGGGAAAAAGCCTCAAGATATTGCCCAACTGCGTGCTTGGCGTAATACGTGACTTTATTGTTGATAAGGACGCGCAGAACCCATGGCGCGGTATTTGCCTGCCGCTGGTAATTGACCGTCTCCGCTGCCGAAGAAGAATCGAAAACGATTAAAACGTTTTGTCTGGTAATGCCCTGCGTTTTGAATACGTAGATAAATGAAGAAATGATGAAAATAAATCCCAAAACAAACACAATCATTTCCCGTTTCCGCATGGTTTTACGAAAAACGAATACGAGAAACGGAACAAACGCCACGAGCGCCACTTGTGTGGCGTAATAGCTGTAAAACGACACTGCGAGAATCGGCAGAGTCCACAACAAACGGCCAGTCTCATGAAGCCGTAAAAATGTGTGCAAAAACCACAGGAAGAAAAGCGTAATGGGTCCATCGTACGCTACGCGGTTCATGTGTATGCTCCAGGGCGAAACAGCCAAGACAAACGCAGAACAAAGACCTACCCATTCGCTTTGAAATAATCTCTTAGCTATGCCATACAAAAGGATAATGCCAATTAGGCTCATGCCTGCGTACGCGACGCGCATGACAGTCGGTGCTGCTCCCAATATGCCCACAATTGGCGCCATAAGATACGCAAAGACCGGCGAATAAGAATTATCAAGATTAAAATTGAGAGGAAAAAGCCGTCCGTCAAGCGAACGCCCCGTGCGCCAGAGGGAAAGTGCAGTATAAAGCTGACCACCCTCGTCATTCGTCATGCCGTACGGCATTGAATCAATTCGCCAGTACCGAAGAAACGCGCCCAGAAGTACGATGCTTACCAACGCGCTCATGACAAAAAAACTGTTTGAGGATTTGGGGCGCTTTGGCATACTAAACGCCAATCATACATCACCGATGGCGCATTGTCACTTTTTGCCGGTCCGCTTGGCTCTGGCGATTGCCATAATAATCCCCCCGGCTCCCCAAAAGAGCGCAAGGGGCTTAAGCACCGTACCGACAAGCGGCATCGTAAGCGTCAACCACGTCACCGGCACGCCGATGAGCAGTTGGTAGACGAGATTGCCTTTTACTTTTTTGGACGCAAAGGCTTCCAAAATCCACGCTCCCACAATGACTGCGCTAAAAAGTGTCGCCACGATCAAGACCAACGCGTACAAGAACCCCAATACAATTGCGACCGGAATCCCGATGATCGTAAGGATAAACACCAAAAGGACAAACGGCACGAATATCACACCGGCCAATCCCAACATCAGCGTAAGAAGCGGCTTTTGCCGCATGGGCCCGGTGACGGACGGAAAAACGCTGGGCGCAACAATTGTTAGGAGTAAACCAAAAGCCAAAAATAGTAAGCCAGGGCCTATGGCGTTTCTCGGCCAGCCGGCACTCCGCCACGACTTCATCGTGAAAAACTCCCTTTTCTTCTTGGGCTCTTCTTTAGGAATCATGTGCTTGACATCTCCTGCAATTGACGCACCCGTATCTATTGTTGCCGGTTTAACGCTTTCATACATAAGAGATCCGTCTATGACGGCATCGCTGCCCAAGGCAACTGCCTCCCCCGCAATGTACACATCATCTCCTGCCTGGCCGTTAAAAAATACCGTTTGAGCCGCAGCTTTTACCCAGCTTGCGACCACGCCGTTGACGAGGATAGTCTGACCGCCTGCCAGAAATTCTCCGTCTACTGATCCTTCAACCGAAAGCGTGATCGACTGGCCGAATACCGTCACGTTTCGCCCGATTAAGCCCGCAAAATTCAGATTTTGTGCTACCGCGCGGACGCTTCCGGCGACATCGCCTTCAATACTAAGGTGTTGTGCTGCACAAATGACATCGCCTGCAACTGAACCAGTAATGGTCACGGATTGACCGGCGCACACCACGTCTCCTTCTACCACCTCGTCCACAACGACTACCTCGCCTGCCCGAAACAGCGTACCGCTGATGACTTCCGGCTCTTGCGCGTGCACCACAACGGGAAGAGCCAAAACAAACAGGATCAAAAGAACAATGACGCGAAGGTGGTTCATATAGTTCTACTATAGCATATAATGTTTTTTTCTGTGTCGCTATACGCCACACGACGTGCTGCTTGCATGGTGCATTCTTGACAAGCAACGGCGCACGTGGAACAATGAGGGCACAGTGAAAAATCAAAAAAACGTATTGCTTCTTGGAAGCGTGGGACTTATAGTTCTGGCGATAGGATTTGTCGCTGTTCTTGACAGAATAAGCTCACCGGCTCCGAACACTTCTGATATTCGCGCGCGGGCGGGAATAACCAACATGCTTAAGCTCAATGGAACGGTGGACGATGTTGATGAAATAAACGGCACGCTGACAGTACGAGACGTGTACTTTGCCGACGTCAGCAGATCCGGAGAAGCAAAAAATCTTGGAACGTGGACAGTAGCGGCGCCTTCTGGATTTAACTTTGCTTCAGTAGCCGCCGGCACGCCTGTCGTCATCGGCGTTGACCCAAAGACATTTGTCGTCACCAGCCACACAATGATCGCCCTCACGATAACTCCGGCGACACGATGACATTCCTCATCGATCGAAAGAAACCCTAACGTGCGGCACTATTTCTTCTTAACTGAATATCCTCCAATGGTGTCTTCAACAATAAATCCTTTTTCTTCAATATGTTTTCGCACGTTGTCTGCTTCTTTAAACTTCTTTTGTTCACGCAATTTCGACCTTGCATCAATAAGCGCTTGAACATCGGACGGTATATCACATTCCTGAATGCGCTTTAATAGATCCAATCCAAGAACCTGATCAAAATTCTCCATTAACTCTTTCTTTATGCGAGAGTGAAGGGTGCTTTTTGCAGCCGCCTGCGCAACCGCAAGCGCGCGCGGCATATTTAAATCGTCTTCCAGCGCTTCACGAAACCGATTCTCAAAATCACGTGTACCGTCTAAATCTAGTTTTGTCGGCATATCAGTTTGATCTATCGTTGAGGGAGTGTGTATATGGTCGCGCAACGCTTCAAGAGCTCGCTGCGCGCCCTTCAGCGCTTCCCACGTAAAGTTCAGCGGCTTGCGGTAGTGTGCGGTGAGATAGAAATACCGGAGCGCCAACGGATTAAATCCTCTGGCAACCACATCGTCTATGGTATAAATATTCCCAAGGCTTTTGCTCATTTTGGCTCCGTCAACCATGAGAAATCCGTGATGCACCCAATACCTGACAAACGGCGTAACCCCCGTAGCCGCTTCGGACTGGGCGATCTCATTGGGATGGTGAACAGGAATATGGTCAATGCCGCCTGTGTGGATATCAAACGACTCGCCAAGATACTTCATGCTCATGGCTGAACACTCAATGTGCCAGCCGGGGAATCCGTCGCCCCACGGGCTGTCCCAATGCATCGCGTGGTCGGCAAATCTGCCAACGCGCTTAAACCACAGCGCAAAATCCGCCGGATGTCTTTTGTGCTCGCCGGTGTTGACGTCTTGTCTCACCGCGACCTTTTTTTCTTCCAGATTCTGCCCAAAAAGCGATCCGTACGAGGGAAACGCGGATATATCGAAATAGACCGCTTCCTCGGTGTCATACGCGTACCCTTTATCAATCAGTTTGGCAACAAGCGCAATTTGTTCTTTGATATGCTCTGTCGCTTTGCACATCACGTGCGGCCGCAGAATGTTGAGCTTGTCCATTGACTCATAGAACTGTTTGGTAAAAAATTCCGCAACCTCCCACACCGTTTTCCCTATTTTGGCCGCTCCCTTTTCCATTTTATCCTCTCCCTCGTCGGCATCTGAAGACAGGTGTCCTACATCCGTGACGTTTTGCACGTGCGTAACGTGATAGCCAAACCGCTCAAGAACCCTGCGGAGAATGTCATCTCCCACGTACTTCCGTCCGTGGCCGATGTGGGCGTAGTCATACACCGTCATACCGCAGGTATAGAGCCCCACGTCCGGCGGATGCATGGGAGAGAAATCTTCAACTTTTCGAGATAGCGTGTTATAGAGCTTAAGCATAGGCTCCGTGAGCACGGGGTTCGTTGTGTGATTCTATTTTCCTAGTTTACTTCAAGAGTACAACACCAACCCCAAACGGGTTTTTACTCTCGAACAACAGGAACGATAGACTAGTCCTGTCGGACGTTTTTGCCGACTTCTGACCCCTGCTTTTTGGCTTTCATCCCATAAAGATCCCCTGCGGGCCGCTTGCTGGGAGTCTTGGGCAGTTGAGCGGCCTGCGCTGCTGCCGCCTGGTAGGCGGCCATTTGCTTCTTTTGCTCTGCCTCCTGCTGGAGCCGTTCCCAGATGCTTGGTTCTTTGGGCCGCGCCATCCCGCCGGCAAGCTCCTCGAGCGCTTTTCGCGCAAACGCGCGTTTTACGGCTTCATCCTGTTCAGTATCGATTCTTTCCCACGCAGAAGGTTCCGCTTTCTCGCCTGCAGGATGTGCCGCGGGTGTTTTGCCGCCTGATGAGACCCCAAGACTCTCCATGGCCTTTCCCGCAATGTCAACCGGCGTTTTAGCCACCTCGCTACCGACCGTTTTGCCGATTTCACCAAGCTCGCTAATGATTTGACCGGGAATGGTGTTTGACATATTACGAAAATCCAAGCTCAATTCGCGCTTCTTTACTCATTCTATCAAGATTCCACGGAGGTTCAAACGTCAAATCCACGTCCACGCGTTTGACGCCCTTTAGGCTGCCAATTTTTTCGCGGATAGGGCCGGCGATATGGTCAAACAGCGGACAGCCAATCGTGGTTAGCGTCATGAGGATGCGCACAACACCGGTTTTTCCATCTACATCAATGCCATAAATAAGGCCCAGATCGTAAATGGAGATTCCCAACTCCGGATCGGGAATGGTTTTAAGGACTGTCTCTATGCGTTTTTTAGTCGGCATACGTTAATAGTCTCTCCTTCCTTCCAGTGCGCGCGCAAGCGTCACGTCATCCGCATACTCAATGTCCGCCCCGACAGGAAGGCCGTGCGCAAGGCGGGTCAGTTTAATCGGTTCACCGTTGCGTTGTTTCAGTGTCATGCGTATTTGCTTCTGGATGAAAAGCGCAGTTGCCTCTCCTTCCATATTGGGGTTAGTGGCAAGAATGATTTCCGACACCGTCTGATCCGTTGATTCCTGAAGTCGAAGACGCTTCATAAGATCGTCAATATAAAGTTCATCCGGACCGATGTTGTTCAGCGGATCTATGGCGCCGTGCAGGACGTGATAGACCCCTTGATACTTGCCGGTGCGTTCAATTGAGAGGACATCGGTAGGCTGTTCAACCACGCAGATGACGCGGTGATTTCTGGACGGATTGCTGCAGATTGCACACGGATCTCCTTCTGCAACATTTTTGCACACAGAACAACGCACTGTATTCGCCTTAAGCCCTATGAGACTGTCGGCAAAGCGCCTGATTTCTTCGTCCGGCACGTGGAGCAAGTAAAATACCAATCGCGTCGCCGTCTTGGGCCCGATCCCCGGAAGGCGCTCGAACGCCTCAATCAATCTGTTCACAGCTTTGGGCAACATTACCATAGAGGCTACTTATCCTACCAGTCTTTGGATGGCGTCTGCAAGAAGCGGCGCGATGGAAACGATGTGAAGCTTGGGGAAGCGCTTGTCTTTGGGAATATCAATCGAGTTGGTTACGACGACACGTTCCAGCGACGCGTTCATAAGGTTGCTCATCGCGTCTCCGGCCAACACGCCGTGCGTCGTCATCACCTGAACGGAAACAGCTCCGGCTTCTTTCAGCGACATGGCTCCTTTGACCGTAGTGCCTCCGGTAGAAATAATGTCATCGACAATAATGGCGTCTTTCCCTTTAACATCACCGATAATTTGAAACAGTTCGCTCGTATCGTATTTATCAAGCGCGCGGCGCTTTTCCATGACGACCATCGGCATGTCCAAAAGGTACGCAAGGTTGCGCGCTCGCTTAACGCCTCCCACGTCCGGCGAAATGATAACGCCGTTTGCAAGATTCATCCGCTTGACTTCCTCCGCTAAAATCGGAAGCGCAAAAATATGCGTCACCGGCACCTGGAAGAAACCGACAATCGCATCATTGTGAAGGTCCACGCAGATCATTTCGTTAAACTGGCTGACTTCCAAAAATTTGGCGATTACCCGCGCGGATACGGGCTCACCTTCCCTGTGGAGTTTGTCTTGACGGGAATAGCCCATGTAGGGAATGACCGCAACCATTGTTTTCGGCGCCATCCTGCGAATGGCATCGCCCATAAGCACCATTTCCATAACGTGCTCATCCATAGGGTATGAAAGCGACTCAAGCACAAAGACCGTTTTGTCGCGGATATCTTCCTGAATCCATGGTCGCAGTTCACCGTCGGCAAACCGAGCCAAATCTACCTTGCCAAGGGTGATACCGAGGATTTTCGCTACTTCCAACGCAAGAGGGGTGTTGCTTGAGCCGGAGAAAAGAAGCGCATGTTTCATCATACTCGGTTGCGATACCCCCATTATGCGCTATAATCCGGCGAAAATGCAAGGGACAGGACTGACAATGGTGACCATGGGGTGTCTACCTATCACACCCCCGGGGTGAACTAGCTGGACACCCTATGGGGATACTGTTCAAGGGCTTTGCCAAGAAGCTCGATACAGCGCTTTAAATCTCTGGTATTTAGGACATACGCGATGCGCACTTCGTTTTTCCCTAATCCTTTAGTAGCGTAGAATCCGGCCGCAGGCGCAACCATCACGGTTTCTGCTTGCCCTGAACCTGGCGAAGGGTCGCGGAAATCGGTAAGAAGCCACGAACAAAAGTGCTCCGAGTCTTTCACAGGCAGCCCCACAATCGTGTAAAACGCGCCTTCCGGCTTGGGAATGACAATGCCGGGAATCTTTTTAAGTCCCGCGTAAAGGACGTCGCGGCGTTTGACAAACTCGTCGTAGATGCCTTTCATAAATGATGTGGGCACTTTAACCAACTGGGCCGCGATCATTTGATCGACCAGTCCGCTACTTAATCTCCCCTGACCCATGCGCAGAACCCCTGCCATCACGTCGTTATTAAGCGACACAAGCGCGCCCAATCGCACTCCGCACAGGCTGTAGCGCTTGGACATGCTGTCTAAAACGATCATCTGCTTGGGATACTTTTGCATGTAGGTGAAAAGCGATACCTGTTTCCTTCCGTCGTAGGCGTACTCACGGTAGACTTCGTCGGAAAGAACAAAAAGCTTGTGTTTGACAGCAAGTGACACAAGCATGTCCATCTCTGCTTTTGTGAATACGGTTCCGGTGGGGTTGCCGGGACTGCAAAAAAGGATTGCGCGGGTCCGCTTTGTAATGTGCGCTTCAATAACAGATTGCGGCGGCAAATGAAAGCCGTCCTCGATCTTCGTGCGGATGGGAACCAGCGTGACGCTGTTAACCACCGCGTACGTGTTGTAGTTTGCGTAAAACGGCTCAAAGACAATCACCTCATCTCCCGGCTCACAGACGGCAAACAAGGCCATGGAGATGGCTTCAGACCCGCCGCTGGTCACCTGCATGTGCGGAATATCAATGAAGGAATATCCCAGCGAATGATAGTACCATTTGAGCGCTTCCAAGAACGCCGGTTCTCCCTGCGACTGACTGTAGCCGATGGGGTTTATCTTCCATTTTTTCAACACATCCATCATGACAGCGGGTGTTTTGATATCCGGATCGCCGATATTGAGGTGATAGACGCTAACGCCCGCTTTCTTAGCCGCGCTCGCCAGCGGCACGAGCTTACGGATTGGCGAGGCAGGAACAGCTTGAATGCGCTTTGATGCGTTCATAGCACCCTTTAAAGGTCCGACCTTTAAAGGTCGAATGGTTCAACGGTAAATTCTTCCTCTACGTTCGGTTTGCCCATTTCTTTCCACCCTGACAGACCTCTCAAGAACAACTCCATAAACCGATCTTTTCCTCCCGATGAGCCCGGAGAAAACGCAAGCTCCCCTTCTCTGACGGAGAATGATCCGTCAGAATAGTACGCCGTGCGCTTCATGCTCCCGATGGTTACGAGAATCGGCTCGCCGACCTTAAACGTCACCTCGCTTTGACGCATGGTCGTTTTCATGTTGCCGTAGCCGTCTATCCACGCAATTCTGCGAGGCGGCACGTCTGGAATCACCGACCGAGAGAGCTTCTGTCCAATATGCTTCGCTTCATCGCGCCCGATACTGATGACTGCTTCCGGGAAAAAGTCCCGCGATCGAAACTGCGATCCCTTGTTTGGCACATTCACTCTATAGAATTCTTTGATGTGCTGCTTGACAAAGGAGAAACAAAACCCTGCGTTTACGCCGACAACTTTCACGCCGTTTTTCAGCAACGCGTAATCCAGATATTCGCCTTCGTTCTCTATGCGCTCCACCGCAATATCTTTCCTTGGCGCGGTATTGGTGTAGATAACCATGCCCGGAATAGGGTTAACGAGCGCATACTGGGCGGTCCAAAACCCCGTGGCAATCGTGCTAAACGGTGGAACGCTCGTGCGGATGATGCGGATGTGAGGATGAAGGCCGTGGAGTTTTTGCATGACCTCGCCGAACGCGGGGTCCTCAATGCCGTAATCGGCAATAAGCTGGATAAGCGGAATCTCGCTCACAATAGGTATTATAGCGAACGGTTTCTATGGAGTAAAGAGCTCCCTGAAGATAGAAGGTTTTTGTTACTATGTTTTAAAACATGATAACAAGACACAAGGAAGATGAGATGATCACCGCGGAACAATCTCACACACGTCGTTTACTGCGGCATGGTTTTGGATAGCTCCGCGAGCTTACCGGCGGCGGCCTGCTGGGACTTTTTGATCGCGTCATTCACTGCCCTTCTTGCATTTTCGTGCGGCACGCCGTCTATCTCCACAGCCTTGACGTTCTGGTTGCCCGAGATGACCACCTTGACGTTGCCTGCGATCACCTCAAACTCCTCTTTCTCAAGCGCAGACTGAATCATCATCGCCTGCTTGCGCATGGCATTGATATCTCCCAACGCTTTGAACGGATTAAACATAAAAATTCCCTCCTTCTTTGCTCAACAATTTAACAATTTCTGTTCTTACAGTCAGACTCCAATTGCTATATTGCTATAGTGCTACATTGTTATTTCTTCCCTAACGTAACTTCTACCTTCACTTTCGCACCAAATAATTTTTTGAATACATCAGAAAGGAGATCGCGCGTTTTTCCCTCCGATAACTTTTCTTTATGAAACGTATAAAACGCTTCAATCGTTACTATACCATCCTTCAGGCTCTTGGGTCTAGTGGCGCGCATCACGCCGGCGACCGAATGGTTATAAGGCTTAAGCGCCGCGATGACGTCCGGCCAGCAGTCGGTCAGTTTATCAAGGCTCATGAGTCCTTCTTTTGTGTCATCCTCGGGCTTGACCCGAGGATCCACCGCGGGCTGCGTAGATGGCGGCGCATCTGGTGTGGATTCCCGCTTGATTGCCTCTGCTGCAACCGGCGCGGGAGCGCCGTGACGTTCACAGTATTCGATCACAGCAAGTTCAAGCGGCAACTGAACAATGGGGCTTGATTTCATTTCTACAAACGCCTGCGAAAGCCTACGAATCGCCTCCTGAAGATCAATGCAATTGCCTTCACCGCTTCCTTTCGCAATGGAAACGAGCATTGTTTCCAACTCTTTGAGCGCTGAAACGACGAACGACCGCGCGTCCACGCCGTCGGCAATCACCTTTTCCACGATGGCGAGCGATTTGGTCGTGTTCCTTGTTACCAGCGTCGTTATGAAATCAGTCACGGATGTTTCTGTTGCCAAGGCAAGAAGCTCCCGGGCGGCGTCAAGCGTAATAGCGCCTTTGTGAAAACTAAGCTGTTCAAGGAGTTTGACCGCGTCGCGAAACGACCCTTCGGTGCTGGTACTTAAAAGCGCAAGGGCATCGTCTGAAATATCTATATGTTCTTTTTTGACGATACGCCGGAGAGCAGAAAGAATTTCATCTTGAGAAGCCCGCGCAAACGCGATGCGCATGCAGCGCGATGTAATCGTCACTGGAACTTTATGAACGTCGGTGGTGGCAAGCACAAATACCGCGTGGCGCGGAGGCTCCTCAAGCGTTTTAAGGAGCGCGTTAAACGCTTCGGTCGTCAGCATGTGCACTTCATCAATGATATACACTTTATATGGAGCACTTGCCGGAGCCAATCCGATGCCTTCTCGAAGCGCGCGAATTTCATCGATGCCGCGGTTACTTGCCGCATCAAGTTCCAGCACGTCGATATTTCTGCCATTGGCAATGCTGGTGCACTGCTCACAGCTCCCGCACGGACCAGCCTTTGCAGGCTTGCTGCAGTTAAACAGCTTGGCAATGATTCGCGCGGCTGTCGTTTTGCCCGTGCCTCTGGGGCCGCTGAACAAATAGGCGTGCGGAAGATCCTTTTTTTCCTTCGTAAGAAGCGCCGAAAGCTGCGCCCGCACGCGCTCGTTATCGATATCGCTGATTACCTGTGGACGATAGATGCGGTAGAAGGACATACAATAAATCCTCTCTAGTCATGGTGTATTCCCAACAAATGGTTCAGCCCGTGCAACACCAGGAGCACGATCTGATCATCAACCAATCTATTATCTTCTGCAGCTTCTTTGACTGCTTGAGGATACGATACCACGATATCCCCCAATCGCAATACCCCGTCCGGCGGATCAATAAACGGCGTGTTGGCGTCCACGTGCTCGGTAAGAGAAAACGACAGCACGTCGGTTGTGGCGTCGATGCTGCGAAACCTTTTATTGAGCTGGCGCATTCTGCGGTCTCCAACAATCGTTATCCCAACTTCGGTTTTGCGCTTCACTTTGTCGGCAAGCGCGCCGCGAACAGCGTCGCTAATCTTTTTACGATTCACCGGATAGTGCGATTCTGTTTGGATGGAAATTGAAATCATATACCGTTATTGCTACATTGCTGGAAGAAATTTATGACGTTTGGAGCAGGGATTTGAGCATGTGCGCCACTCTTCCGCCGTCTGCTTGACCGTTGACCGCGGCCATCGCAGCTTTCATGAGAAGACCGAAGTCCTGCCTGCCGTCAGGCGGATGGCTTTTCCCCAAGGCCGCAATCGGAGCAAGAAGTTTTTCAAGATCATCGTCGGAGAGCTCCTTAGGAGCAAACTCTTCAAGGATGGCAAGTTCTGCTTTTTCTTTATCGACCAAATCAGCGCGGTTTGCTTGGGCGAAGGAGGCAATGGATTCTCTATGCGTTTTAATCTGCTTTTTGACAACCTCCGCCACGTCTTCATCGACCAGCTTGGACTGCGCCGCAGCACCGTATTTATTGATTGCGTGGTTGCGTATAGCGGAAATAAGAAGCCGCAGTGTCGCAACGCGCACAGCGTTCTTTGATTTGAGAGAACGATTGAGATCGCGTTGCAACGTATCCAGCAACATAATGATGGACGAGTTAATACGCGCGGTTGGGATGACGCAGCCGGCGCATGAGTTCACGCTTCCTTTCTTTTTTAATTTCCGCTGGTTTAAGGTAAAATTCTCGTTTTTTGAGATCCTGCAAAATGCCTTCGGACAGAACCTTCCGAGTGAATTTGCGAATCAATGCGTCAGATGAGTCTCCGGGTTGTGCTTTGACAAACACCATATAAAAAACACACCTCCCCTTGACTATTATACCACGAACGCCGGCCCTGCATCAGAGGGTTCTGTCTGCCGTTACCGACCCCAAGATGTGAATGTGGAGGTGCTTAACGAGCGCCGCGTCCCCCCCGTTATGGACCAACCGGTAGTGTGTGATGTTCTTTTCAACAATGATCGTTTTTACAACCGTCATAAGCTTCGTTATCAGCATTTCGTCAGCTTCCAAAACGTCTGTCACATGCGTTTTGGGAATAACGAGAAGGTGAACAGGCGCCTGCGGGTGAATGTCCGGAATAACAAGAACATCCTTGTCCTGATACACCGGCGAGCTCGGTATACTGCCTTTGATAATGCGGCAAAAGATACAGTCAACCATAAATAATTGCTACATTGCTCTATTGCTAAATTGTTAACTGCGTATCATCGTTTCGACAAATGCAACAATGTAGATTGCTTTATAGACACCATTAGTTGCACACATTTGTAATTACTTCAATGATTTGACGAAGCGTTTGTTTGGTCGGGCGCATGTCGGGATTTTTGCTGCTGCCGTTTAAGACCATGTGGTGGCTTGCGTGCAAAAACCACGTCGCAGTGGGCTCCATCTGGGAGAATACAGCATACACGGGTTCCAAATCAATGGCATCGTTTGGAAGAGACTTGATGCGCACGTAGCCTTTCTTTGGATCTTTGCGAACTGCAATGGTATAGCCCATTTTCTGCGCCAGGTGGATCGTTTCGTCATTGGTTGTCTCAACGCCAATACCTTTGCCCCATTTCGTTTCAAATTCAACACCCCGGTCTTTAAGCTCGCGCTCGGCCCACAGTTTATTCTGAAAAACTTTGTAAATGCCGTCCAGCGCCTGCATGCCTAGCTCGATGATTTTGATGGGGTTGTCCGCGTGGATGAGCCGCCAGCCGTCTATCTGCGCAACCAGTCCTATATCCCAAAAATCTGCCGTTGGATTGGGAAAAAATACTTCGCGAAAGTGATCGACGTCATTCACAACAGCAAGAAGGCGTTCAAGCGCCGCATCGGATCCTCGCATCGTTTTAACAACATCGTACACGAGGAGCGCGGCGCACGTATCGTCATTCGTTTGGTGGTGATCGTATTTCCCAAATCCTGTGTCAACGTGAATGACCGCAGGATCGTCATCCGCCCCTTTGCCATCGAGCGTCGTCCCCGCCGGCACAAACGCAACCGACGCTTCTTCCCACCCGGGGAAAAACGTCTTCACCAGCCACACGCTGGCAATCGCATCCAAATCCGGACCAATATGGGTAACGATGGTTTTCATCACTTCAGTATACCCCTCATCCTTGATGGTCAATACGCCTGCGCAAAAAGCCAGCGGCGAGCCGCAATCTTGCCGCAGTGGATACAGGAGCCCCCGTTTGTCCCGCGCAGCGAACGTTCATCGGGCAGGCCGTTTTCATTGATCGGCAGACACCGCGTGGTGGCTTTGGTTTTTTCTTTGATCGCCGCTTCACACGCGGCATCTTCGCACCAGAATGCGCGGATAAATCCGCGCGACGTATTCATAATACGTGTAAACTCCTCAAACGAATCGGTCGTATGCGTGTTTGTTTCCAAAAACGTTTTGGCCCGCGCATACAACGCGGCCTGAATCTCGTTGAGCAGTTTCTTTGTTTCGCCAACGATATCGGATCGGGAAACCGTGCGCTTTGCAAACGTATCCCTTCGCGCAATCGTAACGGTCTTTGACTCAACCTCCCTGTCGCCGATTTCAAACCGCAACGGCACGCCCTTAACTTCCCACTTGTTAAACTTTCTCCCCGGTGATTCTGACGATTCCTCAAACTTCCCGTCTGCCTGCGGCGCGGCATCAATGTATGCGCGAATTGATTCTCTCCCCAATTCCCTCTCAAGATCCGTGCAATACCGGTAACGATTTTTCGCGCTCTCTACTGCGCTTTTTTTACCTGACCGGCTATGAATAGGAACAACAACCACGTGTATCGGCGCTACCTTAGGCGGCATGATGAGCCCGCTGTCATCGCCGTGGGTGAGAAATAATCCGCCGAGACTCCGGGTAGATAGTCCCCATGACGTCTGCCACACATAGTCCATGTTCCCCTCGCGTGACTGAAACTGAATGTTAAACACTCTGGAAAACTTCTGACCTAAGTTATGAGACGTCGCTCCCTGAAGAGCTTTGCCATCCGGCATGAGCGCTTCCACCGAATACGTGGCTTTGGCTCCGGCAAACTTCTCCGCATTGCTTTTGCGTCCGAACACGACTGGCATTGCATAGTAGTCTTCATAGATTGTTCTATACCAGTCGAGCGCCTTGCGCACCATGTCCATGGCCTCTTGTTCCGTTTCGTGAGCGGTATGACCCTCCTGCCATAAAAATTCCGTCGTACGCAAAAAAAGGTACGTCCGCTTTTCCCACCGAACCACGTTATTCCACTGATTGATGAGAACCGGTAGATCGCGCCAACTGTGTATCCATTTGGCGTACATCGCATACATGATCGTTTCACTGGTGGGCCGAACGACAAGAGGATCCTTGAGCTTTTCTCCGCCGCCCACCGTCACCACCGCAAGCTCCGGCGAAAATCCCTCCACATGTTCCTTTTCCTTCTCCAGAAGCGAGTGAGGGATAAACAGCGGAAAGTATGCGTTTCGCACGCCAGCTTGCTTCATCATGCCGTTACATATTTCCTGCACGTTCTCCCAGATGGCATAGCCATACGGGCGGATGACCATGCAGCCTTTTACTGGCGCGTAATCTGCAATTTCCGCTTTCAAAATGGCGTCGGTATACCACCCCGAAAGATCTTCTGACTTTTTCTTGAGCTCTTTTTTATCAAATTGCTGAACCATGGTCATATTATAAAGGAATTTCTGCACACATCATAGCGTGATGAAGCATTTTGAGGTCACTGGTCTTGGGCAGGAGGCGCATCATCGGAATAGTCTTTTTCACCCGATTTATCCTTTTTCTCCGCATTTGGTTGTCGGCGTTGTTGTTCGTCTGTGTTTTTGCCGGATGACTGAACCCCCGGCGCAGCCCCGCGGACGCCCTCCCTATACTCCTGTGACGGCGACGCGTCTGTGTTGACGATGTCTTCCAATTCTTCGAGAGCATCGTTAATTTCCTGCTGTGTGTCGTCAATTACTGCCGTTACTGCTGACGGGTCCACCGGAGCATCAACTGGTTCTACTACGGGTGTCGGCGTTTGTGCCGGCGTGCTTGTTGCATCGCCGGGCTGATTAATGGGCGCGGACGGGGTTGGAGTACGCGTTGCAGGCAGACTGAATGGTGTATTCGTGGGAAACGGCGTTTTCGCGGGCTGTACGGAGCGTGTCTCTGTCGAAACGCGGATCTCTGTTGCCGCTGTTTTTGATGTTTGGACGCGCTCCTTATCATCCTGTCGCGGAGTGCTCTGAATCGCTTGTTTTTGCTCTTCAAGCTGAACATTGACGTTCTTGAGGGTGGCGATATATTTCTGCGCAAGCTGTTTTTTAACCTCATGATCAGGCACGCTGCGGATCGTTTTCTTAGTCGTTATAACCTGATTATTTAAATAAACAAGTCCTTCCACTGACGCTTCATCGGCAAGGAGCTTTTTGGCGTCGGAAAACCTGCGCTCGGTATAGACAACCTGCAAATTTCCTTTGGCCTCGTAGCCGGGCGCGAGGGAAACAATTGCCTGTTCAACGGTTAATTTAAAAGCATAGAGCCTGCTGCCCGGGAGACTATTCCACGAAGCAACGGCAAGTCCGCTGGGAACAAGAAGGAGGAGGAGAATTCCCCAAATGACGTTGTCCAGCAATCCGCTTCGCATCACCTCTTACGCTATCGCACGAAACCATCATCTGTCAATCGTCAAACGCTTGCCTTATTGTTGATCCCTTGTTTTTTTCCATCAACGGTTAGCCCCCGCCAGCAAGCCGCAGGATGTCATTGATGGAAATAAGAACAACGAGGATGAGGAGAATAATCATGCCCAGCTGATGCGTTTGTTTCTCAAATGCCGGCCGAATTTTGCGGCCCAAGACTTTTTCTGCCACGACAAAAAGCAACCTCCCGCCGTCAAGCGCGGGAATGGGCAGGATGTTAAGAACTGCAAGATTCAGCGACAGTATGCTCATAAACTCCAGAACCGCTTTCCAGCCAAACTTGACTGCCTGACCCGTAACCTGCGCAATGCCGATAGGACCCGCAACGTCTGCAGTGGGAGATTTGCCGCTGACAAGTTCTCCAATTGTTTTTACGATCCCTGCCCCCATGTCTTTGGCGCGCGAAAGGTTGATCATCAGCGCTTTCCCCGGTGCAGCTCCTATGGGATATCTTTTGAGTTCCAAATCAGAAATTGCTACCCCCATGGGCCCTTCGCCTTTGGGAAACTCTGTGCGCGGGACAAGATTAACCGTCAACTCCGTGCCGTCCCGAAGAATCTCAAGGGTGACCATCCTGCCTCCGTGGTCTTTCACGAATGCAATTAGCTGGGAAGGCGACGTCAGGCGCGTCGGCGATGCGGACGTTCCGCTGTCACGAACGGAACGGATAATATCATCTTTGCGAAGTCCGGCTTTCTCTGCCGGCGAGCCGCGGACAACGCTTTCCACGTGTACGCGGCCGGATGGCTCAAACACGCCCTGCGTCAAAAGATACGTCGTGATCCCAACGGCAAGCAGGAAGTTCATCGTAACGCCCGCAAGGAGAATTGCCGCTCGCTCTTTTTTACTCCGAGCCCAGAAAAAGCGCTTCGAGTTTTGAGCGTTGAGCTTTGAGGATCGGCTATCGGGAAGTTCATCTTCGCCCGCAAGCCGCACAAAGCCGCCGATCGGCAGCCAGTTGATAGAATAGATCGTTTCGCCGATTTTTTTGCCCCACGCGCGGGGCGGCAGGCCAAAGCCAAACTCTTCGACCGCAACACCGATTATCCGCGCCGTGATGTAGTGCCCAAACTCGTGGATAAAAACGAGAATGCCTAAGATGACAATAAACGTGAAGGCAGTTAACACCATAGATATGGGATGTTACACCTGCAACAATTCTTCTTCCTTCTTTTTGCCCATCCCGTCAATTTCTGCGATCATTTCATCGGTTAATTCCTGCACCTTTTTTTCCGCGTGCTTTTGGGCATCTTCGGTAATCGCCTTTTCGTCAACCGCGCGTCGCAGATCTTTCATCGCTTCCTGACGAGCCTGACGGATCATGATGCGGCCTGCTTCAAGCTTGGTTTTGGCAAGCTTGATGTATTCCTGCCGCCGTTCTTCGGACAATGGCGGGATCGTGATGCGAATACTGTCGTTGTCAACCACCGGCGTCAACCCGACATTAGCTTCTAAAATGCCTTTTTCTATTTCGGGGAGCTGACTTGGATCATAGGGCGCAATGACAAGCGTTTTGGCGTCCATCGAGGTAATGGTAGCCAACTCCAGAAGTTTGAGCCGCTGTGAGCCACCATACGCCGGAATAACGATATGTTCAACGAGCGCGGGCGTCGCTCGACCGGAGCGGATGGAAGACAAATCCTGCGTTGTGACCTCGAAGGCCTTTTTCATGTGGTCACGGGTCTTTTGGAGTATGATGTCTATCATCTAGTAGGTATAGTACGGAACCTGTGTAGCGTAAGTCAAGAATAAAAACCTTATTCGCCCAGTTGCATGCGCGCAAAGCGCGCAACTTGTATATTTTCACCGACTTTGGCAATTGTCTGCTTGACGAGTTCTTCAATCGTCACCGAGGCGTCACGGATGTAGGCGCTTTTCATAAGGTCACTGACAGTTTTCGGGTTCATCGCGGCAACCTGCAGTGTGAGCTCATGGGCAAGACGCGTAAAATCATCGGTTCTGGCGACAAAATCCGTTTCGCACCGAAGCTCCACCAACACACCGACCCTGCCGTTGGTGTGAATGTATGAGGCAATAATGCCCTGATATGTCTGCCGGTCTGCTTTTTTGGCTGCCTTTTCCACCCCGCGGGTAATGAGCAATGTTTTTGCCTTTTGGTAGTTACCGCCCGCGTCTTCAAGCGCCTGGCGGCAATCGGAAACACCGGCGCTGGTTTCTTCACGGAGTTTTTTAAGTTGATCAAGTGAAATGTGCATGATATGTCAATAGTAATATACGAATAAAAACCGTTCGTCTACACGGCTTTTTTTGGTCTCCCCGGCTTTTTTTTAACCGGCTCAACAGGCGGTTGTTCCTCTGTTTCCGTCGCGGCCTTCACGCCAAGGTCTTTTTCCCTCTTTTCTTTGCCCTCTTTATATGCCTGCGCCAGCGCCTGCACAATCAGGGCAATTGATCCCACTGCATCATCATTTGCAGGAATCGGATACGCTATGCCCGTCGGGTCTGCGTTCGTGTCTACGATGGCGACAATCGGCACACCCTTCCGCATGCCTTCACGAACAGCGGCAATTTCTTTTTTGACGTCAACGATTAGGAGCGCCGCCGGAGGCTCGTTAAGCGTCAACACGCCGCCATAAAATACCTTAATGCGCGTCAAATAGTGCGACATTTTGACCTGTTCGTGCTTGGGGAACTTGTTCCACGCGCCGGACATTTGTTCCTGCGTCATCCGGTTGATTTTTTCAATGTTTTTATGAATCGTATCCCAGTTGGTCAAAAATCCGCCGATCCAGCGCTCGGTCAAAAACGGCGCACCGGCGTTTTTCGCGGCTTCTTCCACGACGCCTTGTGCTTGCCGCTTGGTGCCCACAAAAAGCACCTCATTGCCGGCAGCCGCAAGCTCCCGGACAAATTCGCACGCGGCTTCCAATCCCGCCTTTGTTTTCGCAAGATCAATAATGTGAATCCCGTCTTTTTCCGTATAGATGAATGCCTTGGCCTTCGGGTGCCAGCGCTCGGACTTGTGGCCGAAATGGCAACCGGCTTCGAGAAGTTGCTGTAAGGTAATTTCTTGCATACAATAATTGCGCCGATACGCCGGCGCAAAAAGGCGTATCTTCTTTTACCCACCACTCAAAAACGATTAGCTCTCTAACCGAGAAGATAAAATTGAGTGTGAGTGATAGGGAGAGTATAGCAAATCGTACCACACGATACAAGAGTTTCAATTCAGGGCATATTGACAGCTATTTTTTCCTGTGCTATGCTCGCGGCCAACATACCGCTTGCGAAAGGAGAACCCATGCCAAGAAAAGATCACGATCCATCAACATAACAAAGGAAAGACGAGCAATATCGCGCTGCCGTTGAGCAATTTCTAAAACTCTTTGGCCAAGACTCCGAGCTCGTCAGGGAAGCCGCGGCTCATCATGGGATTCGCATAGATAGTCGTCCGCTGGGCGAACCGATTGAGGATAATGCGTATAGTCCCAGACTTCCTCAAGGAACCGACGAAGAAATTCGGCGTATTGAAACCGCAACGACGATAAAGCTCCTCTGCATGGATTGGCGTCAGGCATATGAAGCAGCAAAAGAAGACGCCATCAATATCGCCTGTGCAGGCGGCGCTGCCCAACCCGACGAAGCGCGAAGATAAACGGCAATCGAACTTTTAAAAGCCATGCACGAACTGAACCCGACTGCCACAATCATAGTAAGCGGTCACGGAGGAGTGTGCGGAGGCGTTGCCCATTTTGCCCCGGAGGGGGAAGCGAAAGCAAAACACGCCGAAGGACCGGAAGAAGAACAGGCGTATATGGCTGACTTTATTCTCGCCATGCGCCAGGGTCTCATAGCTGCCGGCGTCCCTGAAGAGCACATTGTTTGTGAATTCATTCCAATCGGCAAAACAGACACACCCGGTCAACCAGTTCTGCTGTAAGGTGTGAAGCTATCACACCCCTGGGGTGAACAACGTTTACACCGACAGATCACGGCAACGGGAAGCGCTTGCAGAGGGTTTTGATTTCAGAGGCGATTGCTTTGAGCACTTTATTCTTCTCTATAGTTTTGCGAAATGTCGTGAGATATCGTGCTCGCGACTCTTTATCTTCTGGTAGATGGTATGTGGACACCTCATTGATTGCCCGACGAATCCATACGGCAATCTGGCGCATTTCTTTCTCCCCCATCCCCCGCGTTGTCACTGCGGGCGTGCCTAAGCGAATGCCGGAAGGATAAAACGGGCTTGCAGGTTCTTTCGGGATCGTGTTTTTGTTTACCGTAATGCCGGCGGCGCCGAGGGCGTCTTGCGCAAATACTCCCCCGCCGGCGCCAAAGACGGGGACAAGGTCCATGAGAATCAAATGATTTTCCGTGCCATTTCCTACAAGATGGAAGCCTTCTTTTTTGAGTCCTGCGCCAAGCGCTTGAGCGTTTTTGACAATCTGCGCGCCGTACCTTTTAAATGCTGGCGTACCGGCTTCTTTCAGTGCAACGGCAATTGCCGCTGTCGTGTGGTCATGCGGCCCGCCCTGAAGCCCGGGAAAAATTGCGCGGTCGATTTTGTCCGGAAGTTCCGGATCCTTCTTCACACCCTTTTTCGTCACCATAATCATGCCGCCTCGGGGCCCCCGGAGCGTTTTATGCGTCGTACTTGTCACGATGTGGGCATAAGGAAACGGGCTCTTGTGGACGCCGGCGATGATAAGGCCAATCACATGCGCGATGTCTGCAACCAAGTACGCGCCGACTATATCGGCAATTTCTGCAAATTGTTCAAACTCAAACTGATAGACGTAGGCAGTTGCTCCGGTCCAGATAAGCTTGGGCCGGTGCTGTTTTGCCAGTTTCCAAACTTCATCAAAATCCACCCTGCCGTCTGCGCGCACGTGGTACGGAATGCTGTTATAAAATACGCCGGTAGCCGACACTTTCCATCCGTGCGTCAGGTGGCCGCCGTCCGTGAGGTTGAGCCCCATGATCGTATCGCCGGGACGGCACGTGGCAAGGTAAACGGCCAAATTCGCCGGAGAGCCGGAATAGGGCTGTACGTTGACGTGGGAAACGCCAAAGAGCTTTTTGGCACGCTCTTGAGCCAGAGACTCAACCTCATCAATATACTCGTTGCCGCCGTAGTAGCGTTTGTGCGGATAGCCTTCGGAATATTTATTCGTCAGAATTGACCCCATGGCCTCGCGCACTGCCGGCGAAACGTAATTTTCCGATGGAATCATCTCCAGTCCGTTCTGCTGCCGCACGGCTTCTTGCGCGATGAGCGCTGCTATTTGATGATCGCTGATTTGAAGCGTGGATGGTGTCATGATGCGAATTCCTCCCATCATAATGAAACTCAATCTTTGGGTCAAGGGCTCTCTGCCACCAAAAAAGACCGAGAATGGAAATGAACCAAAAAAGAAAACCGTCGGTGTCTAGCTAACACACCCCTGGGGTGAACTAGGTAGACACCGGCGGGAGTTATGGAGTTATGAGTCATGTACGGTTGTAGTTACTTCCCGTATCGAGGATGGTGATGCTGTGAGGGTGGCTTTCTGTGTGACTGGCAGGCGTGATGCGGATAAACCGCGCGTTTTTATGAAATGCGCTAAGATTCTGGGCGCCGACGTAGTAAAACGACGAACGCAAACTTCCTGCCACTTGGTCAAGATAGTTGGCAACGGCCCCTTTGTATTTCACAAATCCTTCAACTCCTTCGGGAATAAGCTTGCCTTTATGCGCGTCTTTGGACTGGCCGTACCGCTCGGCGCTCCCTTTTTGCATGGCGGCAACCGACCCCATCCCGCGATAGTGCTTATACGACTGATCTTCTATCGTCACAATTTCGCCGGGCGATTCATCAAATCCTGCCAAAAGTCCCCCCACCATGACCGCATGAGCGCCTGCGCCAAGCGCTTTGGCTATATCGCCAATTTGCTTGACGCCACCATCTGCCACCACCGTCACCCGTGTGCCCGCGACACCTTTGACCGCCTCACGAATTGCCGTCATCTGCGGCACGCCCATGCCGGTAATAATCCGCGTGGTGCAGATACTCCCCGGCCCCATGCCCACGCGCAGGATATCTGCTCCCGCTGCTGCCAACCGCTTGGCCCCGTCGCTGGTGGCGACATTGCCCGCCATGACAACCATCTGGGGATAGCGCTTTTTTATGGTTGTGACGGCATCAACGACAAACGTCGTGTCGCCGTGTCCTGAATCTACAACAATTATGTCAACATGCGCGGCAAGTAGCGCCGTCACTCTTGCTTCAAAATCCGCTCCCACGCCCACTGCGGCGCCGACCATCAGATTGTCGCGTTTAATCGACGCAACCATTTCTGCCTGATTGTCAACAGAGAGGTTGCGGTGAATAATGCCTAGTCCTCCGGCCCGCGCCATGGCTCTGGCCATTTCTTCTTCTGTCACCGTATCCATGGGGCTTGAAAGAAGCGGGAGTGCAAGAACAACCGACGGATGAAGCGTCGTCGTTAAATCCACATCCGCACGCTTAAAATCCGCGTATCCGGGCAACAAAAGCACGTCGTCAAACGTCATGCCTTCCATGACCATTTTTTCATCCATGCCTGCTCCTTTTTCTCATATATCGATATATGAGAAAACATGTTACGATTTGATGAACGTTGCGCTCTTGGCCGTTTCTCTAACCGCAATGACATCGTCCGGCGTGAGAATCTCCCTGGCAATCAGCTTCTCAAACTCTTCCTTAACCGTTGTCCCCAAAAGCTCCGGGCCGTCTGAATTTATCGTAAACGGAACGCCGACCTTTTTTAACGTCGCAATAATCCGTTTCATCTCTCCCCAGCTGCGAACCGCGCTCGTCTGAATGTTGGATGTCGGACACACTTCAAGGACAATGTTGTGTTCCCTAAGATACTCCATGAGCTTTGGGTCGTCAACGCAGCGAATGCCGTGACCAATTCTATCGGGCTTAATCTCACGCACCACATCCCACACTTCAGCGGCAAGCGTCACTTCTCCGGTGTGGATCGTTATACTAACCCCCGCTTCGCGCGCGATTCGCACGGGCTCTACAATATCCCGCACACGGAAATCCGGGTTAAGCGGCCCTGCGATATCCAAGCCAACGACTCCCTCGCGGGCAAAGCGGGCCGCCTTTTGGGCGATAATGGTATTTTTTTCCTTGGTAAACCGCCGATCCATCATAAGGATAAGCCCCGCGCGCACCGGATACTCCAAACACGCGTGCTTCATGCCCACCAGTGCGCCAAGGATAATTTTATCCAGATCCTGCTCGCCGCCGCGGTTTCTTAGCATCGGGTTAAAGCGCACCTCAATGGTGGTCACGTTGCCTTTGCGAAACGCACGGCTCACCGCTTTGTGCATCGCGCGTTCTACCGCGTACGTAGACGACTGAATGAGCTCTGTCACATCAAAAAACGCAAGATACTTCTCGTACGTCGTTTTGTCTTTGATCGTAATAGAGGCGATAAAAGACCAGTAGTCTTTTTCTGACAGGCGGATGCCCTGCTCGTGGGCAAGCTCCCATAAAAAATGCGGCGTCGAGGCGCTCCCAAGATGCAAATGGAGGTCTGTGAGGTTTGTAAGGTAGGCAGGTGTTTGCGGCTCCATACGCTATTGTATCAATAATAGCGCGCGCTGGGCAAGAGTCAACTCGCCAACCGCCCGTTATCCTGTCATCCAAGGGGTGTCTAGCTCGTTCACCCCTGGGGTGAACACCGTTCACACCCCCTGCGCAAAATGGCAGTCAAAATACCAGCGGCCTCATCGTTTTAACCCTTTTGCCTTCAATAATCAGTTCGAAGCCCCGGGCGGTTTGGATATAATCTTGCCGCCGCACGCGGTTAAGCGTGAGCATCCCTACTTCATGCTTTACCTTGATCGTCATGATGGGGTCGCCGTGTGAAAAGACCGCCACCTCCTGACCTTTGTGCTTTTTTGCAATGTCGGTAAGCGCGCTATGCATCCTTTTCCAGATGTCATTAAGGCTTTCTCCGCCGTACACGAGATACTCAGGCTTATAAAAATCCCACCGCAGGAGTTCAAATGCCGCAATCGGCTTACCCTCCCACGCCGGCGAGTGAACTTCAAGGAGCCTGTCGTCGCAAATAATCTCTGTTATGCCGTGATACGAACCGACGATCGTTGCCGTTTCATGCGTGCGCGCAAGCGGGCTGGCGTAGATGGCGGCAAGCTTCCTTATGGACAAATGCTTGCCCAGTTTGTGCGCTTGTTTGCGGCCTAACGCGCTAAGCGGAAATCCGGGCAACTGCCCATAGATACGCTGATCGGGATTATGCACGTCTCCATGACGGCAGAGGTAAATAATTGTTTGCATTGCTCAATTGGTGAATTGATACGAAGTATACCACATGAGAAGAGCAGTCGATGGGGATGGAAAACAGAAGCTGTCTAACGTTCAAGGAGTGCGGGGTATAAGAACTTCTTGCCTGCTTTTCTCTTTTTGGCATCCCAATCGGCAAGGATAGTAACAGCAAGCGACGCCACCTGTCCTGCACGCTTTTGGTACTCATCGGTAATTTCAAATTCATCCGTCACGCGGTTGGCAATAATTGCGCATACCGCGCCCGCGCGCTTGCCAAAAACAGTTGCAAATGTCAAAAGAGGCGCGACTTCCATTTCAAAATTCTGCACGTTAGCCGCCTGCATATCCTCATATATCGTCCGCTTAAAGCTTGGCAAATAATTGTTGAGCGCCGGCCTGCCCTGACCGGTGTAAAAGGTGTCCATACTTGCAGTAATACCCACGTGATACCGGTACGAAAGCTTTTCAGCCGCCTGAATGAGCGCCATCACAACTTCCCAGTTGGCAACCGCGGGATATTCCGGGACCACCAAATCGCGACTTGCGCCGTCAAACCGCACGCCGCCGGTGGATATAACGACATCGCCGAGCTTTTGACCCTTCTGGATGCCGCCGGTTGTGCCCACACGGATGAAGGTGTCAACGCCAATTCTGCTTAATTCATCTGCGGCGATGATCAAAGACGGCGCGCCGATGCCTGTTGAAACACACGAGAGCTCCACGCCGTTATACGTGCCCGTCATCGTGTGGTACTCGCGGTGGTGAGCTACTTCCCGCGCGCTGTCCCACAACGACGCGATTGTATTGACCCTGGCCGGGTCGCCGGGAGTCAGAACATACCGCGCCACATCGCCTGCTTTGCAGTCAATGTGGTACTGCTTGCCGGCAATAACCGGCGCGGTAGCGGAAGTTTTGTTCATATTCGCCATGTTAGACAGTATCAGCTTACAACAACGCCAAGAAAGCTTTCTGCAACAATCTCTCCCTTATTGTATGTTATAAGCCAAACTCCTTGAGTACTCGGATTTCCGTCTACAGGACCCCTAACAAATTCAAGCATTTCATTACTAGCCAGTAAAACCACTTGTCCGTCTGGATTGAGAGTTCCAACTAGTTTGTCAGCTGGCTTGTCGCCCTTTTTGGGCACGTAATAGTTCACCCCTGCATATGAAGTATTCTCGCCATCAATCCGACGCAATGTACCGACGAGTCGTATTGCACCATCCTCTCCCATAACACCAAAAGAAACGCTCTTACCATCATTCAAATTAATCCGTTCACCACGAACGACCATATGTCTCCTTTCTTTCGAGCAACACTATTTATATATCCTATGGCACGTTTCACAGCTTGCAATGTATTTATCGGCTGCGCCCACTTCGATGACGCTTTTGCCGCCGCCCACCCGCTCGGTATGGCGCGCAATGCTTCCGCATTTTTGGCAAATCGCAAAAAGCTCCATGCTTTCATCCGCAAGCCCCAAAACATCCGGTGTGGCGCCAAAGGGCTTCCTCTGGTAATCGTAGAGAAGTCCGGCGGCAACGACGTGGATGCCGTGCTTTCGCAGTGTGTCAATAACCTTCATCACCTTTTCTTTGTGAAAAAACTGCACTTCGTCAAAAATCACCTCGTCTGCGCGGGTTTTGAGAATCTGATCGATAATTTCTTCCGGCGTCTGGCCGTCAACGACGATTGCCGGAGTTTTCCTGTGATCGTGAGAATGGATTTCGTCTTTTCCTCCGTAGCGGTTATCAAGTTTGGGTTTGACGGTAAGGACCTTGTGGCCCATACGCGTAAACACCTCTACCATCGCAACGAGCTTGCTGGTTTTACCGGAAAACATGGGGCCGGCAATGACGGTTAAACGTCCCTTCCTGTTGTTTCGGGATGGATTCTTGTTCATACATGGCGTGGGCAGGAGTAGGTAAATCTACAAATACATGCGCCGATTACGAACTGACTAATGACTCATTATGTAGATTTGCCATTTGCAGATTATTTCTATTAAAGTACCCCGTTTGTTGTAAGCGCGTCAACTATATCTTTGTGTATCGCATCCGGTTCTCTAAGAACGCCGTCGCTGGCGCAATGAATCCGCTTCCAATGAGGACTCGTTGCGGCAAGATTGTCGTAGAGCGCAATCACATCGTTTTGGACGCTAAGCCGCGCTTCGTATTCATCCTTGGTTTTACCTTCCAAATACGGACGCGCGCCTTTTTGCTCTACAAGCGTTTGAGAAATGGAAACAGGCATCGTAAGATAGATGACGACATCCTCTTTAGGAAGTCCGATCACGTCCTGCTCGAGTTTGTACACCCACGATACGAAGTCTTTTTGCTTTTCTTTGGGTGTTTTGGCCGCTTGATAGACCGCGCTACTTGCCGTATAGCGGTTGCTTATGACGAGCTTTCCCGCGGCAAGCCAGCCAATAAGCTGGTCTTTCAGGAGCCAGCGGTCGCACGCGAATGGCAGCGCAGCAAGCTCGGCAGGGATGTCCTCAAATGCGCCGAGCTTTCCGCTTAATAATTTTCCTGCCAGATCGCCGAAAAACGAGTCATTGTAGCGGGGAAAGTCCATGACCTCGTATGCAATGCTTCGCTTTTTTAATTCGTCTGTCAGAAGCGCCACCTGCGTGCGCTTGCCAGAACCGTCCGCGCCTTCAAACACAATGAGTGTGCCGCTCATGTTGATAACGTAATCGTACCACACATAACAGAATGCGGGAAGCAAGGACGAAGAAATACACCATTCTATTCCAAGGGGTGTCTAGCTAGTTCACCCCAGGGGTGAACAGAATAGACACCCCTTGGCTATTACTGTTGTTACTATGTTTTAAAACATAGTAACAGCAATACGCAAGCGGAGGGGGCAAGAAGGGACGCTATTTCAAGCAACGCAGTTATCTAGCAGTTATCTAGCAGTTATCTAGCAGTTATCAAATAGTTATCTAGCTTATCTAGCGGTTATTTAATAGTTATCTAATAGTTATCGATCGGTTATTTAAGAATTGCGGGAAGGTCGTAGATCGTTGGGATGGCAACGTCGATGCTCGTGCCCGGGCGGGAAAGCTCCGGATATACTCCCCCGCGGCGCTCGATGACGCGGCCCTCCCACGTCACAAGGCAGGTATGCATGCCAACTGCTTTGGCAGGGGCAAGGTCCACCACTTCCCGATCCCCCACCATGAGGTGTTCACAAGGCAGACAGCCGGTTTTTTTCATGATATACAGAAATCCTGCCGGGTCAGGCTTGTTTGCGCCGCTAACCTCGCTCGTGACAATTTCTTCAAATGTGCCGTCAGGGATGCCTAACGCAAAAGCCGCTTCCCGAAGTTTTGCGGCTACCCCGTTGCCGAGAATAAAATGACGAAATGAGGGTAACTGTTCAAAGAGCGCAACGAGTTTGGGATCATGCGCAAGAAACGCTAACCGATCATAGTTCATTTCATTTTCAATAGCCGCCTGCGAGGTGGATATTCCACAGATAATTCCCACTGCCGCGTTGCCGCTTAACGTCTCTTTGGGATACACCTTCCAAAATGCCGCCTTTGCCCGGTCTTTATCCCACCCCTTGAGCCGCATGATCGTGCGGTACTGCTCCTCCTCCATCGCGCGCGTCATTTCCGGCGTGAGCGGAAACAGCGTCCCGTCGAAATCCCAGATGATGACACGAATATGTGACAATTTCAAACCCATAGAAGTATTTTCTCATATATCGATCTATGAGCATTGTTGCGATTCATAGATTATTGAGTTTCTTGCGCACCGCATCAATCAGTTGGCGCTTGGCGACGGCGCTTTTCACGATATTGAGTCCATCCGTTTCAATCAGTAAAACCGGAATGCTGTTACCTGTCTTGGCACCCATGTTTTCGCTGAGCCATTTATGATTGAGCATATCCAGAAGCTCTACGTACCGTTGCGGGATGGTTTGTTCAAACGTTCTTTTGCGTTTTGCTATACGTGCCATGAGCTCTTCAATAGGCGTTTCAAGATACACGATGAAATCAGGTACGGGGAAATAAGGTTCGAACGACCGGTAAATTTTTTGGTACAATTTCCATTCAGCATCATCGATATTTCCCAGCACGTGGAGCGCCTTGGCGTACGAAAAAGCATCCTGTTGGATCGGTGTATCCTGTACGATACCGCGGAACACTCCGGAGGTGTGAAGCTGTTTCACCCCCGGGGTGTGAAGCTGGTGCTTGGTCTCAAGCATTTGGGTGATTTTTTCCATCAGGAAAAACGTCTGCGAATGAAACGCCCAGCGCTTCATGTCCTGGTAAAAGCGGGGCAAAAACGCGTTTTCTCCGAAGTTTTCCTCTATGAGCGTAAACCCCAGCTCGCGGGCAATGAGCCGAGCCGCTGTGGTTTTTCCGCTTCCCATCGTACCCATGATCGAAATATAGTAGCGCTTCTTCACTCCGTTGTTGTATCACAATCCGCACATCTTGACAATCTGCCTCAAAGACCGTAGCATACATGTCAAGAAAGGACGTCGGGAGCAGTTTAACAAGTGAATCCGCCGCGGCATAGCGCTCTGGCGGAGACAGTACAGCGTGTGGCCGAGTACCGTACGGTGCTCGGATACGAGGAAAGGGCAATCGAAATCCTTTAACTGCGCTCAAGATATGATCTTGAACGTATTAACGGAGTATCTGCGGGTACCCTTTGGTAGTTCTTCCTACCACAATTTTTGCGCGAAAAACCGTATCGCAAGATGCGAAACAAAACGCAAGAAGAGAAGAAACGCTCCCCTATATCTACAACGGTACAAAATCCTAAAGCAGGATTTCAAACATTCTCCGAAGGAGGCACTATGTGCGGCATATTTGGTTATGTCGGCGCGCGGACTGACGCGGCGAACATCGTTCTTGAGGGCTTAAAACGGTTAGAGTATCGCGGCTATGACAGTTGGGGGGTGGGCGTCGTACCCGTGAGACAAACAAAAAACCAGAAGGTCATTATAAAGAAAAAGGCAGGAAAAATCGGCGATGCAACCGTGGCTGACATGCCGCCAAGTTCATTTGCCTTTGGCCACACGCGGTGGGCTACGCACGGCGGCGTCACCGACGTGAATGCCCACCCGCACGTGTGCTGCACGGGCCAGATTGCGGTAATCCATAACGGCATCATAGAAAATTACGAGGGCATCAAACAGCGGCTCCTTGCTTCCGGACACACCGTTGTTTCCCAAACCGATACCGAGGTCGCCGTCCACCTTGTGGAAGAGTACGCAAGAAAAACCTTGTTTTCTAAAGCCGTCCAACGCGCATTTAACGAAATGGACGGGCTCAACGCGTTTATTTTTATGTGCGCGTATGAACACAAGTTTGTAGCGGTCAGGAACGGGTCGCCGCTCGTCGTTGGATTCGGCAATCAGGAGAATTTTCTAGCTAGCGATGCCGCGGCGCTTCTTCCCCACACCAAGCAGGTCCATTTTCTGGAAGACGATGAGATTGCCATCGTCGGCGCCAAGGGCATCATGATTTTTAACGCACGCTCTGGCGACCGCGTGCGGCCCAAGAAGCAACTTTTGACGTGGTCGGTTGCTCAAGCCGAACTGGGCAAGTATCCATTTTTCATGCTGAAAGAAATTTACGAACAACCGGGGCTGGTCGCAGATATTGCCGCAGACAGTCCGGACCAAGCAAAAAAAGTAGCGGCGCTTATCAACAAATCGTCAAGCACGTATATGGTTGGGTGCGGCACGGCGGCATTTGCGTGTCTGACCGGCAGGTACCTGTTTTCCAATATTGCCCATAAAAATATCACGTGGGGCATCGGCAGCGAATTTGGGTATCTGTTGAACTTTGTCACGCCGAAAAGTTTAATCCTCGCGCTTTCACAGTCCGGAGAGACAATGGACCTTCTGGAAGTTGTCAAACAAGCAAAAGCCAAAGGCGCGAAGATTTTGACGCTCGTCAACGTGATGGGGTCATCGCTATGGCGCATGGCGGACTACCCGATGAGTATCGGCGCCGGACCGGAAAAAGGTGTGGCATCTACCAAGGCGTTTATCGGGAAGCTCGCGCACCTTATCCTCATTGCCTATGCCCTAACAGGCAATGTCAAGAAAGGGCAGCGCATCCTGATAGCAGCGGCGAATGCGGCCAAAAAAGTGCTGACGCCGACAACGCGTGCCGTCATCCAAAGGCTGGCAAACACGCTGAAAAAAGCAGAGCACATCTATGTGATCGGACGAGGTTTAAGCTATCCAGCAAGCCGCGAGGTGGCGCTTAAGATCAAAGAAATTTCGTATATCCATGCCGAGGGGTTTGCCGCGGGAGAACTTAAGCACGGGCCGCTTGCGCTGGTGGAAAAAGGCTCGCCCTGCATTGTGCTTGCTCCCGATGACGAAACGTACCATGCAACGATTGCGGGAGCTATGGAAATGAAAGCGCGAGGGGGATTCATAATCGGCATATCGCCAACATCCAACAACGTGTTTGATTACCACATACCCGTCAAAGACGCCGGCGTGGCAACGATTATCCCGATCGTTATGGTCGGACAACTTCTGGCGTACTACCTGACGCTGAAACGCGGGTTTGATCCTGATAAGCCGCGTAATCTTGCCAAAAGCGTAACGGTGAAGTAATTGCTCAATTACGCCTGCCGCGCTCAATACAGCGTTTTAGAGGCCTTGGAGTTCTTTATCGAGCGCTTCGAGGTCTCCTGCCCCCCCGTCATCCACAGTGGACTCAAGTTGCGACAGTAAATCTTCTGACGCGTTCGATCGTGTGGACTCGCCAAACCTTCCTAGAGGCTTTACTCCAGTCTCCCCTGGGGCAAACGCAGAAGGCATGACGAACTCCGGCATCGGCTCCTTGGCTTTAGTCATCATGCGCATCGCCATGGCCACGCTGATGACTCCAATTGCAACAATTGCGGGAACGGCAATGATGATAGGCAATTTTTTCATATCGCTACTTCCCTTCCTGCTTCGCCTGCACGAGCGCCGCAACGGCGGCGCGCACCTTTTCACGCGCCGCGGCAACCGTCTGATATGCAGATTGAATATCCATCCGCAGCTGCTGCGTCGTCTCGGCGACATCTGATCGGACGGTTTCTTCTGACTCAAGCGCAATCACGTAGGATTTTCCCGCCTGACTGACAACAGCCGATTGCGCCGCCGCAACCGCCGACTGGGCGCTGGTAATCGCCGCGTCAACTTGCGCTGTATTAACGCCCCGTGACTTGAGATCCGATGCGCGCGCGACGAGCTTTTCCAAAATTTCGGATAACGTTGCAAGGTGCTTGCTCATTGCGTCGGTTCTGTTTTCATTAATGGTCTGTATGCGCGAGTCAATCCTGTTGACGATTTGCCGCTTTTTCGCGTCGCGCAACTGACGTATTTTCTCCTGAAAAATCGCGCGGCGTTCTTTGCGATTTTGAACGGCTTCTTGGCGCTTTTGAAGGACGCTGGCGGTAAACTCTGCGCGCTTTTGGCTAAATATGGGCCGCAAATTTGCTTCACGGGCATTTACTGCAACCGTTTGATCGGCTTCCGCTGCGTTTGTCCCTTCCTGCGCTTCATCGGGAGTGGACGTGGGAAGCGCCTGTGAAGCGGTCGTCGTGTCGCCTTTCACTGTCGCAGTTGAAGAAGGAGCTTTCAATCCCAAACCAAGAAGAATGAGTCCGATTATTTGATCAACCATATAATATATAGTATAAAAGATGCGCAGTGCCGAATGTCAAGTCCCCGCTAATACGCACCGAGTTTTGTTACGGCTTTTGCTGCGACGGCGTTTCCGGCAACAAGCGCATCTTTCACGCGACCAGTTTGAACAAGCGCAACAAGGAATCCTGCCACAAACGCGTCTCCCGCGCCGGTTGTGTCCACAGCCGTTTGAACTACTGATGGTGCGACAGCGACAGATTCCCCCTTTACCGCAAGCGAACCGAACGCCCCGAGCGTAATAACAACAAGCGTATTGGTTTGACGGGAAAATTCATGGAGTTGTTCAATAAGCTTTTCGTCCGCGTCCTTGTCAAGCCCTGCCTTGACTGCGTCAAAACCGTCCGCGTACGTTGCGACAACGTCGATGTTTTTGTCAAACTGCGATAGATCATCAACATCAACAAGAAGAAACGGCTTTTTTCCTCGCGCGGACCACCCGGAAGCATATTCCGCCACGAGGTGCCGCGTTGGGCCGTAGATTGTCAGCGCCGCGGCATCGTGCGTCAGCAGGAAACGAAAATCTTCTGGTCCAAGGTGAACATGTGTTAACACCCCGGGATCCCAGTTTCCATAGGACCGTTCGCCACCTTTTTCAATAATAATATCGATGGAAGATGTTTTGCCGGGAAAAACGTGAACGCGCGACGCGTCAATTCGTTCACGCGCCAGCATGGCGCGATAGTGTTTCCCTGATTGATCGTTCCCAACTGCGGCAATGATAGAAGCGTGCGCGCCCAGCCGCCTGGCCCACACGGCGCTATTGAGAGACGATCCGCCGAGAACTGTTTTCTTTTGTTTAACGTAGCGGTCAACCGTTAAATCACCGACGAACGCAAGACGCACGGAAGGGTTCATGATTCCTGCCCGATTTTACTTGCCTCTGGCTTTTTCTGACCGATGTATTTGGCGCTTTTTTTCTTGTAATACGGGACAAGCGCAGGGCTTGACAGCTCTTCGAACGATAACGAACAAATCCGCATGCCCGGATACAGCATTACCGGAATCCTGCCCATGTTGGCAAGCTCAAGCGTGATATTGCCGCGAAATCCGCACTCGATATTGGCTGCTGTGGAATGGATGACCACGCCCATCCTGCCGATGGACGATCTGCCTTCGAGCCTGCCGGTTAAATCATCGGGCATTTCGATATATTCACGCGTGTGCGCAAGGACAAATTCTCCGGGATGTAAAATAAACGCTTCATTGTCCTTTATAATGACTTCTGCCGTCGCGCAGGCAAGTGTAGCTGGATCTTTGGGATCAAGATACGGCGTTTTACTGTGATTGAATACGCAAAACACGTTGCCCAGCTCAAGGTCTATCATGCAGCTTCCCAGCTGGGTCGTCAGATTGGGCTTGGGAGTGATTTTTATGCGCCCGCTTGCGAGCGCTTTTTTAATATCCCGATCGGAAAGGATCATTGGCTTGAAGTATAGAGAAATCTGTCACCAGTTGCAATTGCCATTCCATGCCGTATAATACGCCTGTCTTATGATAAAGCGCATCGTTGGAATGCTTTTGGCGCTCACCGCTGTCTTTGTTTGCGCGGGCATTGCCTACGCTTCCCTTACGTACGGCAATGGCCAATATACCAACCTTTGCGGCACGGGCTTTGCCGCCACTGCCGATACGTGCAATAAAGGCTGCAGCACTAGTTTGGGCTCCTGCACCAGCGCCAATCCCTTTGTCGTTAAATGGACGTGCGACGGCAGACACAATGAATGCCGATCGCATGAGTCCGCGTGGACAACGAGCCACTCGCTCTCTGGTACGGCGTGCGGCAAAACCGTTCAGATAGACGTCTTTGATAAAAACTGCCGCGCAAGCGGCGGATGGGACTGCCAAGACAGCAACCTCAAAGACTACATGGTGTGGTATTCTGGCGACTGCCCGATAGCGACACCCACAACAACGCCCAAACCCACCAAAACCCCCACACCGACAATTACTCCCAAACCCCACAAAAGCTCGTGTGATCTTCTCACTGTCGTTAGCGGCAACAACGGCGTCGTGCCGGCAACGGTGACGCTTCGTGCGCGGGGGTCCGATAGCAGCGGATCCATACAGAAGTACCGCTTCTATTTTGGCGACGGGCAGCAAACGGAGAGCGCGAACGCGGAAATTTCTCACCGCTATGAAACGTCGGGAAGCTTTCGCGCGCGGGTGGACATACAGGATTCAACCGGTGCATGGAAAACATCGTCCTCCTGCCAAACCACGGTTGTCGTACGCTCGCTTCCGGTAGAGTCCCATAAGTCAGCGTGCTCCGATCTTTTTATTACCGACGGCAACTATGCCACAGCGCCGGTCACCGCCACATTTGAAGTGACAGGATTCGACAACAAAGGAGCAATTCAGATGTATAAAATCGAAAACGGCTTGGGAAACACGCTTGAAAACACAAACGGACTGTTTGAACAAACGTACGACAAAGCAGGCACGTACACGGTGAAAGGCTACATCAAAGACAGCGAAGGTGTGTGGAAAGGCGGATCGGCTTCCTGCCAAAAGACGCTCTACGTCAAAACCGCGCCGCTGACAAGCCAGCCCAAAACCGGCACGCCAACGATGTATACTGTGTTAAGCGTGCTAAGCGGAGTCATCGGCATAAGCCTCCTCGGTGTCGCGCTGAACATAAAAAACGCCGGCGTATGACGCTACCGCAGTGATTCATGGTACTATGTTTTAAAACATAGTACCATCACCATATGAATACACGCGGGGTGGTTTTTGCACTTGCGCTACTGTTCCTCGGCATCTGCTTTATCTGGATGGTATCGGTGTTTATACCCATCGTACAGATCGAGCTTCGGTACCAGTACAAAAAAGTGCTAACAGACGTGTTTCACGTCTCGGATATCCGCGGCCTGATTCTCCCGGATTTTACGATCGATCTTAAGGGATTTACCAGCAAATATACGGTCAACGGCATTACCATCCCCGCGCTGTTTGTGGACGAGCCGGTCGTCTTTAACGTCGATCCCAATGATGAAAAAGCCTACGTGGCGGCGCTCAAACGAGGCATCGCGCACGCTTCGAGCACCGCCTTCCCGGGTTCAGGCGGGCTGGGCTACTACTTTGCCCATTCCACAACACCGGCGCTCAAAAAACAATTCAACGCGGTCTTTTATCTCCTCAACAAGCTCAAAACAGGCGATGAAGTCTATATCTGGCACGAGGGCAAACGCACGGACTATGCGGTGTATAAAAAAGAAATCACCGACCCAAACGATCTGCGGTTCCTTGCCGCAGTCTATGACCGCGAAACCATCGTGCTTCAGACGTGCTGGCCCCCGGGGACGACGTCCAAACGGCTCTTGGTGTTTGCACGCGTTCTTCCTGCTCATTAATATGGTAGGCTACAAGATGTATGTCGAAAATCTCCAAAGCTAACCGCCTCTTGATTCGGTTGATCAAACGAATCAACTGCGCCCCCAAACGAGCCAAGCTGTTTCTCCTCGGCGCGCTCGTCATCAACACCATGCTGGCAAGTCAGATACTCACCGTTTTCTTTGTTTTCCCCGGAACAACGCTTGCGGGCACAGATATCAGCGGCAAGACGAAGAAACAGATTCACGCATTGCTGAAGGCGTGGAGCGAAGCACCGTACGACATCCGAATCAAAGATCGTTCATACTCCTACACGATCAACGACGTTGGCGTTTTTTTCGATGAAGACGCGATCATTCAGGAAGTGTTTGCGCCAAACAGAAAACTGTTTCCGCTCAATGTGGCAAGTCACTTCCTGTCGCGTTTCATTAAACGCAACGTCCCCATCACGCTTGCGTTCACGGAGCAGTTTCGCGACTTTATCGATACCACGGTATTTGATTTTTCCAATGGAGAAAAAGACGAAATCGTCTTTGACACAAAAGGCAAAACGCTCGCCTATATAGAAAACGAGGAGCGCTACCGCATCGACGAAGCGTCTCTTCGTAAACTTCTCAACGATCGCGTACCAAAAAACAACCTGCCGCTGTATCCGCGATTGACAAAAGTAACGCCCACCATCCAGAACGTTATCACCGCAACAAGCGTCAAGCTTCAGCACGTCTTTAACCAGCCGCTGACAGTCTACGTAAAAACGGCGGCAGAAACGAAACAATTTCATCTGACCGAACGGGAGCTAACGGAGATGATCACCGTTTCTCTCGCCCCAGAGTATGACCGTGTGGATATTGACGTAGATAAAGACGCAACAGCGCGCATTATCAACGCACACGTGCGAAAACTGTATCGTTCAAAAGACAATATCGTTACTCCCAAAGTGCGGGAGCATATCAAGCGGGCTCTCCTTGCGAGATTTTCCGGCTCCTCCGTAGATGCCATCACGATGACGCTCGACAGCGGCCCCAACACAACAGGAACAGTGGCGCGCAGCTATATTGAAGTAGATATCTCCCAGCAAACCATGTACCTTTTTCAAGACGGAAACCTTATCAAATCCTATAAAGTGTCAACCGGACTGGACTACCCCACCCCCATCGGCCAATTTACCATACTCAATAAAGCGGGCTTGGGATTTTCTAAAATTTACGACGTCTGGCTCCCGTGGTGGATGGGTTTTTCGTACAGCAAAGAACTCAATGCGTACTTCGGCATCCACGAGCTCCCGTACAAACTCATCGAGAACCAAACAATCAGCCGCCCGATTGGCAAAATCGGCGAGCCTGCTACCGGCGGCTGTGTCGCGCTTGCTCCGGGAGCCGCCCAAGAAGTCTATCGCTTTGCCGACATTGGAACGCCGGTGGTGATATATCAGTAAGCGTTGAATCAATTTCAGACGCGCCAATCTCTTCCACCTCCCAAGTGGAGTCAGAGGCAAGATCACGCACAGCGCATTTCTGTGGGTGCGCATGGAATCGAACCATGTGCCTCTTTCTTATCAGGAAAGCGTTCTGCCAATGAACTACGCACCCATGCTGTTCATGCCGTTATTTGAACAACCGCTTCATCACGTCTGCCGATGACAACATGCGAATGTAAAACAGTGTGCTTAACACGTCAATAAGCAGCGTTTTTACCCTCTCCCATGTTGAGTTTTCTCCTTGTTCACGTTCTTTCATGCCGCACTACGTATTATACCGTAGATAACAACGAACCACCACTTGTATCAAAGGACAGCGATGAGCAAACCGACGCTCATAAACGCAAAAGCTATGATAAATTTGGGAGAAATTGGCTCATGAAGGAGAAACCACGCAAACACCGCATTAAGTACGGGCCAAAATACTAAAAATAAGCCGTTGAGCCATACCGGCAGCCGCATAAGCGCGGCGATTCCCAGCAAATATCCTATGCCCGTCATGACACCAACTATTGCGAGCATACCGACCCCCTTAGTATTGCCAAGCTCATGGTACGCGCCGGTCGCCAGAAAAAACGGCAAACCAATGAGCCACGAAATTCCCAGATGGACAAAGAGCGTGGCGCATGGAGAAAGTCCTGCCTTTTTTACTAACGGGTTGGCCGCACCATACAAAAGCGTGGATATTGTAATCAAAAGAAGCCCAGTCAGAGTCGTAGCATTCATTATGATGCGCGTGAAGGAATGAAACGGCTGTATGGCTCTGTCATCGCTACGGTGCCTCCTGAAGCAATTGAGGCGCGGAGCGGAATCGAACCGCTGTGTAGCTGTTTTGCAGACAGCTGCGTTACCTCTTCGCCACCGCGCCATGTCACTCGCTTGTTAATCAGTATTCCGCGTTATCCCCTCCACTGCGCTCCGAGGATTGATCGGCACCTTAGCTCATCTCGAACACTCGATTCGCTATGGTGCCATCAACCTAATCGCCACCGAGCCTCGCAAAGCGAGATCTGCTCCGTCAAGCCCTATTCGCTTACCCAAAACTATATCGTAATTGAGCTTTCAAATCAATCTTAGCCTTATGATTCTTTAACTGTTTCTCACGTTTTGTCGCATCTAATTTGTACTTATATCCTTCGTAGTAAATACGTTACCAGGGTTTATTGTGCTTTGTTGCTCTGCTTTGGCCAGAATTATGTTGTGTTAAACGCTTTTTTAAATCCCTAGTATAGCCAATATACATATCGTTATTGACTAAACTCTGTGACACATATATGTAATACATGCGTAAATCAGTCTAACAGATACGAAAAATCCTCTCAATTGAGAGGATTTTTGTTGACAATCCAATGGTGACAGGAAAATATTGAGAGTGTCATACGGCCGTCCGTGTACACCACGGATCGGCTGATCTAGCGTGTATGACTTGGTCCCGCTCTCTATGCGGGACGTGAAATCGGCCGTATCTTGAATTCCGTTGATCCGCCAGCTTGACGGATCCGTAAATCCTCAATACCACCGATTTTATCAAATAGAAAGGAGGTGATCCATCCCCAGCTTCGGCTAGGGATACCTTGTTACGACTTAGTCCCCATCGCTGGGCCTACCTTCGACTCAATAACGAGTCTTCGGGTATTCCCAACTTTGTTGGCTTGACGGGCGGTGTGTACAAGACCCGAGAACGTATTCACCGCAGCCTGCTGATCTGCGATTACTACCGATTCCGACTTCATGGGGTCGAGTTGCAGACCCCAATCTGAACTGAGGCGAAATTTACAGGGGATTTGCGTTGCGTTGCCGCATTGCTTCCCATTGTTGTTCGCCATTGTAGGGTGTGTGTTGCCCAGGTCATAAGCGCCATGCTGACTTGACGTCATCCGTTCCTTCCTCCCACTCTCAAAATGCTGAAAGTCTTTTGAAAAATCCCAATCTTTAGCACCAAATTCTAAACAATATCAAAAATAGAAAATTTTGAATTTAGAAAATTTGAATTTATTAAGAATTTGGAATTTTGGATTGAGAATTTCTCTCAAAGGTCCTTCAGAGCTTTGAGAGTGGGCGGTCTCCAATGAAACATATAACATTGGATACGGGTTGCGCTCGTTCTCCCACTTAAGGGAACACCCCACGGCACGAGCTGACGACAGCCATGCAGCTGCTGTGCTACCATCCTTGCGGATAGCCATCTGTTTCCAGATAGTTAAAACGGTAACATGTCAAAACCTGGTGAGGTCTTTCGCTTTGTATCGAATTGAACCACACGCTCCACCGGTTGTGCGGGTCCCCGTCAATTCCTTTGAGTTTTAATCTTGCGATCGTACTCCCCAGGCGGTCTGCTTAACGCGTTAGCTTACGTCGCCCGGAGAACAGAAGACAGATGACAGAAAACAGATCGAGGCGAGATAGAAAACAGATCTATCAGAAAAAATTGTTTCTGAAATACTGTGTTCTGACCCTCTAATATCCATCGTCCGTTCTCCGTCCTCTATCCTCCGGGTAACTAGCAGACATGCGTTTAGGGCTAGGACTACGCAGGTCTCTAATCTGCTTCGCTC
>CAZQTD010000010.1:0-36399 GCA_964596355.1 uncultured Gammaproteobacteria bacterium
TGATTCAAGTAATTATCTCAGACAACACTCGCACTATACGGGGTATGGGTCAATTAATTTTTTTTGTTATCAAATATTTCCAGGATTGTCCTTCGATCCTTCAACAAACTCAGGACTTAGGACTTCGCCTTTCGGCTTGTTCCCGGGAACCGTAGAAAGAACGTTTTTCTTTCCACCGTTTCCGTTGACAACCCGCTATTTTTTTCTTGCGTTCTATCTGCAAGTGGTCTATACTTAAAATTATGAAAACCACTCTCCTTCGTTATCATGTCGTCATCCGTCGGGAAGGCAAGCACTATATTGCCGATGTGCCGACTCTGGGCATTTCCGACTTTGGTACGACCGTTGACCTTGCGAAAAAGCACGTTACCAACGCGATCGTCTGTCATATCGAAGGGTTGCAAAAAACTGGATCTCCGGTGCCTCTTCCTGATACGACCACAGACTTTTACCTTGCCACGACCGAAGTAGCTATACCCGGTCGCATCGCGTTTGCCTGATAGCATATGCCACGTCTCGTGCCGCTCAAGCCCCGCGCTGTGGAGGCTATTCTTTTGTCACACGGATTTACGGTCAACGTGAGCAAAAGCAGCCATAGGCAATACGTTAACCCCACAAGCAAAGCGCACACCACGGTTTCGTTTCACTCCAAAGAAATCCCCGTAGGGACGCTTCGAAGCGTCATCCGTCAGTCACAGCTTCCGCCGGAGCTGTTTCGCAAATAAACGATTGATTTTCAAAGAGCGACTATTTCAACACACACGTTGTATTCCCGGGAACCGTAGAAAGAACGTTTTCTTTCCACCGTTTCCGTTGACACCTCGTCGCGCTGCTCCTCGGTGCAGGCAACCATTGACTGGACAAATTTCACGATGTAGAGTGTGAGTATGAAATCAAAACCTCCCACCCTCACGTATCCTGACATCACTTGGCTTAAGCACGAATTCCTGCCGAGTCTTGTAGATGAGGTAGAAAAACGGCTTAAGGATAAGCTAACCGAAATCAGCACGAAACTTGACACGTTTATTGGCGATATCAAGGATAAACGCCAAGCACAGGAGCTTCACCAAGGCCAACATGATCGAGTTGATAGACGACTCGATCGGGTAGAGAAAAAAGTTGGTCTTCCTCCACTTGCCGATTAAATTATTAAAGAGCAACGATCACGAATTCGTCCTGATCCGCCAGCCGGCGGGAGGGCCAAATCCCGTGAGACACCCCGTATGTGCTTACCGTTCGCCTTGACTACTATTCGTAGCGCGGCTTACGGAACGCCCTGACGGGGCAGGCCCGATGTTGTCACCGGGAACATCCGGACAAACATAGTTATCTGTTTGTCTCGGATATTTCCGTTGACAATTACTATATCTACCTTGCAGGGTCGGACCCTTAAAGATCATATCAAACCATATCATACGTATTCGTTGACAACCCATGTTTCACGCAGTAGAGTAGGATCATGGCAAAGAAATCTATTCTCACTTCCATAGATATTGCTTCACTCGTTAATGCGATGAAGCTCGTGTTTCCGACTCGTGAAGAAGTAGAAAAAATCGTTGATGAGAGAATCAAATTTCTTCCGACGAAAGAACAATTTTTTAAACGGATAGATGAACTATCCGGCCGTCTGAAAAAGATCGATGAAGCCCAAGAACTCCATCAGGGTCAACATGACGACATTACGATCGCCTCGATACTCTAGCGAAACACGTCGGTATTTCTCCGTAATATTTTAAAGAGCCAAGAACAATATCTCGAATTCGTCCCGACCCCGCTTGTAGGGAGGGACAAATCCTGTGAGACACCCCGTTTACCGTGGCATAGTCGCGCTAAAACGTAACACCCCGAGATTGCTCCCGGAAAAGAATCCCGCCACACCTTATTCAAGCTCGCCGGCCTGCCGTCTGGCGAGCGATTAATAGTAAGGCGGGACTCTTTTCCGAAAACAACAATCCGTGCAAATTTCCAGCCTCAAAAGGGGACGCCTTGTGAAGCTAGTTGCGAGGCTAATGCAGATTTCCGATAAACAGTTTTCTTGGTCATATAAATCTACCTAGTTCATTCACTTGTCAACGTGCATTCAAGTCAAATAAAAAACCGGCCATTGTTTCTGCCGGTTTATCATTTATGTATTGACGATTCGCTTCTGTTGTGTGTCCCCGGCAGAGCGGACGCTCATTGGTTCATTGTCACAGTGTTTCATTGTTGTTTTACCCATGAAACCATGTAACCATGAAGCAATGGTTTGGTTATCTCATAGCGTTTCGTTTGAGGAGCACAAGGCCTCCAAGCCCCACAGCGAGGAACGGCACAATGACGGTAAGATCGTTAAACCCAGCCACCGGAAGCGTTGCGCCCAAGACGTTTGCTCCCAGACAAATTTGCGCGGTGTCTTCATCATAGCGGCCGCCGGCCGCGGCATCGGCGTGGTTTACGACGCACACGACATCTTTGTCGCTCGGCAACTCGACGACTTTGGCAAGGATTTCGACAGAGCGGCTTTCGCCGGCTACGACATTGTCCAGTTCAAACGTCAGCGTCCGCGTGTCGCTATCATAGGTGCCCGGGCCGGACATAAATGTCAAATAGGGTGGAAAGATGTCGTGAACCGTAATGGGGTTGAGCGTCTCGCTGCCGGTGTTTTTGACCGTCAGTTTGTAGAGGACTTCATTATCTTTAACAAACAGCGTGTCAGACACGCCGAGGTTTTCAACGAAGATGTTGGTTGCCGGATTTCGCACTTCTTTATTGATCGTCAAATCCGCAGGAACACACGTGGTCGTGCCGCCGTACTGCGTCGTGCAGGTTTCGGCGCGGACAGGTGCAGCAACACCGGCAAGTCCGGCAACACAAGCAAGCCCAGCGGCGACAGCGAGAATGAAATGTTTTGATTTCATACGATATATTTTGAATTATTCAAAAACACGTTTGCGAGCTATACCACAAAACAGACCGCGTGTCAAGCACTATGGGATTTGCGAGCAACACGAGCAAGTCCGGTTACTTTGTTACTTCGAAATTATTACGCAACGAACTAACGCGTGTTGCTAACTAACTCTATCAGATCTTTATGCCCTGAACCTCCATCAAATCCGCAAAAATCAGGAGACGTTCCGAGACGCTCCCCGGCGGCCAGCAGGTTTGCAAAATCAGATTCTTGTTGCCCACCACAGGCGCCAGATAGGTAACGTCCTTGGGGCTGACCACGCGCTTATCGGTCATCCGGTAGCTGTAGCGTTTGCCTTGATAGATAAGGACGATGAGGTCGCCCTTTTCCAGCTCTTTCATGAGGTAAAAGACGGCGTTTAAGTCGCGCACGAACCACTCGTAGTTGGTTGAGTGGGAGAAAAGGTACACCGTGCCGTCTTCGTTGGGATAGAAGCTGGTATTGGCGTGGGCGACGCCTGTTTTGAGCGCCTCCAGGTACTCGTTTGGCCTCATGGGGTTGACGCCAGGAACAACCGGCGCATTAACCCCGATTTTCGGGATGATGAGGCTAAATGATTCGTTGACCGGAGCAATTGAGGCGCCGTCAGGCGTCACGAGCGGGTCAAACACCACGGGTACGCTGGAAGGCAGGGGTTTAGCTTCCGACGCCCTTTTGGCCGCCTGTTGCCGGGCAGAATAGATCAAGTAGCCGGCCTCCAGCTTAAGTTTAGGAACCAGCGGCCCGACCATGCCTCCTAAGCCGATAGCCAGAAGCGCCATGCCCAGCAGGCGCACATTGAGGCGGGAAAGGAATGTAGAGGCAGGATGTGTGCGCGCCGGCGCAACAATGACGCCTTTGACGCACGCATCATTGCCGCACTCTGCGGTCTGGTGGTCCCAACAGTATTCGTAAATCACATGCCACTGGGTGTTTATAGAAGAGCAGGGGGAGAGTATACACTATAGGATCGAGAAAGACAAGGTGTCACTTGTCGGGTCTATTTGGGCGTGTAAACGATTGAAGATAGCCCTCGGTAGGACGTTGTGGGGGCCGAACGAATGTGTCAGATATGGTAGGAAACCTTGTCATAATCGGTGTTGGATCTAAGATTGTCGCAAATGGATCGATTGCCAGTAATTCGTGACGAACGCGCGAAGACTCTGCGGGTTCAAGCCTATTTTCATGGGGATTGACCCGTACCGCGACAAGTTCAAGTTCGGCAATGTCAGTATCCGGATTAATAACCCCCGTGACCATATAAATATGATTTGCTTCGGATGTAATAGACCTGGAATATCTGTTCTCCAATGAGGTGATGCCGCGACGAGCTGATTGTTGTTCAAAATATTCCGGATCAATGCGTATCATATCACCAGCCCGTATCGGGCGGGTTTTCCGGATCTCAACCAAGTCTTCTGGTGGTATCTGATGTTCCAAAAAGAATCGGTCCAAAACCTTTGGCGGTCTTACGGGTGGTAATAGTTTGAAGGTACCATCTGCAAAGACAATTTTTACGTCACCATTTGGGAGAGTTATTTGTTGTATTACAGGATTGTTTGATGGATCTTCACTCATAGATATAGTAGAGTATATTGTTATTATAGGCTTGTCAAGGGAGTGGTGACAGGGTTGAACCGTTTACACATTTTTTTGCTCGAGCAACATTTTGTGTAAACTTACAGATCGTCCGGTCCGGCGGAGTCTGGTTTGCCAACGCCCGCCCACTCCATGGTTATTTCCTGGGCAACGGCTTTTTTCGCCAGATCCGCCGCGGCGTCAAACTGCCCCTGGCGGATGAGCGTGCTCACTTGGTTTTGCGCCTCGCGGACAATGCGCTTCTCGTACTCGCGGGCGAAGGGAGTGACGACGGGCGCCAGTTCCGGCATGGTTTCATCGAGCTTGGGCACCGTCCTATAGATTTGCGCGACACTCATGCCGGGCGTGATCATTTCGAGGACCTGCTGGGCGATTGCCTGCGCGCGCGCATCCGTCAGCCTGCCTTTGGCAAGGAGCGACTTTATCAGCGTGACAATTTTGAGTTCCACGTCTTCCCGCAGATCGTTGGCGTTCATAGGATACCTGTTGATTAAACTGTGTAAAGCACTATAACCATATACCAATTCGCCTCATTATGCAACCAGACGGCAGTTTGCGCGGACGTGTTATGCAAACCGTGCGGTGACGGAATTTTTACCACTTACGCTCGGGGCGGGATTTTGATAGGATAGTACTATTCGCTATGGAAACGCCCTACGAAAAAACGGTGTTTGAAAATGGCGCGCGGCTCATCCTCGTTCCTATGGAGGGCGTCAACAGTGTCGCAACGGCCGTGATGGTCGCCGTCGGCAGCCGCTACGAGACGCCGGAGGTAAACGGTATTTCCCATTTCCTCGAACACATGGTCTTTAAGGGCACTAAGAAATACCCCACGACCGATGACGTCAACACGATCGAGCGCCAGGGGGGGTTGCAAAACGCGTACACCGATATTGATATTACGAACTATCACAACAAAGTATTGGCAAGCGACTGGGAGCTGGGATTAGAAGTTAACAAAGAACTTGCCTTGCACCCCCTGCTGGAACAGCAGCATGTGGACCGCGAGCGAAACGTGATCCTTGAAGAAATGAAGCGGTACGAAGATGAGCCGGCGGCCAAAGCAGGCGAAGTGTTTCACCGGATGATGTACCCCGGCACAACGCTCGGGATGCGCATCATCGGCGAACAAGAGAGTTTGCGCGCGGTGGCATCTGATGAACTCAAAGCATACCATGAGCGGTGGTACCAGCCGTCACAGTTCGTGATTACCCTGGCGGGGAATATCAAAAATCACATATCAACGATTAAAAAAAAGGCAGAAGAATGGTTCGGAACACTGCCAAATGAGAAGGCAGACAGCTTTTCTCCTGTCAAAGACAGTCAAGAAAAGCCTGCGGTGTCCGTCGTCACCAAACCCGACGCGCAGCAGGCGCACTTGGTCCTGGGCGTGCGGACGTTCCGCCGCGGCGATGAGGATCGCTACGCCTGGAGTCTTTTTAACCTCATTATGGGCGTTTCGTTTACGTCCCGCCTGTTTAAAGAGATTCGTGAGAAACGCGGACTGTGCTATGCCATACGAAGCAACAGCGACGGGTGGGCAGACGTGGGGTACTGGTCTATCTATGCCGGTGTGGCGACTGATAAAGTATTTGAGGCGGTGAAAGCGATTATTGCCGAGCTCCAAAAGGCATCGGAGGCGGGAGTGACGGAAGAAGAAGTGGCAGTTGCCAAAAAGCGCCTCAAAACCATGCTGGCGTTTAAAAGCGAAGACCCGGAGTTTATGGGCGAGTACTACGGCCGCCAGGAGCTGTTTGGCGATCCCATTATCACGATGGACGACTTTATCGCAAAAATCGACGCGGTGACGCCCGCGATGATCCACGCGCTTGCCAAAAAATACCTCATCACGCAGCACCTCAACCTCGCCCTCGTGTGGAACCGACCCCTCGACGACAGCCTCCAACAACTGCTGGTGATATAACATGCATGTTGAACGTTATCAGAGCTTCGGGCATTTTCTATGTTGCAGGATAGGACGGTTTAGTATACAATCCGGACTATTCATATGACGAGACAAATTGAGGCAGCAGAAAATGTGATAGCAAGGCTTTTTAGTGAAAAACCGGAAGCATTATCAAGTGTTAATAATATCGTCAATCGCGAGATTAATGGTAAAACAATAAAGGTAGGGGTATTTTTATTAGATTACGAGATAATTAAACATTTGGGAATTGAAATGAATGGGGATGATAGAAAAAGAACAGGTGGGAAGTTGTTGATTGCACTGGTAGCGGATAATCAGAATACCCTGATTGGAGGTTTTAAGATACCGGAGAACATTCAAAATTTGGGTGAAGGATCCGAACGCTGGAAAGCGCGAGCAGAAGCTGCGGCTGATTTATTTATTCAAAAACTCAAGGCAGTTGAGGCCGATGTAAATGCCAACGGCGCATGACGCTTCTCCTGTGATACAATCAGAGCATGCAGGAACAAACTGTCGTCCTCATTAAACCAGATGGCATACAAAAGGGAATTATCGGCGAAATCATCAGCCGGTTTGAACGTGCGGGACTGCGCATTACAGCACTCAACATGGTCCGCCTGACACAGCCGATTCTGGACCAGTGGTACGCGCACCACAAGGACAAGCCGTTTTTTCCTGATTTGAGCGCATTCATGATGGCCACACCGGTGGTTGCCATGATCGTGGAAGGCGAGGGCGCGATCCAAAAGGTGTTTGATATCTGCGGTCCGACCGATCCTGCGGAAGCCGCTCCGGGCACGATCCGCGGCGACTTTGGTGAAAGCAAACAGAAAAACGTCGTCCACCGGTCTGATAGTCCTGAAGCAGCCAAAAAGGAGATTGGGTTGCTGTTTGTTTGACCCCACCTTTAAAGGTCCGACCTTTAAAGGGATATGATATTGTTGGGTAGTGTTCAAATAAGAGCATGATAAAAACAGTGGTTTTTCCGTTTGTAATTTTCTAAACGATCAACTAAAATCACGTGAAGTCAGTACGGAAGAAGCATGGTAAAAAACGATCATGTTCCAGTAGTATTTCCCAACCCAGCCTCAAAAGGGGACGCCTTGCGAAGCTAGATTTTTGTCACGGACGCGGACAAGCCGCATTGAGCAACAAGCGGCAAATCTAGCTTCACAAGGGGACGCCTTGCGAAGCTAACTTTTGTGACGGCGGAGGGAGGATGTATGAACGGAAAAGCGCCGCCGAAGTCTCAAGAAACCCGGCCGAACCAACCAGATAGGATAGGTAAAAATGACAGTACCCAGCAAAGTCGGGGAACATTGGCGGAGACTGGTGGCGATACACCGAATATCACCCCTTCTTTAGCAGACACGACACAAGGAGAGGCCGTTGCCGGCAATAATAACCCTAATAATGTGTTATTACCCCGTCGGCCCGGCGCTCAAGGAGAAGCAATTGTTCCAAGCGATGAAGCCAAGGCAGACACCCAACCAGCCTCGCCGACTCAAAAACCGGAGCCTGAAGATGTAATGAGAGACAGTCCTCAATACCGCATGCTTAACCCCAAACAACCGCCCAAAGAACAGAAGTAGCGGAAGATAGCTGACTATCGTTTGTTTTTTTAGACGACCAGCAGGCGACGAACGCACTATGAAATAAAAAAATATGGTAATTTGAACCACGGTCGTGGCATGAATTACCATATTTTTTAAATCGGTTTTAATCGCTGCGGTATGATTTACTCTGTGGAATGACTTACTCGCCAAAAAAAACGTGGGTTTGCGGGTAGCTTTGATTGGAGCGCGACAGTATGGTCTTCATGGCCTACAGGAAGAAAAAGGAGGATGGGGCTGTTCTTTTGACAATAAATTGGAGAACGAGGGCGTGGCCTACAGGAGTCAGAATTCTGAATTGTCCTTCCGTCAATCCCACGCCACTGATCTTCCTTGGGACTTGACATGCGCAGAGGATCACCTCGTTGTTTTCGATTGGTAATGGCGTAAAGGGGTTGGGCAGCGAAATGAGCCGAACCGCCGCAGCCCTTAGGAGAATTCTTTTTGACACTCGTGAGTTTCCCTAAACAGGCGGGACCTCCAGAGGGAAAGTCAGCGTGAGAACGCCTCGGTTACGATTCTTACTGCCTCCCACAAGCCGTAGAGAGCCAGTCCGATAAAGGCGAGTGCCCCAGCAAACGAAATGTACTCATTTTTCACCGCGGCGATGGTGCGCTTTGGGCTCAAAAATAAAAAGATGGTCAGAAGCGTGTGGGCGGCAATGACGCCGATAGCGAATCCGTAGACGTTGACCACGGTAAACAGCGGCACATAGCCGGCAAAGTCGTCGAGTCCCAGAATGAACGGCACGCTTGCGGAAAAGACCAACAGTCGTTTGAACGGAAGCGCCGTGCCGGCCCGCATTTTCTCTGAAATATCCGGCATGATGCGCGAAAGAATGGGAGAAATGATGCGGTTGACGGTCAAAAGCAGTCGTTTTACTATCCGGTAGGATGTCCGTTTTACCATGTTTGCCGTTTCCCAGGAGGAAACGTGCTCCAGGCTGCCGTACGCCAGTTCAAACAGAACAAGCGACGCAACCAGAACCATGAGCGCAAGGAGCAAATGAATATCCTTAAGGATCACCCAGAGCCCGATGATCAGGATGGTGCCCATGGCGTTGCCCGCCGCCGTGCCGACTTCAATCGCCACTCGCTTTTTCCATCCGGGATTGGTGCTCATGAGGCGGCCCATGAAGATGGCAAAGTCAATCGCGGTTTTCAGGTATATGGTCCCGCCGACAAGTACATCAGACAACCGGATCTGGAGAACAATCGGTGTGGCAAAGGGGATGAGGTTAAACACCGCAACCGCCGCGCGCAGGGTCACCAGAAGAATCGCAAGTACGACGACGGTTAAACTTAGCGGAATCACCTGCGATAGTATGCTCGACCGGTCGATGGAGCTGAAGAGGAACATGGAGCTATTGTATCATGGTGGGCTATTACTATGACTGGCATATCCGGCGAATACGATTATCGGCTATTAGATCGGTACAGGTTAGATAACGGTATACATGGATTTTTGAAAACCAAACACGCGGGGCCTGACTACCAGGAGCGGGTGCTTTGGCCGTTTCTCCATAGGTTTGATGGTATTGATCGCCCGCTGATCCTTGATCTTGCGTCAGGTTTGGGCGAAGTATCCCGTCTATTGGAGGAAAAAGGCGCCAGTGCAGTTCAACTGGACATAAGCAGAAAAGCGCTTCGGGCAACAGGCGGGCGTTGCGTCCAGGCGCTTTTTGAACCGCTTCCGTTTCGGGATGCGGTCTTTGACGGCATTCATATGAAAGATGCCTTGGTCCACGTTCCCGATCGCAGGAAAGTGTTTAGGGAGGCGCGTCGTGTTCTTAAGCCAAACGGGATATTCCTTCTGGTTTCCCAAGAGTCAACGACGACGTGCGTTTGTTACGAGGAGGCTGGGAAATGCAACTGGTGGCATTTTAAGTCGCAGGGGCAATATCTTGAGTTTGTCAGTCTTCTTAGTCATAACCCACGTGTCACCAGCATTGAACCGCCATATTATCGGACACAGGCAAAAGACATTTGCAGGGAGGCTCAATTGCTTGGACTGCGGTGTATTGACTTAAGATGGTGGGAGCCGCCGGAAAAAGAGCCCGACTGGCATGAAACCAGCGCGAGTCGCTTCGTCCTGACGTTTCGGAAAGAGGGATGACTGTTGCCAGATACACTTATGAATTGATCTTAAACTTTTTGTGACGCATGAGCGTCCATATAGGCAAAGGCAAGAACCGCTTGTCTGTGGCGATTGAACAGCGTTGGGTCGTGCGGCACGCCCACACATTGCCGTTTCTCCTTATATTTATGTTGCGCTTGGTGATATTGCTGGAGGAACCAAGCATATGCATCGCTGACTGACACAGCGAGCTGGTGAGGAATGATGCCCCGATTGGCCATGAATTCAATGCGCTCAACAGTTTGCGTGGGCATACTATGCGCGAGCTCTTCGATATTCCATTTGCATTCTCTCACCCCAAAGACCGTGAGAAGATCAAGTTTCCGCTGTACGGCACGAAGAAATCCTGATTTGAATCCGGCGCGCATGAGTTTCGGATTCTCCGCATGCTCGTCATAAAACTGAAGACATATCTTCTGATTTTCATCAGCAGAAAATATCGTCAGACCACGGTAGACGCCAGAGGCCGCAGCGTTACGATAAATCTTCAGCTGATCGCGCATCCCGTGGCGGATATGCGTGCTTATCGGGCCATCGGCGGTCATTTCTGCCAGAGCCTGCATGCGCGCATGCCAATACACGTTCTCGTTGCCCATGATATACAGGCTGTTTATTGCTCTGTCCGGATATACTCTTGTTGGATCGCCAAATGCGTAGGAGATTGCGTCACTTTCATGCAGTACAGTTGTTTCTATACAATGGTCCGGCCCAAGCTGAACGTGGAGTGGGTAGATTGCCTCAAGAATGGCATCCGTAAGCGCTACGGCGTTAAGCGGGCTTTGCAGAGCCACGATGCGAAGCTCGGTCAGAGACTGTTCGTGGCGTTCCATTTTCCCATCACTGCCGACGACCATCAGGCACGCGTCAGAAGGAAGGTGGACGGCGCCGCAAAATTCTCTGTACTTATCATGAGTGTAATCGCAGATTGCCTGAACCAGTCCGAGATATTCAATCTGCGGGAGACGGTATGCGATGGAGGAAGGATCTTGTGATGTAATATAGAGGTCTGGCAATGCCAAAACAGAAGATGGTTACACGATAATTTTTAAGTTTCGCAGGATCGGCAGGAGGACTTCAAGCGGCAAGCCGATGACGTTCGTGTAGCTTCCGTCGATTTTCGTCACCAAGTCCCACGGGGCTTCGTTTATGGCGTAGCCTCCGGCGAACCGGGTAAAGTCAAAGCGCGTGATGTAGCTTTCTATCTCGGCAGTACGTAACTTTCGCATGGTCACGCGGGTTTTGACGATTTTTTCCCACATCTTTTTGACTTTCGCCTCCTTAATGTGGGCGATTACCACTGCCGTTGCAAATATATGGGTGCGGCTCATGAGGATTTTGAGCATTTCTTTGGCATCCTCGCGGTCGCGCGCCTTGCCGTAGGCCTTTTTGCCGACAATCGCCATGGAATCTGCGGCCACGATGAGCGCTTCGCGTTCCTCCGGAATGCTATAGACTCTCGGGTGAGTGATGACTTCTTGAGCTTTAGCTAGCGCACGCTTTTTGAGCATGGCTTCGGGGTTCGAATCGACGATCACCTCTTCGTCGATTCTGGCCACCACGACACGAAAGCGGATGCCGAGCTTTTCCAAAAGCATTTTCCTGCCCATGCTCTGGGAAGCCAAAATGACGTCTGGCTTGGGCGGTTCAGGAGGCGGAGCGTTTTTGGAGGTAAACTGGAGTTTCACAAGGATCTATTATACTGCACAGTGCCGATTTTTGAAAGGGGCTCTGACCGCGGGAACGGATTTAATATACTAGACCACCACGTGGTAGTCTAGTATAGTAATTATTCCTCGCGCAACTCTGTTGCTTTCTTTAGCGGGCGGCGTGCGCTCTCTGGCTGGTTGTTCGTTTTTGGGACTATCGTTCAGGCAGTCCGGGTGGCTGTGGTTCCTTTGGTGGCGTTGGCAAAGGAGAACCGTACGATGGCGGACAGTTCTGCCAGCCTTTCGGTAATGAAGTATGCGCGCGCAAGCAGCATGCCTATAGGCATGCTATCGCCGCGATGGTACAATACAAAGAACCGGGGTATGGCACAGTTGGTAGTGCGCTTCGTTCGGGACGAAGAGGTCGCCAGTTCGAGTCTGGCTACCCCGACCACGTCCCCGTAGCTCAATGGATAGAGCAGAGGTTTCCTAAACCTCCGATGTAGGTTCGATTCCTATCGGGGATACAAAACCTTCCTCTATGGAACGAACACGCAATCAACCGCAAAAGCCGCCTCTGACTGATTTGCTAGGGTTCCCAGAAAAAAGCATCACCGTAGTATGTATGCATGGTCGCAGCAGAAGCAAGGCCATTGTGCGGTTGCTTGAAACCTTGGGGTATACAAACGTGCGTATGGTTGGTATCCGTGATTATAGTATGCCTCACGATGAGCGAGATAATTTGCTCAAACAAGCAGATCTTATTGTGCCCGTCGCCAGCGATGTGACTGCGGAGGTAAAAAACCGCTTGAAGAGTCTAGGAATAGATGCGGCTATCAAACCAGTTGAACTTACGGAGAAGGAGCATGCAATTCTACATTACGGTACGAAAGATGAACAAGCAGCGCTCCTTGCTGATCTTGAGCGTCGGCTCGTTGAAGCAGGATTTCAACGTTTTCACCCGGAGAATGAAATGTTAGCTTCACAAGGCGTCCCCTTGTGAAGCTAGTTTTACCACACGTTCACGGTATATAGATTTGGCAGGCTGGTTGCGTCCGCGTTGAGATTGGCCGCTAGGCTATACGTCGCCTAATTCTTCGGCCGCAATCTTACCCCTTACTTCTCCAAAGATTCTGATCCACTCACTCATTGTCGTTTGAAAGACAGGCACGGCGGGATCATCGGATTCCAAGGTGATCTTCGGTTGATTTCCGCCGGATTTTAGCGCTTCTTGTTGGGCCTGACTTGTGAGATACGCCAGCACCTTCTCCTGAAATATGGCCTCTTTCCGTCTTCGCTCCTTTTCGTCTTGTTCTTCTTGAATTCGCGCAGCGCTCCCCGGCGGACGCGGGTTTCTGGGAGGATATATGGATTGTTGTAATGAGTGAAATCGTTCTCGCGCTTGAGCGAACGTGAGCAAATCAGGCGATTGGAGCGCTTCAGCGAGAGACTTCTCTTGACTGGGCATAGTCGCGACACTATACCGCACCTGTGGTCAAAATGCAAAGAGCACTTCTAAGTTTCGGAAATCTAGCTTCGCAAGGCGTCCCCTTGTGAAGCTAGATTTACCGCAAGTTCACGGTATACAGATTTGGCAGGCTGGTTGCGTCCGCGTTGAGATTGGTCATGATGACAATCCGCGCGCCGCTTGCCCACGGCGCCACAAAACCGTCCACAAACGGTCCGGAGTAGACGGTGATCCAGTTCGTCCGGTCATATTCCATCACATCTACTTTGCTTGGAAGCACAAGAATCAAGTGCCGATTGGTCGGAAACCAGTATATCCTGTCGCGGTTCATTGCGTCGTTGTTCAATTGTTCGGCCGCCGGCGATGGTTGCGCCGCCTTTCTTTTAGCTGTGGCAGGAGAAGCGGCAGACGGAGGAATTTCATGTTTGGCTAGCACAAGGAAGTTTTTGTCCTCTTTGCTGTCGTAAACATAGATGTTGCCGGGGGTTATAGATCGTTCCTCTTTGGTTGCGTTTGTACCGATAAGAGGTGGATTGATAACTTGTGGGATAGTCTCGGCGGCGGTTGCTTCATACAGAATTTTGGTTTCATCAGGAGAAAGCGAAAGAATCCGCGCGCTTGTGGTTGCCATATCAATGATCGGCGGCTTAAACGCCGCAAGCTGCTGTCGCTGTTTTGCAGTACGCTGGTCATTCCAGTCAGTGAGAAGCGCAGGCAAAGAGCGCGTGACGTCTTCAAACGTTCCCGGGCGGGATACCTGATACAGGCGCGTCGTGCCGTTTTTGGCTTGGACAAGCAGTTCGCTTGAGTCAGGCGACCACAGAAGCGACGCTGTCGTCACATCAAACGCGCTTTCGCGGGTAGCAAGCTGGATGGGGTCGCGGTTTCTTCCCAAGGGCCCTTCGGAAAGCTCGTAGATCCAAAGACCTGCCTTTTTAGCGTAAGAGCCGTCTAAATGGTCGTTAGGGATCAGGTAGGCGATTCTGCTGCCGTCAGGAGAGAGCACCGGTTTATCTACGCCCAGCGTGGTCAGCGGGCTCAAGCTGGGGTTCGTGGGGAAAAGAAACGCGTCCGCGCGCGAGACCACCTCTCCTTGGATGCGCAGCGTTTTTTCCCACGGGATGAAGCCTTCTTTGGCAATTTTGACCGTATACCAGCCGGGTTCAAGGTTAAAGGAATTGTTGGTTGCCGTTTTCAGTTCGTCATTGACGTAGACTTGTGCCCCCACGGGGTCGCTCGTTGCGGAAATAAGCCCGGTGGGCGTGAGTGCTGTTTTTTTGAGATCGAGGCGGTAGCCGCGGCCATAGGCAATGATCACTCCAGATGCACCCAAAATAGCACATATCGTAACAATTGTGATCAAAAGGCTTCTTGTTTTACGGATGAATCGCGGACTCATTGGCCACTTATTATACTCTCTTGTGTGGTAAAATAACATTGTTTCATTGATTCATTGTTTCATTGCCTTTCCTTTCACATTATCTTCTATTAGCCATGAAACAATGAAGCCATGAAATTATCCGGATTCACTATGTTCACCAAGCGCATCGGTATCGATTTAGGCACAGCAAATTCCGTCGTCTGGCTGGCTGGCGACGGCGTGGTACTGAACGAGCCGACGGTGGTTGCCGTGACGGTAGAAGATAACAGGGTGGTTGCCGTAGGAAATGAGGCGAAGGAGATGCTCGGCAGGACGCCCGGCAACATTGTGGCCACTCGGCCGATGCGCGATGGGGTGATAGCAGATTACCGAATAACCGAGGCGCTCCTTTCGTATTTTATTGACCGCGTGGTTGGCCGCAACCGCTTTTTTAAGCCTGAAGTCATGATTTGCGTGCCAACGGGCGTCACGCAGGTTGAGCGCCGGGCGGTTTTAGACGCGACGCTTTCCGCAGGCGCGCGGGTGGCGTACCTCATAGAAGAGCCGTTGGCCGCAGCAATTGGGGCAAAAATCCCAATTGCTCAAGCGTCGGGCCACATGATTGTTGACATCGGCGGCGGATCAACGGAGGCGGCAGTTATCTCATTGGGCGGCGTCGTGGTGCATAAAAGCGCGCGCGTCGCCGGCAACAAAATCGACGAAGCTATCGCCGTCCACATCAAGCGCAAGCACAACCTCATCATCGGCGAGCGCATGGCAGAGATGATAAAAATCACCATTGGGGACGCAATGGGAGGAGAAAAGAAGGTAGAGAATAGAAGCGAGAGGTTGGATAAGGAAGTCAGAAGCGGGAAATTAGATAATCAAAACTCTAATATCCAACCGTTAACGTCTGTTATGGAGGTCCGCGGCCGCGACGCCATCACGGGTCTGCCGCGGATGCTTCAATTGTCAAGCGATGAAATATGTGAGGCGATTATGCCGACACTCATCCACATTATCAGCGCAGTCAAAGGCGTGTTGGAAGAAACGCCGCCGGAGCTTGCCGCAGATATTATTGACAAGGGCATCGTTATGGCAGGAGGGACAAGTCTTTTGAAAAATTTGGATAAGCTGATGACGAAAATGACGGGCGTGGTGTGCCATGTGGCGGAAGATCCGTTGCTTTGCGTTGTGCGAGGAACTGGGATTGCGATAGAAAATATTGAACTGTATAAGCGAAGCATCAATAAAAAATAGCAGCAGAAGACACGAATCAGATGACCGTTCCAAGAAGCGCGACGCGGGAACGAACAATGTATGAAATCAAAAACTTATAGTGCGATTTTTGCGACAAAAAGGTGATTTTTTTATTATGTGTCGGTTCTAAAGATATATACCCTAGAATATAACGTCATGAAAGCAGTCATTCTGCGACGGAAACACAGATTTTAGTCAATGTTTTGTGCTCATGACATTTATTGTTCACCTGAAAAAATTCTATCGTTCACATCTCAAATTACATAACTTAAATAAGTATCTATGAGCCTTGATGCGGTAAAAGTGCTGGGAATAAATATCACAATTTCCCCACAAGAAAAAATCCTAGAGGAATTACAGAAGTTCCTTCTGCAACACGATAAATCCAAAGCACAAAAACCAACGCATAGGAGAGATATCCTCGTTATTGTCACGCCGAACCCCGAGCAGGTGGTTTTAGCGCGGCGCGATAAACACTTTGCGGATATCATCAATCGGGCCGACGTGGCGCTCCCGGATGGCATAGGCATCGTCTGGGCGATGCGCGTATTAAACCTGCAACCCGCAACTTGCAACCTGCAACCAATCCCCGGCGTGGACATGATGGAACAGTTGGTTTTATTGGCGGTTAAACAGCGCATCCCAATAGCACTTATAGGCGGTCGGGGTGGCTTGGCAGTCAAAGCATTTAAGTGCTTGCAGCGTAAATACTCTAGGCCAGTTTTGTCGGCAGACGGGTCGGTTTTGCCGAGAGGGGAACGTCGTCAACAGTTGAAGGAACCTGTCCCACGTGCAGTAGAAGGATGGGCGATGGACGGGCCGGAAGTTCGAATACAGAAGGGAAAAAACAGAAGCTGGAAGGTTGCCATTGAAGTGGGAACAGACACGTACTTTAAGTCTCTCGCGTCCCGCATTGCACAAAGCGGCGTGGGGCTGGTGTTTGTTGGCCTCGGCGCCCCCAAGCAGGAGTACGTTATAGAAAAAATCGCTACGTGGTTACATGGCTCCATGGTTCATAAGAAAAAACCGTTTAACCATAGAGCCATCCAGCCGGTAGTTCTCATGAGTGTCGGCGGGGCGTTTGATGAAATATCCGGCCGTTTGCCAAAGCCGCCTCACTTGCTCCTTCGGATGCGCCTCAAATGGTTCTGGCGGCTTGTCATCGAGCCCTGGAGGATTATGCGGCAACTGGCGCTTCTTACATTCGTGTGGTTGGTTATTTCAGCAAAGGTGCGAAGCTATCTGAACGAATACAACGACAGATGAATAGAGCGTGTGAATGAGGGGAGTAAAAAGGGGAAACAGGGAGTTGGGAAAAGAGGAATGAGTCTTGAGGGAGCTAAGGAATTAGGGAATGAGGGAACGAGAGAGTTAAAGAATGAGAGAGTTAAGGAATGAGTGAAAGAGGGAAGGCTTGGCGGCAAGGAGAGGCTCATTGCATTAAAGGAAAAAAGGAAAATCCTCAAAGACTTCATCACACTTATGCGCTATGGCGCAAACGTGTGATTTTGGCGTTTTGGTGCGTTTATCCTTAGAAACAGGCGGGTTGATCTGTACAAGACGGTTAGGGTAAGGCGCTTCGACAGATCGTTCATAGAATTGTGTTGAGAAAAGTCAATGGCTGCTGGGTCGTGCTATAATGCGGCTATGAAAAAGTCGAAGATGAGCGTCTTATTCGTCTGCGCAGAAGCGGCGCCGTATGCCACAATCGGCGGACTTGCGCAGGTAGCGTACTTTCTGCCAAAAGCGCTCATGGAGCTGGGCGTTGATGTATCTATTTTCATGCCGCGCTACGGGACGATCAATGAAAAAAAGTATCACATTAAGCCCTTTCTTACGGGACTCAACGTACCCACTGATGAGAAAACAGGATACACCGAACTTATCTGTAACGTGAAAGTGAGGCACGGTACGAAGCGCGACCCGACGGTCTATTTTCTCGAGAATATGGAGTATTACGAAAAGCGCGCCAATGTCTATGGGTACGCGGATGACCACGTGCGGTTTGCGCTTCTGTCTCGCGGAGCGTTGGAGTTTGTCAAGGCGGCAGACATGCGCCCAACTATCATCCACACGAACGATTGGCACACGGGATATTTATCCAATTATCTTCAGACGGCATACCAGCATGATCCTGTATTTCGTGCAGTATCTACCGTGTTTACCATCCACAACCTGCGCAATCAAGGGCTCTTTGACTACCGGTTTGCCTCACCGATGGATTTTGATGACGGCAAATCCCCCCTACAGCCGTTTTTTACCGGTCACCTGCGCAAGCAGAACGCCCTTAAGCGTGGGATTATCTATTCTGATGTAGTAAATACAGTTTCTGATACGTATAGTCGTGAAATTATGACGCCGGAATACGGCGAGGGGCTCGATCAGCTCATCAAAGAACTGCGCACGAAAGTCTTTGGGATACTCAATGGCTTGGACTATACGGAATTTGATTTAAGAACTGACCGGTTTATCAAAAAAAACTTCTCCTGGCGGGATCTGGAGGCTCGCAAGCTCAATAAAGTGGATTTGCAGCATGCGTTCAATTTGACGCCCGACCCATCCGTGCCGATTTTGGCCTACACCGGCAGGTTGGATGATCAAAAGGGCATGGATCTGCTCGCAGACGTCCTGCCCGCGGTCCTTTCCGAATACAATGTGCAGTTTGTCGTGGTGGGGACAGGACTGCCGAAGTACCGCGACTTCTTTACCGAACTTGAGAAAACGTATGCGGGGAGAGTAGGCACTCACCTGATGAGGGATTTTGTGTTGCCAAGGAGAGTCTTTGCCGGAGCGGACATCCTCCTTTTGCCCAGCAAATTTGAGCCGGGCGGTATTGTCGTCATAGAAGGCATGCGGTATGGTTGTGTACCTGTTGTACGTAGTACTGGTGGATTAGCAGATATTGTGAGTGATTGCGATATTGAAAATCATACTGGCAATGGGTTTAGCTTTCGTGACTACAACAAACTATCGTTTTTTGGCGCAATAGTGCGCGCACTGGAAATGTATAAAAACATCCGATGCTGGAAGCGACTCGTGGGCCGCGTCATGCGCGAAGACCTCTCGTGGCACAAGGCAGCCAAACAGTACATAGACCTCTACGACCGCGCAATCGAGTTTCGCCGCGACCGCCAGAACCCCGTGGCGGGGATAGCCAAGAGGATAGAGTGAAAAAAACTAGCTTCGCAAGGGGACGCCTTTTGAGGCTGATTTCTAAAGAGTATGGACGGTTTGTTATACTTGGAGTATGGAAATCTCTGATGCCGATGTCGCGATCGTGAACATCCCTGTTGGGATGAGATTGTTTGAGAGTTACGAGAATCGGTTAACCCAAGATGCGCTTGACACTCTTCGCATAGCGGCGCAATCGTTATCACCGAAAGAACAAGAAGAATTTGCAGTGCTCGTCCGGGAATGCAATGCTGCCGTATTGAGGCATTTTGGGAAGTATATGCCTGACAAAAATAAACTATTTGATGATGATATGGCAAAGCGTTTTATCGTGGTAAACCAAGAAACATTTGAAACATTTTCGCGTGAATGGGTAGATTCAACGCATGCTACAAAATATGCTGAAGGTGGCACTATGCGGGCATTTATCGAAGAAGGGCGATTTGTTGTCACCCCGCCTGTTGATATCTGGGAGTATCTCAATGAGGAATCAAAAGAGCGATTATTGGATTGGAATAATCAGGATTTTGAAAAGGCCCGCAAGGATGCAAATGGTCGCACAATGCGAGCTTCGACTGTTCATGTGTAAATATTTTTAAGAATTTCGAGATTCCGGTACATAGCAAATGGTCGCACAATGCGAGCTTCGATTGTTCATGAGATCATCCATTTGTATCAAGGAGTTTTGCCGCTATGGTTTGCGGAAGCAGGCGCATATTGGTATGCGCAACAGATATTAAAAAGCGAAGGGTGGGGAACATGGGCGACTACCGTATCAACGAATGCTGCTAATTTTTATCAGACATTGATAGATAAATATGGAGAAGATGTGATTCATGGAATGGCCCTGGAATCCTCCCTATACTCAAACAAACATCTGGAAGTACTTCAGGAATTTACCCCTGAAACTCAAAAAAAATATTTCCAGATTATAAGGAGGCGGGTGAATCAGCAAAATAAAAAACTAGCTTCGCAAGGCGTCCCCTTTTGAGGCTAACTCCGCAAGCACGATTGCAAAGAGGGTGGAGTAGCGTTTACACAAAAAGCGCTTAAGCAACATGGTGTGTACCCTATGTTCTTCCGTGATGCATGATTCCTGCACGATGCGCAAGACCTAGGTTAGAAAGCCAGCGCTTCTTGAGGCGCGCGTAGGCATGGCGGTTGAGGCCGAGTTCGGGTATCTCGACTTGTGATGATATAAGGGTCTTGAGTGTAGGAACGAGGCGTGGATCAGCAGACGTCGTTTGCCGTCTATAGAGCGTCCAGTCAAATTCCTTCAGAGATATCAGGCTCACAACATCCACCAGGTCTTTTCTTCCTTTGACGCTTCCGGCGCGCTCTCGATACGCTATCTGCTTGAGCATTACGAGCTGTTCAGCGTCGGGAACGCGAAACCCTCCTCGGGGCTTGGCCGTACGGATGAGTGTTTCGCAGGGGATGCCGATAGCCGACCAGTGGGGGACATAGATATCGACGTGAACTTCTCCGTGGATAATCTCGTATTTGTTCATTCGATCGTTTTTCGTGCAGTGGTAGTTCTGCCGAAGCGCCTCAAGCACCGGAAATTCGACGATCATGTCGATATCTTTAGATTTCAACTGTTTTGTATACAGCCAGACGGCCCAGCCGCCGATAAGGACGAAATCGTGCGTCTTTGCAAGATCCGTCAGAAGGTTCCAGCTCTTTTGAGTTATCACATTACGATAATAGTCCATCGATGTCCTCCTTCACGCGGCGCACAAAATCTTTGGCGTACCAGTCGGTCATGTTCCAGAGATCAACGAAGAGTTGCGCACGTGGTATCGTATGACCATAACGGGAAAGGTGGGGATCAGCCCGAAGAACGAAGAGGTTTGGGGCGCCTTTGGAAACGAATTTCTCAAATCGTCGCATCACAACAGAAGGATCCGGGTGATAGCAATAGACTGTATCATAATCAGCCGGCGCTTCACCGAAGCGCTCGCGTACGGCAGTATAGCCTGTGGGTGTTGCGTGGCTCGGCAATTCTCCTTCAAGAGTAGCAATAGGGAGGTTGACGCGGACTTGTACCGCGATGTCCTTCGCGACGTCTCGATGGTTTGCCCAGTGATACAGAATTTTTTCGTAATCAACGACCTCAAATCCGCGGCCGCCGACGCGGACAGCACCCAGCTTGCGAAGGGGTGCTAAGGATAGGTTGACGGTTGAGGAGGACATACAAAAGAGCGCGGCAAGCTTTTGCTGCTCAAAGCGGGTAAATCGCCTTTCAACGGTTTCGTAGAGAATGTGGCGCCATATGAATTCGATTTTTTTCATAGAAAAGATACCTCGATTCGATTATACTCGAATCGAATGATTGTGTCAAGGCGCTTCGCCGCGACCGCCAGAGCCCCGTCGCGGGGATAGCCAAGAGGATAGAGCAAAAAGTTAGCTTCGCAAGGGGACGCCTTTCGAGGCTAAATAATGACAGCCTTAATGATTTTGGCACTTTCTTCATCAAACTCTTCTTGTATGACAAAATCTTCATAGTTTTCTTTGTGGTTTTTCTGCCAATACGAAAGAACCTTTTCGGGGTGCACCCACGCCGTCGTCCGCAGGCCAATATATTCTGGATATGAGCTAAAAAAGTAGCTTCGCAAGGCGTCCCCTTTTGAGGCTGGATTTCGGAAGCGGCGTTTGGCGATTGCGTTTCTGTGAATATAGCGGGTTAGGTGGAGCAATTGCTCATCCGTTTGAACGTACACTGCTTTATAGACATCTTGAAACAGCGGGCCGATACGCTTATATTTTCTATTAAAAAACATGGTATACCGTGTCCACAGCGAATTCATAAACTGGTCCATTGCGGTTTCTTCTTTTTGCCAAATGAGAAAATGATAATGGTTTGGCATCAGAGTATAGGCGATGAGCTCGATAGAATCAGAAAAATTGTTAAGCCGTAAGAGCCGATTGGCTTCTTGTTTGTCTCGCCAGTGGGCCATCGGATCGGCAATGACGGCAGTCAGGCGGTCGATAGGTTTCGGCATGAGATACGTTTTAAGGTAAGAGAGAAGCACGCCAAAATCCTGCTCATCCATGCATATCTGGCGTTTTTCAACGCCACGATTATAGAGATGGTAGAAGCTGTTGGCGGCGTACGTTTTTACTGTGTGTTTCGACGGCATGCCACGCTTAGTATGATACAAAAAATCTCGCTTCACAAGGGGACGCCTTTTGAGGCTGGTATTTGTGGAAAAAGCGGTTCAATCGCGTTCTGCGGCATCAAACAATTTGCGCATTAGCTCTTCAAGCTCATCCCCTGTCCACGACTCCGGAGTCTGACCGAGTGTGGGTTCGCCTGGTGCCCACGCTCCTCCTGTTTCCTCAAGGCGTTGCAGTTGCGCAACAAGACTAGCGGCGTTTCCCAAGGTTATCACCTCGCCGCGGTAGGTGGTGTCGCCGCACGCATTGGCGATAAGCGCCCTTACACCCTCCGGGCCGAGCGATTGGGCACATTCACGCGTTTCCTCGTCCAAATTGGCAGGGTCTATCCCAAAATCAGATAGCCATTCAAGCGGATCGCGTGGATGTTCTTTGTCAGCAGTATCCATGCATAGAAGTATATCAAATATGGAGATTGCGATGGTATTTTTGCGTAAGAGGTGTCTTAGGGTATAATGGCACCAATGCGCATCATGTTCCTCTACATGTTTCCGCTCTGGGGCAACGGTTCCGGCGCGTGGCTGCGGGCGCTAACTGCTGAAATGGTTGCCGATGGCCACGAAGTCGCCATCGTTTCGCCGGAGCACCGCACGCTTCCGGGCATCAAGCATTATCTCGTCACGCCGCCGCAAATGGGGGTTTTTGTGGGCAACCCCGAAATTCCGGGAGTCAAAAAGTACGAGGAGATGAGCGGCGTGGAGCTCGGGAAAATCTACACGTCCTACATCAATGCCACGCTTGCGGCGGTTAAAGATTACGAGCCGGAGATCGTGCATGCGTTTCACACGGCGTTTCTACCGCCGGTTGCGCGTATTGCCAAAATCATGTACGGCTTGCGCTACGTGGTGACGACCCACGGCAGCGACCTGCATTACCTTAGCCGCGACCGGCGTCTGATAGGACTCATCCGCGATTCGCTCAACGTCTGTGCGCTTATTACGGCAAATAGCGCGTTCACGCGCAAATGGTTTCTTGACATGTTCGGCAGGGAGTTTGACCGGAAGCTGCGCACGATCCCCGGCGGCGTTTATCTGGATGAATATAAAGCAAATCGGGAACAGTTGCGGGCTCTTGATGAGAAATACGGCCTTGCCGGCAAAAAAGTCGTGCTGTTTACCGGGCGTTTGACGGCCCAAAAAGGCGTGGATTACCTCATTCGCGCCGCGCGGCACATTAAAGGAGAAGTGTTGATTCTGGGCGACGGCCCGGATCGGGAACGGTTAGAAAGACTGATTACGGAACTAAAGATCACCAACTGCCGGATCCTCGGGTACATGAAGCCGGGCGAGCAGCTGGGGTTTAAAGCGTTCTACAGCCGCGCAGACGTGTACGTTGCGCCCAGCACATGGAAAGAGCCGCTGGGTTTGGTGATTTTAGAAGCCATGGCCGCCAAAACGCCGGTCATCACGACGCGCGCCGGCGGCGTGATGAGCCTTATCAAAGACGGCTACAACGGCTATTTGGTTCACGTGAGAAATGCCAAAGAGATCGCCGACCGGGTCAATGAACTGCTTACCAACGATGAACTGTGCCGCAAAATGGGCGAGCGCTCGTACGAGTTGGTCGTAAAAAAGTATACGTGGGACAGAATCGCCGATCAGTTTGAGGCCATCTACAAAAAGTATGCGTATACTGCCAAAGAATATCTCCGGCTGGTAAAAGCTGCGGTACCCAAGCCCGCCAACAGCCATCCATCAAAATCTTCCTAGTTCGCTTGCGTGACGAAGTTGCGTGCGCTACGATGGTAGATGATGGTACCTGTCTCTGTCATTATTCCTGCTTATAAACGCGTGGATCAAACCATCCGAACCATAGAGCTGGTGCGTGCGTCCGACGGGATGGGATCAATATATGACATTGAGCTTATTGTCTCGGACGCTACTCCCGATGACTCGCTGAAAAAAGCGATAGACGCGGCATGCGGGCAGTCCGTACGCTACACTAAACCGGAGCGTCCGGGGATTGCGGCAAACAAAAACCATGCAGCGAAGGCAGCGACTCACCCGATTTTGATCTTTTGCGATTCAGATATGGAAGTTGAGCCCGGGACCATCCGTGCGGCTGTTGGCGCACTTAAAACCCATGAAACGGCGGCGGCGGCAGGCGGTCGTGTGGTGTGGCGCGGCGGGCCGCAGGACGGGCAAAATGATCGGCCGCGGCCGGAAGATCGCCTGCAGACGGTGGGCAGTACGACATATACCGAGGCAATTTACTCGCGGTTTATGATTACGTACGCTGACGTGTTTTGGGAGGTGGGCGGGTATGACGAGGCGGTGTTCACCATGCGGGGGGAAGGGTCTGACCTTTCCATTCGCTACTGGCGGCAGGGGTATCCGTTGGTTTACGACGCATCTATCGTTACCCATCACGTCTATGACGCGCCTGATGCGGCCGCGGTGCGGACAGATCATACGAATGAGGGGATCGCAAGGGATTTGATGTTGCTCATGCACAAATACGGCATGACAGGAGGGGACTATAGTAATTTCAACCGAACGATCAAAGCCAATTTCGGTGATCACGCAGACGTTCATTTCCTCACAACGTTTCCGGGTGTTCAGCAAGCGCTGGAACAGGCGAACGCGTCGATAGCGGCATTTCGACAGAACGAAAAACCGCGGTTTGATTTTACATGTGTCGAGGTGTTTAGCGATCAGCAAATGTTTACCCGCTGTATCAACGATGCAGGCGAACGACTAAAACAGGTACGTGGGAAGGTGTTTGTCTAGACATTTACATATATGAATATGGGAAAGTCGAAATTGCTATGAAATCACTGCGCATCGCACAGCTGGTGTTGCCATGGATCGCCCTGCCGCCTCGGGGATACGCAGGCACGGAGCGGGTCGTTTACAATCTGACCGAAGAGCTCGTCCGGCGCGGGCACGACGTGACGCTTTTTGCCAGCGGCGACAGTCACACGTCTGCGCGCCTTTCATCTGTTGTTCCTCAAGCGTTGGGACTGCAAAGCGATGTGCATGGCGCGTTGACCGGCTCGTTGTATCCTCTCATGCATGTGGCCAGATGCTTCCAGATGGCAGATCAGTTTGACGTCATCCACTCCCACGCGCAATTTCTGGGCCTGCCGTTTGCCGCGGCAAGCAAAACGCCGTCAGTGCACACCTTTCACCGCGAACTGACGTTTCAAAAAGAAGACGAAACAGCGCTCGTGAACGGGTATAAGCACCTAAACTTTACGTCTATCAGTAACGCCCAGAGGACGATGGACCTTAATTTTATCGCGACGGTCTATAACGGCGTAGATACTTCTGCGTATAAACCGGTAGATGCTCCCACGCGGGACTATGTGTTTTGGGCCGGAAGACTCATTGATAAAAAAGGACCCAAAGAGGCAATTTTAGTCGCTTTGCGCTTGGGAATGCCCTTGGTGCTTGCCGGGAAAAAAATAGAAGAACGGTACTTTAGCGAGCAGATTGCGCCGTTTGTAGACGGAAAACAGGTGCGATGTGTGGATGACATTTCAACAGGCGAGATGATCAAACTCTATCAAAATGCAAAACTCACGATCGTTCCGATTAAATGGAATGAACCGTTTGGTTTGGTTCCCGTCGAGTCTATGGCGTGCGGGACGCCGGTGGTTGCGTACAAAAATGGCGGCGTAGCGGAAACAATTGCCGACGGCACAGGCTATCTGGTCAGTCAACACGAAGGAGTGGAAGGGCTCGTTGCCAAGGCCAAAGAGATCATTGGCATGGACAGCGAGTCGTATGCAAGACTCTGTCACAACGCCAGAAAGCACGTGGAAGAACATTTTTCCGTTGCATCCATGGTGTCGGGATACGAGCGGGTCTACGAACACGTGACAAAAAATTAGCTTCGCAAGGCGTCCCCTTGCGAAGCTAAAATATGAAAATTCTATTATTATCTCCCAGTATCTATATGTCTGGCACATTTGAAGACATGATCTATGCGCCCAAAGAGCTTTCCGTCGCGCTTGCCGATGGCCTTGCGGCCGCGGGCCATGAGGTGATTATGGCAACTGCTCCTGATGTGTCTACCAAAGCACGCGTCGTAGCCGGAGACCAGCGCTTCATCGATTGTATCGGGCCCATCAAACATCCTGCCCCCGACGATGCAAAAGCGCGGCACGAGCATTTCCTCATTAAGCGTGATTATGAAGTGGATCTTTTGACGCGCGCGTATGAAGTAGCGCGCAAAGAACGCGTGGATATCATCCATGCGTATGCAGTCACCATGACGCACTATTTTCAGCAGTGGTCAGATCGGCCCGTCGTGTACACGCTCCACGACCCGCTGCCCGGAGAAGGTACGCTGGGGTACCGGGTGTTTGAAAAATTTGCAGATCACAACTATGTTGCTATCAGCAATAGTCAGAGGCAGTCTGCGTTGCCCTTGCATTTTGTAGCGACCGTGTATCACGGACTGGACGTATCGAGGTATCCTTACCAAGGGACACCCGGCGACTACGTTCTATTTATGGGTCGCCTAGTGCCTGAAAAGGGCCTTCATAGCGCAATTGCCGCCGCCATTGCTGCGGGAGTTAAGCTTGAGATCGGGACGGATTTCAAGGGACACGAGCGTGATCCTTATTTTATATCCCAGATTCAACCGCATATATCCAATCCACTTATTGCGGAGCCCGGTTTAGTGGGTCCAGAGGAAAAAATGACGCTGTATAGCAAGGCGAAGGCGCTTTTGTTTCCGATAGAGTGGGAGGAGCCGTTTGGGCTTGTCATGATTGAGGCGATGGCGTGCGGCACGCCGGTCGTGGCCTATGGCCGCGGGAGCGTGCCGGAGGTTGTGAGAGATGGGGTGACAGGATTTATTGTAGACCCCGGCGGAGAGCCAAATGTGACGAATTCGTCCCCTTTGTCCAATTTGATGGTAAAAACTCGTGGCGTTGAGGGTCTGGGAGAGGCAATCAGGCGTGTCGGGGAAATCGACCGCGCTGCGTGCCGCAGGCATGTGGAAGAGCGCTTCACGATAGAAACAATGGTGAGATCTTACGAGTGCGTCTACGAACACGTGACAAAAAGTTAGCTTCGCAAGGCGTCCCCTTTTGAGGCTAAAAAGTTAGCTTCGCAAGGCGTCCCCTTTTGAGGCTAGGTTGGTCGGGGAGCGCGTCACTTAATCTATAGGCTTATATCCCAAAACATAATTTTTTAACCTCCGTCTTCCTCCTGCGTTGGCATACCGATACGCGCAAGACCCCGTGTGTGAAGGAATGTTTCTTTTTGCTCTCATGTCCGCGTCAGTACACCTTGCATACCGATTTTGAAATAACGACTGTCATATTTTTCATAAATAAAATGTCGAGATTCCATAATTGGTGAAAAATGAACTTTTAGTTATAGTTTGTTATTATGCCAAGTTACATGTGTTGCAGCATGATAGTTGCGCGTTTAACGTGATGATATTATACCCGAACGACGTCGTCTTTACTCAAACCATACCATGGAGCGCCGCGCGCGATATACGCACCGCAGGACATGGCCGGTGGGTCCATCGCTCCAGCAGGTGACCGCGGCGCTGTGGGATAAAAAAAACGGCCCATCACGCGCTGGCACACGTAGCATGTTTGCATTAACTATAAGATATTTATACAAAAAGATTTATGAACTTGTACGTATTTGTAAATTGGTCCCTTGACTTTTGCCGGGTTTTTCGACAAGATATTGATGATAATAAAATCCGTCGCCCAAAGCCGAAGCTGATTGGAAGATTGCCCTCGCGCAGTGTCACACACCATGACCGCGCTTCGCAACAGGGCGACAATGACCAGTGCCTATGGCCAGAAAACGTCGAAAAACAGCGGCCACCAATGACATTATTATCCTGCCTCCGAATGAAGAAATTGCGGCGACCGCTCGAAGTTTGCTTGCACACACCATCGTCAATGAACCGGCAAACAAGTACGCGCCGGTCAAACACCTCCTGTGCCTGATTGCCGCCGGCGAATCGGTCGATCCGGGCAATTTGACCCAGTACAATCCGTATTACATAAAGCGCACGCTCAAGCGGCTGGCCAAACAGCGGTTCATCGAAAAAGGCAGGACGGAAACAGGTGAAGACACCTTGGTGCTGACCGATCGCGGCAAGCGGTGGGTGCTTAAATACGCGCTTGAAACGCTTGAAATCGTCAAGCCCAAAGCGTGGGACGGGAAGTGGCGCATGGTTATTTACGATGTCGCGCGCAACAAGGCCGCGCTTCGCAATGTCTTTAGAAGCACGCTCAAGCGCCTTGGATTTTACAACGTTCAGGAGAGCGTGTGGCTGTATCCCTATCCGTGCGAAAAAGAAATCCAGTTTCTCCGTCAGTACTGCGGCATGGGGGAGGAAGTCATCTACGTCATTTGCCACCGCATCGAGCACGACTCCTCGTACCGCGCCCATTTTGGATTGCGATAGGCTGCCGTGGTTTTTTGTAAAGCGCTGAAGTCGGAGTAAAATTATCTTGATCGCGAGCTCGCAATAGTCTCTCACATCAACAATCGCAGTGCTTTATATCGCGTACGCTTCATCCACCCGCCTTAAGCGGGGTGGGTTTCGCTCTCGAGAATCGTATCTTTTCCTTATTTAGCTCGAGAGCGATCTGCGATAATTTTACTCCTCACTGCGCCCCACAAACGCATTCATTTGCGGGTAACCTGCTTGCCGGCAGGGATTATGAAGAATTTGTACGTTAGCTTGTACGAATCAGTCAAAGCCCGCCGTACTGCGCTTGTAAAAAACTTCCAAATCCTTGTAAGAAGCAAAAGACCGTAACACTGATGGATAAAATAGTGTACGATGGAACAGTGAGGGTGTTATTTGTTACCAGCGAGGTGGCGGGGTTGTTTAAACTTGGAGGGCTTGCCGATGTGTCTCAAGCACTCCCCCTGGCCCTTGCCCACGTCGGGGTCAATGTAGGAGTCGCGCTTCCGTACTATTCCTCTATGAACGTCCCAAACGTTACCGGTGTCGGTGAGGTGGTTGTAGAATTTGGGGGAGAAAAAGAAAGAGTCTTTGTGTTTGCTTCACCACTTAATAGTAATTTAGCGCGGGCGACGCGAGCGGAGGGTTCCCGACAGACCGCAGTCCCGAACGGATGCGACAGGAGGCTATCTCTATCACCTGTAGGTAGTCATGGGGGCAGAAGAAGAGATAAATCAGAGCAATGGTCCGGTGAGGGACGAGTACTGGCAAGACAACCGTTCGTGGCAGGACCCGCGCAGAGAACACCAACGGTGTTTCTTTTTCGCCACCCGCGGCTCAATGACTATCACGGCAAACACATCACGGAAGTGTTTGCGTTTTACTGCGCGTGCGTCTGTGAATTCTATCGCCAGTCCGCACGACTCTTGGGCTATCAATTTGACATCATCCACTGCAACGATTGGCATACCGGACTTGTGCCGCTTATCCTCGGAGAGACGAGAAAAGTGGGCAGAAGAAAACCTGATAGTCCTCGTTCTAACGAGCTAAAGACAATCATGACGGTGCACAACTTGATGTATCAAGGCGACACGGTAGCGACAAGAATCATTGATAACCTTTCGTTGTCGAAAGAGGAGCTTCATATTGTCCATGGAAAAGAGGGGGACATGGTTAGTTTTTTGCGCGAAGGCCTAGAGTACGCGGATTCCATCAGCACGGTGTCTCCGACATACGCCAAAGAAGTGCTCACGGCACAGTTTGGTCGATCGCTGGTTGATGTCTTTCGCCGGAGAAGCGACACAATCGTCGGCATCCTCAACGGTATCGATACTGACGTGTGGAATCCGGCGACAGATCCCTGTATCGCGGTCAACTATACACGCACAGGCAGCGCCGGCGCGGCAAGCGTTCACGACGTTAAGCCGCTTCTCAAACGGGAATTGCGGCAGAAAGTAGGTTTAGCAGATTCTGAAGCTCCACTTTTTGCTTTCATTGGCCGCATCGAGCCAAAACAAAAGGGAATTGATATCCTTATGGATGCTTTTGCCATCCTAGGGCAACAGGCGGCCTTACAGTGCATCGTTCTTGGGACAGGCGAGCCCCGCGCGGTTCGTGCGCTTGAAGCGCTTGCAATGGAAAATCAAAGACGGATAGCCTTCGTCAATGCGTTCGATGAGACGCTCGCCCACCAGATATATGCAGGAGCAGATTGTCTGATCGTTCCGTCGAAATTCGAGCCCTGCGGGCTTATTCAGCTCATCGCGATGCGGTACGGGACGCTGCCGTTGGTGCGCAAAACCGGAGGTCTTGCGGACACGGTTGCAGATGGCAAGACTGGATTTGTCTTTTCCGAATACTCCGCGCGCGCACTCGCCGACAAAATAATAGAAGTAATTGTTACGTGTCGCGACAAAAAAGTAAAATGGAATAAAATGGTCGACCGCGCCATGCGGCAGGACTTTTCGTGGAAGAAAAGCGCCCTGAAATACAAACAATTATATAAAACTTTGATGCGGAAATAGGCCGATAAAATCTTCTATAACTCCATTTTGTAGACAAATAAAATTATACAATGAAAATGTCGCCTTACGCCGCTGTCATACTCCATTAGGGCGCGGTCGTAACAAAATTTTCTTGATCGCGAGCTCGCAATAGTCTGTCGTAATGGTCGCCGCATAGGTATCTATGAGTACGCTCCATCCACCCGCCTAAGCGGGTGGGCTCCGCTCCCAATGATTCGTATGTCCCCATAGTTAGCTCGGGAGCGATCTGCGGAAATTTCGTTCCGCCCGCGCGCTTTACCCTCGTTTGTGGACTGCTTGCCGGCAAGCAGTCCATCCATGTTTTTTTCAGCTGGGTTCTCGCCTGATTCGATAGTTGTACAAATTTGCACTTTGGATTGTCACAGCGAGCCACAAGTGGATTGTAGGAAGTTGTAAAAAGTGGTAAAAACTTGGAAATCGGCCAAATTGGATTCATTTGGCCAATTGGGCTACTTTGACGAATGGAATGGTTTTTATACTCTCGTGTAGTACACCGACCGGCCCTTGCCGTGTGCGTAGAGAAGGCCGAGCGACACGAGTTTGGCAAGATCCCGCGATGCCGTCACCTGTGACGTTTTGCAGAGTTTTTGGACCGCTTTATTCGTCAATGAAATACTTGTGTCTTCTGTTGTCGAAAGTATGAGCTTTTGCCTTTCATTTAGCTCCCAAAATGAAGAAGGGAACTCGCTGTGGAAGCGTGAATTTGTCAAGTCTTCTGCCAATTTTTCCATACTGCTACAAATTGTCGTCGCAAAGAACTGCAACGAGTGATTAAGGTTGTCGTGTTTGTCTACGGAGCTAAATGACAGCTCATATGACGATTCCTGCGCCATCCATTCTTTTTCCGGCGCGAGCATCGCGCGCAGGTCATACCCGTGTTTTGCGAGATAGAGCATACTGACAAGCCGGGCGACTCGACCGAAATCGCCGGCGATCATCGCGTGCGCCGAAAGCATCGTGTGGGCGATGCTTGCCTGGATGACCGGATGTTCGATTGTGGTTTCCAGAAACCCCACGAGCTCGCGAATATGCGCTTCTTGGGCTTTGAGTGCCCGTTTTATGGCGTCTGGTTCCATGGGGAGGGCGCGAAGGGCGAGTGATTCGATGGTGCCAAACGTAATATCCTTGGGATTTGCCACCCAGTGGGAAAAAATCTCCCGATACGTTGTATGCAAACGTACGATCATGGCGCTTTCTTTTGTTGTTTTGAGCGGCTCACCGCGCAGACACGTGAGGACAAGCTTCTTGCTGACGGGCACGTTGGCCAAGTAACTTGTGGCGTACAGACGGTCTACCATTGCTTCAAAGCGGTGACGAAGCTCTGTTTTGGGTGAAACAGGCGTTGTTAAGATTTTTGTACGAAGCCCATCAATACGGCCTAAAGTCTGCTCTAGGTCCAGCGAAACGGTATAGGAAAGCGGAAGCATAATATTTTTGTCGACTCAAAACTTTCTTATCAAAATCATATCACACGTGTCAATGAGTAGGATAGTATGAGAAACGGCCCATTATCATAATCTAAATTTTCAGGGATGATAAGAAAATGATAAGAAAAAAGACCAACAAATTGACCCCTTGACAAGACAATTGTCTTTATTACATAGTAGATACAGATACTTCCATATACTGTAATAAATTTGTGAAACCGGAAGTACGAAGTGGTAAAAACTTGTAGTTATTCAGAGGAACTTACGGACGAATTGGGCTGACGTAAGCGAAGGTCCGATGGCTGCCACATATACCGTTAAGCAAGTCGCACAAATCCTCGGCTATTCGACGAACTCCATCTACACCTTCCTTAAAGAAAAGCGGATTAAAGGGGTCCGCGTAGGCAGAGGGCGGTTCCGCATCCCGCAGGCGGAGCTTGATCGGCTCCTCCAGACGCCCAAGAGCCAGCAAACCTCGATGAGTCCGGGCGCGGCATTGGCGCCGCCTGCCGTGTTGAACGTGCTGCCAGCCAGAGCGAGCGTTGCGCTACCCGATGGCGTTTCGGAGCCAATCCACGAGGGCATTGTGGCTCCGGCACTACCAGGACACGTGGAAGTACCGAGCCTGTTTGATTGGTTTGTCGGCATCGCATCGGTGATATTGGGTCTCACGATGTTCCCTTTTTCCCGGATGTTTGAGGAGTTTGCCATTGATCCGTTTCTCGTCTGGCTGCCTGCTGTCCGCGTCATGTTTATCGCCGGCGGTTTTGGCTTACTCCTCACCGACGTCGTTGGACGGCGGATGAGCATGTGGCACAAGGCGTTTCACATGGTACTCATCGGCGCCTACGGCGCACTTGGCTACATCCTGTGGCAGACGGGTGATCTCGAAGGACTGGTCCTCTACGGCACACTGGCGGCGTTGACGCTCGTCTTGGTGGTGCCTATGGGCGGAATTGCCGGATTTGCGATCTATACAGTGTCGTTTTTAGCCCTGTTGCCTGCCGCTGCGCTTGGCAGCGGAACCAGGCCGACAATATTACACATGATGTCTCTTTTGTCGATACCTCAAGACGTCCTGGCGTATCTTTGGATGGTCGGCATCTTGGTGTTTGCCGGTATTTTATACCTCGGCTACACGCACCACCGGAAAGTATTCTGGCTGGGAGAAATGGGCGTGTCGATTATCCTTATTGCACTTTCTCTGTATTACGCCAACCAGATTTACTGGGACAGATCGTTGTTTGTCCTTCTGGTTGGCCTTTTGTCGCTTATCATGCCGATCTGGGATTCGTTCATATTTACCCACAAACGCGACCGGTCGCTCATTTTTAGCGTGTTTGGGACGATTCTCCTCCTTTTTGTCGTCGTCGTAGGGATTGTGCGCGTCATGCAGACGAACATTTTGCAGTACGCGACCAATGACCTTGGCAACAAAGCGATGTACGGCAAAACGTATATAGAATCCACGATGGAGACGGCAAAAACCGCTCTTGTCGCGGCGAGCGAAAACCCGCTCCTTGTGGAGGCGCTGGAAGAAGAAGACGAGGAATCGCTTGTTGCCCTTTCGCGGGGGCTTTTTGAAGCCAACAAACAGATCCGCAGGCTCCTTATCGCCAACCGCGCCGGAGATATCACGAGTACCTATCCGTATGGCGTCGTACAAGCCAATAACATCGCGCTTCGCGATTACTTTATCGCCGCTACGTCAACCGGGCGCGCCCAGATATCGGGTGTGTATGAAACGCAGGTAGACAATACAACCAAACATGTCGTCATCATCGCCGCGCCCGTCATTACCAAAGCAAAAGAAGTCATCGGCGTCATCGTCGGGACGCTCAACCTGGAAGCTATCGGCAACAGGCTGCAGACGATCGCTTCTCAACTCAACGGCGAATACTTTGTGGTCATCGATAGCACTGCTAAGCGCGTGGTGCATCCGGACGCCAGGCTTATCGGTGTAGAGATAGACGAATGGGATGACCTGCGCCTGGCGCTTGATGGCAAAAGCGGTAAGGGCGAGGAGTATAACACAGCAGGCGAGCGGACAATCCTCGCGTATACATTTACTGATTCGCCGCGGTGGGGTATTGCGGTCAAAGCGCCGATTACCACCAACCTTCTGCGCGTCGCAAACGCAGCGGCGATTGCGGTGTTTGGGCTTGTAATTTTAAGCATTCTTGCCATAGGATTTTTCCTTTTGGGTAAAAAGGTGAAAACGCCGATCCAAACGGCAGAGATGTTCCGGCAGAAGGCGGATGAAAAGAAGCCAGTACCGCCAGCGGATGATGCGGTGACGCAGGCACTGTCAAAACTCAAAAAGAAGCGTATGCGCACCACGCAGGGCAGGGCGCGGCGCGCGCGCGATGACACATCATGAACAAGCAAGCGAGTCATGCGTGGAGAAACGTGATCCCCTTGGTATGGGGATTTCACAGTTTTTACCAGTTTGATCCACAAACTGTACAAGTTTTTACAAGTTTATTCCAAGGATGAAACGTCTATACGAAGCTACAGTGAACCGCGCCCTGCCTGCCGGCAGGCAGGGGTTTACCCCGATATTTGTCGTCCTCTTTTTGGCGATTGGTACGGCGCTGGGGTATTCGGTCTATGAAGGGTTTCGCAGCAACCAGCGCGCTGGCGGGGTGCCCACGGGACCGCTGGCTGCCAACCAGCCGGCAGAGGTGACGCGGATAGACGAGGCGATTTTGCGAAGAAGCTCGTATGACGGGCCGTTTGTCTTGAGTGTGCTGCGAAGCGACGGGTCGTTTTCGTATGCGATCGTGCGTGAAGGGGCGCTCCTCAATGATCGGTTTGACGGGGAGATACAGGTGCGGTACCCAAACGGTGACTACGGCGTCGTCACCGAGCACAATAATACGGTGGATCTGTTTTTTACCAAAAAAGGCGACAAAGAGAGCGTGTCGATCGTTGACCGCGTGATTGCAGGGCTCAAACTGCCCGATGGGGCCCTCCTGCCGGTTAAATTTAAGGCCGCAACGATCCGTGACGGCAAGCTGGTGGGTGACTTTACGTTCATTATCTATAGTGACAAAAAACAGGCAAGCGGCAGGATCACGTCTCGGGGGGAGCTGTTGGCGCTTTTTCTGCGTCCGAGCCTGGTAGCGCCTGACTCGACGTCGCTTCTGGTCATGCGCGAGCTTCTCAAACTCATGTATTCCGGCCTGGGGACGCTGGAGGAAAACGTGTTAGGGGTGACGTCGACAAATAAAAATGTGTTAGCAGAAACGTCGACGTCTAACGAAGTGTTTGATTCCGACGGGCCAACGGTATCGGTCGGTTCTATGACTGCGGCGGTCATCGCCAGGCGGTATGAAGATGAAGGCGTGGTCCGGTTGTTTCAACAGGCCATTCCCGTCGCGGGGGTCACAAACATTGAAAGCCTAAGCCCTCAACTTGAAGTTATCACCGAAAACGGCATTACACAGCTTCGATTAACCGGCACGTTTGCGGTAGCCGCAAGTGGCGCCTTTGGCGCAACTGGCGCAACAGGCGCACAGGGACCTTCTGGATCGGCTGGCGCCGCAGGAGCCGCAGGCGCTGCTGGCGTGGGAACCACCGGCCCCACGGGCGCTACCGGAGAAGCCTCCGGCGGCAGTGGGCCAACGGGCGCCACCGGAGCTACCGGTGCCTCCGGTGTCACCGGCCCCACCGGAGCTACAGGCGCCAATGGCCCAACCGGTTCAACAGGAGCAACCGGCACCGAAGGATCAACCGGCGCATCCGGCCCCACGGGCGCAACCGGACCAACGGGTTCAAACGGTCCGACTGGAGCTACCGGAGCAACCGGTGTTGCCGGCCCCACGGGCGCAACCGGTGCTTCTGGCGTCACCGGCCCCACGGGAGCGACAGGATCTCATGGTCCGACCGGCACTACCGGAGGGACCGGAGTCACGGGTCCGACTGGTTCTACCGGACCTACGGGTGAAGCAGGCGTTACCGGCCCCACAGGAGCTACCGGTGCAACTGGCACGAACGGCCCCACAGGATCAACCGGAAGTACGGGCGGCGGAGGAACGTTAGGCCCCACGGGCCCAACCGGAGGAACCGGTACGGCAGGCGGCGGCGGGTTTGGACCAACCGGGGCAACCGGCTCTACAGGAGCTACCGGAGCAACCGGTGAAGCCGGCCCCACGGGAGCTACCGGCGCCTCCGGCGTCACCGGCCCTACAGGATCAACTGGATCAACGGGTGCAACCGGAGAGAGTGGTCCAACAGGAACAA
>CAZQTD010000010.1:36499-37876 GCA_964596355.1 uncultured Gammaproteobacteria bacterium
CCGGTGCCTCTGGCGTCACCGGCCCCACAGGAGCAACCGGCGCAACCGGCGCAACAGGGGCTACCGGTGTAGCAGGCCCCACGGGAGCTACCGGTGCCTCTGGCGTCACCGGCCCCACAGGAGCAACCGGCGCAACCGGCGCAACGGGAGAAAATGGCGTCACCGGCCCCACGGGAGCTACCGGCGCCTCCGGCGTCACCGGCCCTACAGGATCAACTGGATCAACGGGTGCAACCGGAGAGAGTGGTCCAACAGGAACAACAGGAGCTACCGGTGTAGCCGGCCCAACCGGAGCTACCGGAGCTACCGGAGAGATTGGCGTCACCGGCCCAACCGGAGCTACCGGAGCTACCGGAGACAATGGTCCCACCGGATCAACAGGTTCCACCGGAGCTACCGGAGAGATTGGCGTCACCGGCCCCACAGGAGCTACCGGAGCCACTGGTGTTTCCGGCCCCACAGGAGCTACCGGAGCTACTGGTTTCACCGGTGTTTCCGGCCCCACCGGAGCTACCGGAGCTACCGGTGTTTCCGGCCCCACAGGAGCTACCGGCGCAACGGGAGAAAATGGTCCTACAGGCGCAACCGGAGCAACCGGAGCAACCGGGGGTAATGGTCCGACCGGTGCTACTGGATCTACTGGTGCTACGGGAATTGAAGGTCCGACAGGAGCAACCGGAGCAACGGGTACAAATGGTGTTCAAGGACCCACAGGCACAACAGGATCTACAGGAGCTACTGGAACACAAGGTCCAACCGGCGCAACCGGCGCAATCGGCCCCACCGGAGCAACCGGAGCAACAGGCTTAGAAGGTGTGAGCGGTCCTACGGGCACTACAGGATCAACGGGTACGGCAGGTCCCACCGGTCCTACAGGAACGACTGGTGGTGGAGGGATTCTTGGTCCGACAGGCCCCACCGGAGGAACTGGTATAGCCGGCGGTGGTGGCATTGGCCCCACCGGCGCAACAGGAGCCACTGGAGCAACTGGTTCTGAAGGATACACTGGCCCCACGGGAGCTACCGGTGTTACCGGCCCCACGGGCGCAACCGGTGCTACCGGCGCAACAGGAGACAATGGCCCCACCGGTGCTACCGGCGCAACAGGAGACAATGGCCCCACGGGCGCAACCGGCGCAACCGGCGCAACCGGTATTGAAGGACCCACTGGTTCTACCGGTGCCTCTGGCGTCTCCGGCCCCACGGGCGCAACCGGCGCAACCGGCGCAACAGGAGACAATGGCCCAACCGGAGCTACCGGTGCCTCCGGCGTCACCGGTCCCACAGGATCAACAGGCGCAACCGGAGCTACTGGTGGAAATGGTCCCACAGGATCAACAGGCGCAACCGGAGCTACTGGTGGAAATGGTCCCACAG
>CAZQTD010000010.1:37976-43666 GCA_964596355.1 uncultured Gammaproteobacteria bacterium
GGTCCCACAGGATCAACAGGCGCAACCGGAGCTACTGGTGGAAATGGTCCCACAGGATCAACAGGCGCTACCGGAGCTACCGGTGGAAATGGTCCCACAGGATCAACAGGCGCTACCGGAGCTACCGGAGCTACCGGTGAAAATGGTCCAACTGGATCAACCGGAGCTACCGGAGCAACCGGAGGTGCGGGTAGCTTTGGTCCCACCGGTGCAACCGGCCCGACAGGGCAGACCAATGGCCCCACCGGAGCTACCGGAGCTACCGGAGCAGCCGGCGCCACCGGCCCCACCGGAAGTACCGGCGCTACCGGAGCTACAGGCGAGGTGGGTGTTACCGGCCCCACCGGCGCTACCGGAGCTACAGGCGAGGTGGGTGTTACCGGCCCCACCGGCGCAACCGGAGCTACCGGTAATCAGGGCGCCGCGGTTACCGGTCCCACCGGCGCAACCGGTCCAACCGGCATCACCGGGCCAACAGGTTCAACCGGACCGTCGGGCGTCACCGGCCCCACCGGCGCAACCGGTCCAACCGGCATCACCGGTCCCACCGGCGCAACCGGCGCAACCGGCGCAACCGGCCCCACCGGCGCAACCGGCGTCACCGGGCCAACAGGTTCAACCGGACCGTCGGGCGTCACCGGCCCCACGGGAGCTACCGGTCCTGCGTCCACATGGGACAATATCGGCGATCCGACTGGGAATGGATCAATTGCCATGGGGCAGACGGTTCAGACGCTTGATTGGAACATGGTAAGCGATGTGGCGCTGGATGCTTTTACGTTTACATTAACCAATGACGTTTCAGGATCCAATACGCAGCGACTCCTGTCACTTACCAATGAGGATACTGCTGCAAATACAACCACAGAGGCATTGCTCTTTATCAATAATGAAGAAACGACAGCTTCAACGGTTACCGACGGCATCATTATTACGTCTTCTGGTGTTGACGGCGGTATCGTTGATGCGATTGATGTATCAGCGACGAATATCACCAATGCAATTAATATCGGTACAAATAATATTGTTACCGGCGCCACCACAATTTCCTCGACAGAGCTTGATCTTCTTGACGGTCATGACGCCGCACTTGTTGATCAAAATGACCTTATCTCCGGTGATGGGTCTGGCAGCACATCGAGCGGTTCCGGTTTGGAATCAGGAACGGGTGGTATCGGACTCCTCCAAGGATGTAGCGATGATCAGGTGCTTAAGTGGAATGAGTCCGGTTCTGTCTGGGAGTGTGCATCGGATCGGGCGACAGTACAGATTGTAAAAACGGTAGATGAAACTGTAACAAGCAGTACGACGCTTCAGGATGACAATGAACTCCTGTTTGCGGCAGCCGCAAGCGACACGTGGGCCATTGAAACTTCCTATACATATACCACCGGGAGCTCATCATCACCCGATATCCGGGTGGCATTGAGCGCTCCGGCCGGTTCTACGTGTACGTACGGAGCCGTTGACATATCTCATGCAGGAAACGCCGCGGGAGGCACCGTAGCAGCGTGTAATACCGCAATAGTAATTGCCACAACGCAAACCGACACCAAGCACGGTATTCTGACAGGTACCGTGGCAAGTGTCGGAGCAGGCGGCGGGAATATCTATTTTCGGTGGGCGCAGGGCACGTCTAATGCGACGGCAACACAAGTAGAAAACGGCAGTTTCATCCTCGGATTTAAAGTCAACGGTGCTGACCTTGCGGAAACCTACTATACCAACGAGTCTGACATGGCGCCCGGGCATGTGGTATCGATCGATCCGCTTCTTTCAGCCGGCGTGAAAAAGTCGCAGACGCCGTACGACCCCAATGTGCTGGGTATTGTATCCACACGCCCCGGGATGGTATTGGGAGACAGCGGGGGAGGCGGAGGCAAACCGGTATTTGTGGCACTCTCCGGTCGGGTGCCGGTCAAGGTATCCGATGAAAACGGGCTTGTCCGGTCGGGTGATTATCTGACGACGTCCGGTACACCCGGAGTTGCGATGAGGGCAACGCGCGCAGGTCCTATTGTGGGACAGGCATTGACATCACAGACGACAGAGGGCACAGGGGAAATTATCGCATTCGTGAAAAACGGATACTTTACGGGCGTATTGCCGGAAATACCGATCCCATTTGAGAGCGGGGATGAAGTTATCACAAAACCCAAAGATCCTGCGCTTACCATCCTTTCGTTCTTCCTGCGTCAAAGGGGCGAGGGGCCGCCTGGAGGAGGATCGCTCGATATGTCCAACGTTGTAGCTGACCGGCTTGTTGCCGGACTTGAGATCATTACGCCAAAGGTACTGACGTCTGAGCTTTTAACAGACACAATTATGCCCACCACAGGAGAAAATATTGCCGTGACGCTTGGTCCTGATGGTCAATTTACGATAGGTGAAGCGTCTGATTCAGCCAAAATCCGCTTTGACGCATTTGGCAATGCGACATTTGCAGGCACGATTACGGCTGACCGGATTCGCGCGACACAGATTGAAGGGCTAACCGTGCTTGCAGGAGAACTCATAACCGAGCGTATCGCTACAATATCCGGGTTGTTTGATCAACTTGCCGGTAGCGCCACAGCAAGCGGTGAGCTTTTGGGTGCGACAACAGATCCGTCAAGCATCTTTGACGCGTTTGTGTTTGAAGCAAGTGATGGAGGGCAACTACGTCTCAATGTAGTAAGCGACATGACGATTCAGGGGGCCCTTGTAGCGACGAAAGACGCCATATTCAAAGGAAAGACGGTTTTTGAGTCTTTGGCAGAATTTATTGGCGATATTTTCTTCCGCGGCAGAGTGACATTTAATAATGATACAGCAGGCGTGGCGGTATTACCGGCTTCAACCATATCACTCCGCGTGCCGTTTGAGAGAGCCTATGAAACACCGCCGATCGTTACCATTTCGCTTGTCGTGCCGAGTGCTACGGACAGTGCATTTATGGCAGAAGGAGTAAAAGCTGCAGTTACCGATGTAACGACAGAAGGCTTTACGATCGTCGTAGACGAGCCGTCACCCAGAGACATGATGTACAACTGGGTGGCTTTGGCTGTCAACAATCCGCGAACGGTCATGGGGCAGGGACTAGGAGTCACGCTCACACCAACACCCTCCCAGCAGTCGCCTACGCCTCCGGCGGGCGCAGCGCCTACTCCCGGGCTAACTGTCACGCCCGCGCCGACAGCAACACCGGTACCGACGCCCCAGCCGTCGCCTATGCCTCCGGCGGGCGACGCCACCCCTACGCCTACACCAATTCCTCAAGGAGGAAACACCGTGACCGTCCTTCCCAATGACCTGGGCTACGTGCGCATCCGTGAGGGGCCGTCAACATCAACTATTGAAATTGGCCAGATTCCGGTAGGCGAGTCCGCGCCGTACGATGACGTACAAAACAACTGGTATCATGTGGATTATCAGGGAACTCTGGGATGGGTGTCGGGGACGTACGTGACTGCGGTGAATGAGTAAGACAAATACTTGACAACACTCAATTATTATGTTATCCTGTACATTAATGTACAGGATAGATGTATTGCTCAAGCAACACCAGAAGCTGTTTCACACCAATGATCTTGCTGTCCTGTGGGGAGTGGATAACCGCAATACGCTGTACACAACCATCAAGCGGTATGTTGCAAAAGGAATCCTCATCCCTGTACATAAGGGACTCTATGCGACGATCCCGCTTGAACAGATTGATCCGACGATTCTGGGTGCCGCCATCATTCACACATATTCCTACGTGAGCTGCGAAACCGTGCTTGCACAGGCGGGTGTGCTGTTTCAGGCCGGGACTGCGATCACGTTTGTTTCCCGTTTTTCCCGGCGGTTTACCGTTGCTTCCCATGAGTATATTGTGCGTAAGCTCGCTGACCGGTTTCTGTTTCACGATGCCGGCATTGTCAATGACCATGCTGTTGCCACCGCCACTGTCGCCCGGGCTGTTGCAGACATGCGCTATTTTCATCCGGCTTTTCATTTTGACAACCCTCGCGCTATCGACTGGAAGGCGGTTCGTACGATTCAAAAGGAGGTTGGTTACCTATGATACTCCCACGACCCCAGGATGCCATCCATAAAACACATGTATACCGGCTTCTCATGGAAATCATTGACAGCCGGCATTTGGCACGCTCTTTGTATGTTAAAGGTGGAACCTGTGCAGCGCTTGCCGGGTGGTTGGATCGGTTTTCGCTGGATCTGGACTTTGATGTGGCGCCACGCGCGAAGGCTGCGATCATTAAAGAAGAACTTACTGCACTCGCTGGTCGCCTCGGATTTACCGTTAAAGAGCAGAAAGGACTGTTTTTTGTGCTTGGATACACCAGCCGGCCGGGTGAACGAAGTAGCATCAAAATAAGCGTGTTTACCGAGCGCGTACGAGCCAATCAGTATGCTCCGGTCTATCTAACCGATATCCGCCGATATGCGATGTGTCAGACGAGGGATACCATGGTAGCCAATAAGCTTGTCGCTCCGCTTGATAGGTATGATTGCTATGGCACCATCGCCGGTCGAGACATCTATGATATCCATTATTTTCTCACTCATGCCTATCGGTATCGGCCAGAGATTATTACGGAGCGTCGAAAACGTACCGTCAGTGCGTATCTACAGCAACTTATTGATTTTATTGAGCGTCATGTGACGGAGCGGGTGATTGCGGAAGATCTCAATTACTTATTGCCACTTTCCAAGTTTCAGAGTATTAGGCGAACCCTCAAAGAAGAAACGCTCATGCTTCTTCGTGACAGCAGGGAGCGATTGCCTGAAACGACTCGTGACTCATAAAAAGGGCCGTCAACAAGTACTCCTGAAATCTGCCAGATTCCGGTAGGGGAATCGGCTCCGTTTACTGATGTGCAGAGCAACTGGTACCACGTGGACTATCAAGGGGTTATTGGGTGGGTATCAGGTACGTACGTCACAATTAATCCGTATCGAGGAAAAAATATCTCCATTTCATTGACAGTGCTATGGGTTTTTGAGATTCATCGTACGACTCTTACGTATGAAGTAAAGGGCAATTTGCGAGGAAGCGGTGAGCCCACTTATTCGTCTCCACCACGCCTACTCCCTTCTTGGTCGTCTGATAGCTTCTTAAAGACACGTACATGCACGAAGGAGGGGTGAGAGAGAATTTACGTAAAAAATGACGTGCATAGAGAAAGAGATGGTGAACATGCGCATGTCGAGTGTCGAGAAGAATAAATGAGAGGGAAACAATGGGGAGAGCCGCTATAGAACATATTTAATATTCAAATGTGTATGATAGAATTGTCTTGAAGCCCCATATCGGTTAAAAAATCCGCTAAACCCATGTTCATCCTGCCTGCGAGTCATTCCTGCAGGATACACGATACGCACTATGGTGTGCGTGCGTTGAGAGAATGATACGGTTCCGGGGGTAACGATACAATAAAGAGTACAATGCGAGGAGTATTGAGGAGATTAGCATGTCTCAATGCTCCGCGGGAAATTGGATTCATGGATTTCTAGACACTTTTATAACATATCCGTAGATCATTTTTGAAAGAAATGACATATGACGCTTCGCTGTTTCCTCGTCAGATTCTATCATGATACACACCGCATATGGACGGTTAGGTACATAGACGATGCCGCAGTCGCTAAATACTCTGACCCATACCCCGTATAGTGCGAGTGTTGTCTGAGATAATTACTTGAATCAG
>CAZQTD010000011.1:0-41501 GCA_964596355.1 uncultured Gammaproteobacteria bacterium
TTTGTCATATATATCACCTCCGTATAACGAGAAGATACCATCACACACACCGTCAAGTTCCAAAAAAAAAAAAATGAAGCTTATAGGTGAGGCCCTGAAGGATCAATTTTTATAACTGACTTGCTGCAGCAAGTCGATTATACATTTTATTGCTTTATTTCCACATAATTCTCCCTCGCAGGCCCGGTGGTGACGGCGAGGATTGGGAGTCCCAGGTGCTTTTTGATGAAGGCAAGAAACTTTTTTGCATTGACCGGTAATTGGGCATACGTTTTTGCAGTCCGAACGGCTTCTCCATCCCATCCCGGAAGCGTCACATAGTGGGGAATAGCGTCTATCAGGTACTGAAGACCGGGCTGATACGAAATTACCCTGCCGTGTTTATCTTCGTAATGCGTGCACACCGGAATCGGCATATCTTCCCACGCAATGTCCAGATGAGTACCAATGAGAGACGATACGCCGGACATTCTCGCGTTGTACGAAAGAAGCGCAAGATCCGGATATAGAATATCCCGCGGTCTTCCGGTTGTTGTCCCATATTCATGCGCCGCCTCGCGGACGCGAGCCGCCCAATGATCTCCTGCCCTAGTGGGCATGTGTCGCACGCCGACACTTGACGTGTAAGGAATTTTAAAAACGCCAATGCGCGTTTCTATATCTTCTTTTCGCCAGAAAGCAGTACCCGCGTGGAGGCCATACACAGACGTATCCGACGCCGTGATATCAGGGAACGTCCCGAGCCACGCGTGCAGACCTACAGCCTGTGCACCCTCAAATACTGCCGCGCGCCGCGTGTCGCTGTAGAGCGCTTCGTGCATCGGAAACGTGTTGCATACAATCCTGCGGCGAACAAGTTTTCTTCGGGCCTGCGCCAACCGATTAAGGAATATAGGTTTCGTGCCAACCACTTGTGTACATTCCTTGCCAAGCTTTTTTGTCTGTGCGAAATCCGGCACTTCAACGCGCGATAGCTTCATGCCGTACACGGCAAATTCTTTGGCGTAGCGATCAAACTGTCTTCCCAGCAATCTAATCCAGTCGTTGGACATGAAATCGGATATGTGAAACCCCAGCCGGTCGTAGTGGTGCGCATACGACGGCCCGATCCCTCTGCCTGTTCCGCCGGCGGCTTTGTCCTGACGAATTCGATTGAGACGTTCTTCCGCTCGATCTAGATCGGTATTGAGGATAGCGTCAGATGATAGAAAAAGCCGCCCCTGTATGCTTCCCCCAATGGACTCGACAATACGAATTTCTTCTATCAAATCCACCGGATGGATTGTCATTCCGCGGTCCATGATGCACGTCGTTCGTTTGTACATCACGCCGCTTGGCACCTGATGAAGGGCAAGCTTTACGTTTCCAACTTCAACGGTATGGCCGGAATTGCTCCCCCCTTGGAATCGAACGACTGTGACGCCGGTTATGGATTTCTTCTTCAAAAATACGCCAATGAGGTTATCAATGATTCGCCCTTTCCCCTCATCGCCCAAAGCGATCCCGACGACACACGCCGTATGCGGCCGCGGACATTGGGGAATCTGCATACAGAAATGCACGAGGCAGGAACACTTTCACTATAATCTTGAAGACCCCGGCGTGTCAATCGCCACGCGCTTTATGATGCATGCGGTCATGTTATCCTGACTTTTATTCTTCTTCGCAACGCCCAAAAGGGATAAAACAGCCTTTTTTATGCTTTCGTTGCTTTGTCCGGTCGCAGCAAACGCCTCGAGTAAGTCTTTATTTTTAACATACCGCGTGACGCCGTCGGTAGCTAAAAGCAAACAGTCATTGATATCAAACCGCTCGCTTATAATCTGGGGCACGAGTCCCAACCGCTTAACGCCAACGACGTTGGTAAGCCTGCCAGATTGGTCCACTTCCTCGCGCGTCAAAACACGCACAGCTCCTTGGCGATACAATATTGCGCTGCTGTCGCCTACGCTTCCAATCCAAACGTTCTTTGGGCCGACAATTCCAACCAGAAGAGTTGTCGCAAGTCCGGATTCAAACCCCTTTTCCCGCTGTTTTTGCCAGACGGTTAAATTGGATGAGCGAAAAATCCGTTTCAGAAATAATTTTTTGTCATGCCAATAGAATTGTCTGCGGCGCACAACTTTATATGCCCATGCAGCAGTTTCTGCTGCGAGTCTGCTTGCGACGTCTCCGTGCGGCACGCTGCTAACACCGTCGGCAACGACGAAACATTCATCACGAAAATTAACGAAATAATCTTCCTGCACCACCCTGCCGCCAAATAGTTGGCTTGCGGCAAAAAGGACAGTAGCGGTAGATTCTTTGCGAAGACGAGCAAACGGCTCTTCTGCCTTCATTGCCATTATTATATCGTGAATGGCACCGTCATTTCATGGCCTGATTGAATCGCCTCTCAACTTCCTCCCAGTTGACGACGTTCCACCATGCAGTAATGTAGTCAGCCCGCAGGTTTTGGTACTTCAGATAATACGCATGTTCCCACACGTCAAGACCCAGGATTGGTACCTTTCCTTCCATTAACGGCGAATCCTGATTCGCCGTATCTTCAATGGTCAATGTCCCGTTGGCAATACAAAGCCACGCCCACCCGCTGCCGAAACGTCCCATCGCTGTTGTGGTAAATTGTTTTTGAAACTCCTCCAATGATCCAAACGTCTGGGTGATCAATCGGCCAATGGCTAAATTGTTCAATTGTTTTATTGTTAATTGATTGACCGCAGGCGAACACATTATTGTCCAAAACAAACTGTGATTGTAGTGTCCTCCTGCGTTATTGCGGACGTTCGTCCGAATCGCTTCCGGAATCTTTTCCAAATTGACAAGCACCGCCTCTATAGGCATCGACAGTAATTGCTCACGACCACCAAGCGCGTCGTTAAGGTTTTTGACGTACGCTGCGTGGTGTTTATCATGGTGAATCCTCATCGTCTTTTCATCAATGTACGGCTCAAGCGCGGCATACTCATAGGGTAAATCGGGTACGGTAAACATTGGTCGCTCCTTTCTTCTAGATCATTTTTATTGTAACGTATCATACAATTATACACCACTCGGCAACAGTATCGCTGTATATTATAATGAAAGCCATGTTGCCCATCCGATCGTTTATACAAACAGTGTTTCAACGGCGCAAAACATCGCCGGCGCGGCAAGATAAAGAACGACCCTCCATCCGGCGCGCGGCGTACGCATTCTGGCTTATCCCCGCTGCCATGATTCTAACGTCGTACCTCCTCATATTGAAAGATCTGCCCAGCCCGGCGAAACTGGGAAGGTACGACATCCCGCTTTCCACAAAAATATACGACCGCAACGACAAACTGCTGTTTGATATTTTTGCAGAACAAAACCGCACGCAGGTTCCGCTCTCCGATATTCCTAAATACCTGCGGCAGGCAACGATTGCAATAGAAGACAAGGATTTTTATAAACATCAAGGCGTCAACCCCGTCGGCGGCCTCCTGCGCGCCATTGTCGCCTCGGTTACCAAGCGCACGCTTCAGGGGGGTTCAACGATTACCCAGCAACTCGTTAAATCCGCGCTTCTTACTCCCGAACGCACGGTGATACGAAAAATTAAAGAAGTGATCCTCGCATTTTGGGTTGAACTCCTCTACCCCAAAGACAAAATCCTCGAACTGTATCTTAACCAAGTTCCCTATGGCGGCACCGCGTGGGGAGCAGAAACCGCTGCGGAAAAGTATTTCGGCAAGTCAGTGAAAGACCTCACGCTCGCCGAGTCCGCGCTCCTTGCCGGCCTTCCCCAAGCACCAACATATTATTCGCCATTTGGCGCCCATCCCGAGCAAGCAAAAATCCGCCAAAAAGAGGTGCTCCGCAGAATGGTCGAAGACCGCTACATCACGCAGGCGCAGGCCGATGAGGCGTTAGCAGAAGAAATCGTCTATAAAAAGGAACAAGGGATTAAAGCGCCGCACTTTGTCATGTACGTCAAGGAACAGCTCGTAAATACATACGGCGAGGCGCTTGTGGAGAGAGGCGGGCTGAAAGTTAAAACGACGCTTGATTTGAATCTGCAGGAGTTCGCCCAAGCAACGGTTGCAGCCGAGGTTGCGAAGCTCAAATCTTACCGGGTCACCAACGGCGCGGCGCTCATTACCAAACCCGCAACCGGTGAAATCCTCGCCATGGTCGGGAGCACAGACTATTTTGCAACACCTTCCGGCAGTTTTAACGTGACGACGGCAATTAGACAGCCCGGATCATCAATTAAACCGGTAAATTACGCTATCGGCATCGAAAACAGAATCGTCACGCCCGCAAGTATGTTTCTGGACATCCCTTCATGCTTTGGGGTTTTCAATCAACCAACGTACTGCCCCAAAAATTACGACGGAAAATTCCATGGGCCCGTCCAACTGCGGTTTGCCTTGGGCAACTCGTTTAACATCCCTGCGGTGAAAATGCTAAAGCTTAACTCTGTGGAAACGATGGTTGCATCTGCAAGCGCGTTCGGGATTGAGACACTCAATGACCCAAGAGGCTATGGACTGTCGCTCACCTTGGGCGGCGGCGAGGTGCGCATGGTTGACATGGCCGAAGCCTTTGGCGTGTTTGCCAATGCCGGCATCCGCAAAGATCTCGTATCCATTTTGGAAATTCGCGATAAAAACGGAGTTGTGCTTGAGGAATATAAAGACCCGAATCTGAATAAAGATGCCCCCTCGCACCTTCTCCTGCAAGGGCCGCGTGTCGTTTCTCCCGAAACCGCGTTTCTTATTTCCCACATGCTACTTGACAATAACGCGCGCATGGAAGCCTTTGGGCCAAACTCGGAGCTTGTCATCCCCAATCACGCGGTATCGGTCAAAACCGGAACAACCGATGATCTCCGGGACAACTGGACCATCGGCTTTACGCCACAATTTTTAGTCGCCGTGTGGGTGGGAAACAACGACAATACGCCCATGAACCCGTGGCTTGTGTCCGGTGTGACAGGAGCCGCTCCCATCTGGCACGATCTGATGACCGAGGTCCTCAAAGACCAAAACGATATCTGGCCCACCAAGCCCGACGGCATTGTCGGCGCGCACATCTGTACGCCCAGCGGGAAATACCCACCCAACGACGGCGATGATAAAGGGTGCGCGACGCGCTTTGAGTATTTCATCAACGGCACGGTGCCTTCTGAACGCGAAGCGCTTAAACGCGCGGTTATCATAGACAAGATAACCGGCGATCTGGCACCGGAGGGACAAACCGAAAACGTTGAACCGCAAGAAAAACTCATTCTTGACGACGGGCTGTCCCGGTACTGTCTGGACTGCACGCACGCCGATCCCCCCAAACCCGTCTTTATTAAGTAGGCGACGCGCTTAGCGTTCGCTTATTTGCTTATTGTTCCCATCCTATAGATTGTGGTATAACAGTGTACTATGGCCCGCTACGAAAATCCAAATCACAATATTCACCCACGAAACAATGCAATCATTACCGCGATACTACTCATTCCGGCCCTTCTCATCGGCATCGGAAACGGTATTCGATGGGTGTTTCGGCTGCTTTTTTTTATTCCTCGATTAACCTATAGCTTTTTAGCGAGCATCATAAACCCCAAGCGCGGCCGAGGCCGCCCGCGCAAAAGAAAGCCATGTCCCGCAATTTCATTTCCGCGTATTACGCTACCGGTGATACGGCTTCCCACGCTGAAAGCGCCGCTTCGACCCGCGCGGTCAAACCTCCGGAGAAAAGGCGTTATCTATCCTCCGTCACGGATCGATATCGTGAAATCATTCATCGCCGGCATCTGTGTGACGATCCTGTTCGTCCTTATTCCCTTAAATGTGTACCAGTGGCTCCAGGCGCTTCCCAATCCCCAGCTTCTTGCCCGTCGCGATCTGGAAGTGACAACGAAAATTTTTGACCGAAACGGCATCCTCCTTTACGAAATCTACGCAGACCAGGACCGCACGCCCCTGCCGCTTTCTGAAATTCCCGACGTCGTCAAAGAGGCGACGATTGCCATAGAGGATCGCGAGTTTTATCGGCACCAGGGATTTTCCATCCGCGGGATACTGCGCGCCATGCGCGAGACGTTTATCAATAACCGCATCCAGGGGGGGTCAACAATTACCCAGCAACTCGTCAAATCCGCGCTTCTGACGCCGGAAGTCAGAATCACGAGGAAAATGAAAGAAATTCTCCTTGCCTTCTGGGCCGAGCGGCTCTATACCAAAAATCAGATTCTGGAGATGTACTTAAATCAAGTTCCCTACGGCGGCACAGCGTGGGGCATAGAGGCGGCAAGCGAAACGTATTTTGGCAAACCAATTCGTGAGGTAAATCTGGCGGAAGCAGCCATCCTTGCGGGACTTCCTGCAGCGCCTACTGAATATTCCCCGTTTGGCAGCCAACCCCACAAAGCATTCGAGCGCCAGAGAGAAGTATTACGGAGAATGGTGGAAGACCGCTATATCACCGAAGAAGAAGCGCAAGAGGCGCTCGATACGCCGATGACGTTCGTTGAGCCGCGTATCGCAATCCGCGCTCCCCACTTTGTCATGTACGTCAAGGAGCTTCTGGAAAAGCGCTACGGCGAACGGTTGATCGAACGCGGAGGCTTGCGGATTGTAACATCACTTGATGCCACCCTACAGGAAAAAGCAGAAGACATCGTCCGCAGTCACATCGAACAGCTTGCTCCGCTTCGCGTCGGCAACGGCGCGGCACTAGTCACCAATCCCAAGACAGGTGAAGTTCTTGCGATGGTCGGCAGCAAAAACTACTTTGATCTTCCCAGCGAGGGCAATGTCAACGTGACGACAGCCTTAAGACAGCCTGGATCGTCTATAAAAGTGGTTACCTACGCGGCGGCGTTAGAGAACGGATTCACCGCAGCAACGATCCTTGACGATTCTCCTGTTGTATACCGCGTGCCCGGCAGCCAGCCGTATGCGCCGGTTAACTATGACGGCAGGTTCCACGGAGCAACGCCGCTTCGATACGCGCTTGCCAATTCGTATAACGTTCCTGCTGTTAGAGTCCTTGCCAAAATCGGCGTCAAGACAATGATTGACAAAGGCAGACTGATGGGCATAACTTCATGGGAAGACGAAAGCCGCTTTGGTTTGTCGCTGACGCTCGGCGGCGGAGATGTCACGATGCTCGATATGGCCAAAGTCTTTGGCTCGCTTGCGCACAGAGGAAAACGTATGGAGCTGTTGCCGGTTTTAGAAGTGACGGACTATACCGGCCGCGTGATAGAAAAAAACCAGCCAAAAAACGGCGTCCAGGCAGTTAGGCCAGAGGTCGCGTGGATTTTGAGTAATATCTTAAGCGACAATACCGCGCGAATAAGTGCCTTCGGTCCTCATTCGAGCCTCGTTATTCCCGGAAAAACCGTATCGGTTAAAACCGGCACAAGCAACGATAAACGGGACAACTGGACGATCGGCTTTACGCCGTCTTTCGTCGTGGTCGTATGGGTGGGGAACAACAACAATGCGCCGATGGACCCGTACCTCACAAGCGGCGTCACCGGCGCAGCGCCCATTTGGCATGACTTGATGACCGAGCTCCTCAAAGATAAAGAGGATGAAGTATTACCAAAACCAGATACGATTATTTCTCTCCCATGCTACTTCGGCAGACCGGAGTATTTTATCAAAGGCACCGAGCCAACTGGCGGCAAATGCGCGCCCATCCCCACCCCCTCGCCAACACCCGCCGCCTAACGGTCTCCCTAATCTCCCCGGTCTCCTCGATCTCCTTGATCTTTTTTAATCTCCTTTTAATCTCCTTGGCCTTCTTGATTTTTCCATGCTTAAGCATAAAAAAATCAAGAACTTACTGCGCGCTTGGTGTTTCTTGTCGCTTTTCTTGTCACGGTGTCACAATCACTGTTCCCTTTGCCTCCGGCTTGACGTGATTGTGGTAGCGCCACGTACCAACCTTCGTAAATGTGTACTCGTACGTCCCGCCATTGGTAACGCTCTTTAATTGGTCAAACCCGGGCAACAGTTGGTGAGTCGGATGAACGTCAGACGCTACCCACATAGCGCCACTTGATTCGTTGACAAATGTCACCGTGGTCCCTCGTTTGACTGATACCGAGGTGGGGGCAAATCCCGTATCAGTATATGTCACCACGGATCGGGCGACGACGCCGCCTTTTTCCATTTCGCTTCCTTGCCCACCAATTGCTCCTGACGTTGGCATCGAATCCTCCCTGTTTGTACCGGTGGGCTGAATGTGTTCTTCCGCTGTCTCCTGCTGCGCGGGCGCGGTCGGTTTCGGCGTGCCGCCGCTAAACCAGTACCAGCCAATGAGCGCTCCTGCGGCAAGTACCACAAGACCGATCAATAGTTTATTACTCATGCATATCACCTCCGTTCTTTTGTACATCCAAAATCCTAAGCACTAATTATGATTATGTGCCTTGTGCTTGTATTTATGTGTACCGATCCGCTACTTTGCTTGCGGCGTAGCTTTCCGGTTTGGTTTTTACGTTGTACCCGCTCCCGCGGATCATGCCGACAATTTCGCTTATCATCTCGCGGGTGTCGCCGTATTGGCCGATGTCAACGTGGATTTCTACATCGTATTTCGTTACGCCGTCTTTATGAAGAAGCGCAAGGACGGTTTCCGCCATTTCAAGTGACATCGTCGCTTCCTCATACATTCGCTGGCGGAGGACATAGTGTTTTTTATTGACGATGCGCTTCCAAAAATAGATGCCGCCGCTCCCAATGCAGTGGACAACAATTGCTGTCACAAAATCAACCCCTACGCCGTTATGCGGCTGGGAATCTGTGCCGATGACGATCTGATACTTGCTCTCCGGTTCTTTGGAAAGAAAGCCGAGAATTTTTTCCCGTACCTGGGGAAGCTCCAGACTTCCATACGTGGGACTCTGAAACATATGGGCGTATGGTAACAAAATGGAAGTAAATTTACCAATTTTCGTAAATCCCATTCCCGCCAAAACCCCGCCTCATCGGCGAGGTTTCTTAATTTCGTTTGATCATCAGGTAACTACGTACCCGTGTTTTGCTGACTTGTTTATCCTCGTGGTCGGTCTTCCCTGGGTCTTGCTTCATTGACGACCAACGGTCGCCCGTCCACATCTTTGCCATTGAACATGTCAATGGCTTTTTTCGCTTCCTCGTCGGATGCCATTTCGACAAATCCGAATCCGCGTGATCGTCCGGAATATTTATCCGAAATCACTTTGGCGGACGCTACGTTTCCAGCTTGCCGGAATAATTCCTCAAGCTTCGCACTATCCATGCTGTAAGGAAGATTCCCTACAAATAGATTTGTTGCCATATGGGATTCCTTTCTCCTTAGGACTTGAAGGGGACACGAACGCCTAAGGAAGAAACACGAGGTTTCTTAAAAAGACTGGTCCGAACACTTTGTTCCTAGGTCAAGAGAGAGTATATCACTACAGCCCTGTTTCTTCAAGTCGATCCAAGGGTAGACAGGTAATCCTTCCATCAAGGAGCGTTTCCGAAGTTTGTTTCGTTAGAATAACTCCTCTATATCCTTTTTCCTTCACAAGTGATGCCAAAAACCGATAATCCCCCGGGTGAATAGTATTTTGATATTTTACTTCTATTGCGGTTTTTTGTTCGTGGATCAGAAAATCGATCTCATGTCCATGGCTATGATAGAGTCCGTATGCGATCCCCTTATCCCACAGATATTGAGCGGTATAGGCTTCTGCGTAAGCCCCGATGCTGGCATGTTCTGGCAGAACCGACAAAAAGTTGGGGCTAGCTGGATAGAGCTTCCGCAGAACCCTACTAGTAGAACGGAAACTTCCAGCAACATTCATAACAGAATTCACCAATAACGATCCTTCCAGAAATGAAAGATATTTAAAAAGTGTTGGACGCTTTAAACCTACGTCTACGGCGAGTTTTGGAAAGCTCATAATCCATCCGGTATTGGGGAGTACTGACCAGAAAAGTCGTTCAAACTCAACCCCATGGCGAATGCCGGCTAATTTAGGAATATCTATCTCCAGGATTTTACCGATAATCCAAGTTTTGAGGTATTCGATTCGTTGAACACTCTCGGGAAATTGCAATAATTCGGGAAAACCGCCAAATGCCAAATAATCAGTGAATGATCCTTCAGGATTGAGAGAACGATACTCTCGGAAAGAAAGCGGAGGTAATTTCTTCTCAAACATGCGTCCTGCCAAACTTTCCCGCGATCCCTTGCGCAGAAACAAACTCGATGAACCGCTGACAATAAATTTGAAATATGGAGAAAGATCATAGTACCGCTTCAAGATATCCTGCCAGTAGGGAACGAGTTGAATCTCATCGAAAAAAAGATAGCAAACCTTGTCTTGCGAATGGATATTGGTTCGCAGAATTTCTTGGAGATAGAATTGAATGATCGATGTAAGGGTTTCTGGATTTTCCGCTACTGCCGGCTCATCAAATGCGAAGTACAGAATATATTTGGGTGGAAGTTTCTCAAGGAGTCTAGCAATTATCTGCCGCAGAAGTGTGCTTTTCCCCGTACGCCGTAATCCGATCAGACCAATAATTTGCCGTACCCCTTGCGCGTTCCTGGCTAACTCGTCAAACAACTGCCGATGCATGAGTCGGTCTTCACGAGGCTGGTAGTCAGGGTTATTCCACCACGGATTCTGCAGATGAAGAAGGTCAATAAGTGCATTTTTTGGCATATCTATAGACGTAAATTAACATTACGTCTACAATTATAGAAAATAATAGACCAAATGTCAATGTTTGGGGCTGCGTAGTGTTATGTGGAAAATAGCTTATTCTTGGCGCCTATACTTAATCAGAAGGTAATGTGTGCAATCATCGCAATATGGCCTTCCTCCCGCCGCCAGTCTCTCGCGAGTAGTTAGTTCCCAATCTCGAGGCACATTCAACCCTTGCTTCATACTGCAACCACGACGGGCACAGTGTTTTCCAAGTAAATACTCAACAGCGTGCTCGCGATCGGGATCCGGCAAGTTAAACACATGACCTATTTCATGAAATATTTGGGTACGAATACATTCTCGTCGCAAATTATGATCTTGGACCTGTTCCAAACGAGCAAGCGAAGTTACTGTCCCCAAATCGGGCAAAGCCCCCCCTATAACAAAGTTCGTATCTGCCATGGTCATGTCGCAATTGGTTAATAATACTTCCCAATGTGGGGCACGTAATTGATATGGGTCGGCAAACATATCCTTTATCACTTTATCTGCGTACACCTGACGTATCCTTGGATCCCATTTAGACTCTATCTGCCAAGCTATACTTGCGTACGGCCGAAGTGAACCATCTGGATTTCGATACTGTTCCTCTCGCCAGTTACCATAAAAATGTCCAATCTGTTGAGGTAGTCCAACTGCGTTTAACAAGTCCATCACAGCCTCTGTTATCACCGATTGCTGTTCCTTGGAAACTGTTTCATCCCAAAAAACAAAAACTGGAAGGGGTATTGTCTATCAGGATTGAGGATCCGATGTCTTCTTCTTTCTCCGTTACTATAGACATCCTCAACTACCCATGGCTCTTCGGGGGGACCAAACAAAACATTAGTCGTTTCAACGGATGGTCCATCAAACACTATGCGATAATCTTGATCATTGCTGTCCTCACTGGTCATATATTTTTTCGTTTGGATTCCACTCCCGACACTTGTTCAGATGTGTCCCCTACTTACTTTATTCCACCACCTCTTCCTCATCCACCTCTTCATCTCCACCCCCCACCGATCCGCCTGCTGCTGGTTGTTCTAAGGGGGTAAATGCGTAGCTATTAATAATCGTTTCGTGGGCGATGTCCCAATACGCACTGTCTTGCGGCGTTGTTTCGACATACCACAACAGGTCATCAAACACCGTCCCCACGTAGAGTTTGTTTGCCGGTGTTGAAACCAAAACCTTCTTCCCCTGCTGCCCGCCGATCGTCGTATCCAAAATGTTTGCACCGCGAAAGGCTTTTTCCTTCTTTACCCACGAGGCCGCATCTTCTATGCCTAAAGGTGCGTCTTTTACCCAAAGGACAATGCTTCCTTTGTGATCTTTATGGGTAAGTTCCACGTGCGCATAATTGTCTTGGTCTTCATCGTGTTTATCAATCTCAACGCCTTTGGGGTACTGAAATGAAAATCCCGCGGGGTCTTCCCACGTGAGAAGTTCTTCCGGTGCCTGCGGATTATCCGAAGAAATTTCCGGCGTTTCTCCTTGTTGAAACGCGCGCCTGGATTGCCAGATATATACGCCGCCTGCCAAAAGAATCATGACCACCACGCCGGCAATAATCAGGAGGCGTTTTGCATTCATACGCCGTAGTATAACACGTCTTTTTGCGCGTGGTATAATGAGGCACCATGAAACGAATCGTGTATGTGGCCTTCTTTTCTCTTCTGTTTTTCTTTCTTCTCTCTCCCGTCTCTGCCGCCAAAAAAAGAATCCGCGTGCCAAAAGCTGCAGGCGTCGCCTACTCGCAAGTCAAGCTCTCGAGAAACACCAACAGCATCGTTGCGACGTTCTTGAATTTGGGGAGAGTCAGACGCGTTGATTACACGTTAAGTTACCTCGCTAACGGCGTCTCCCAAGGCGTCGTGGGGTCATTTGTCCCAACCGGCCAAGCCACCGAGGCGCGCGACCTCTATTTCGGCACCTGCAGCCACGGCGTGTGCACGCCGCACTACGGCATAACCGGCGCGTCGCTCATCGTCAAAACCACGCTCAAATCCGGAGGAACGCATATCAAACGGTATCGGTTTAAGGGGCTTTAGGGACGTTACATCTCTTCAGCGTAACCAGCGCCAACAGAATCTATTAGCCTTCCTGCTTCCTCAATTCCATAAGTAGAGACTAAAACAAAGAGCGCGGCATTCATCTGACGCTGTCTAACGGAGGGATCTTGTCGGGGACCTTCTGGATGCATCCCAAGCGCTATTTTTGCCAGCACCATCTCATCCATTTCTTGAAAATCAGCTAACAACGTCTTAATAGATACGGATCCGTCTCCGTTTCTTCCATCCGGAAAACAGAGGCTTTCGAGCGTATCCGATTGTTGTTTCGGCTGATAACCTTCCTCTTCTAATCTATTGAGGAGAGTATGAATTTGATCAGACCTCTCTCCTCCTTGATCTTCTTGGCTGGGTGCGAATTGAGGCAATTGCTGTTCTTGCAAAGAGACAGGCATATGCTGTAAGTATATAAAAACTATAGGCTTTTGTCAAATACCCACACTTCCTTTATTATTACTCCATGACCGTTTTCCATGCAATCGTTCTTTCGGTTGTCGAGGGAGTTACGGAGTTTCTGCCGGTTTCCAGTACCGGCCACCTGATTTTAGCCTCAAAACTCCTCGGCGTTGCCCAAACAGACTTTGCCACAAGCTTTGAGCTGTTTATCCAGCTGGGCGCTGTTGCGTCTATCGTCACGATGTACCTGCGCAAACTCACTCACTCTGCACTCGTTTTGAAGCGCGTCGTTATCGCATTTGTGCCCGCGGCTCTTTTGGGCTTTGCCTTCTATCCGTTTATCAAATCCGCGCTTCTGGGAAATGCGCTCGTGACGGCCTGGGCGCTTGTCCTCGGCGGCTTGCTTCTCATTGCGGTGGAACTTCTCTATAAGGAAGCAAACGGCCGCACGCACGCAATGGAAACAATGAGTGCCAACCAAGCGTGCGCCATTGGTTTTTTCCAATTACTCTCGTTTGTTCCCGGCGTGTCGCGCGCGGCGGCAACGATCATCGGAGGGCTGCTTGTGGGGTTGAAGCGAAAAACCGCGGTTGAATTTTCATTTCTCCTTGCCATCCCCACGATTCTGGCTGCCACAGGGTGGGATCTTATGAAAAGCTCATGTGCGTTTTCAGCATTTGAGTGGGCGCTCCTGATTATCGGCTTTATCGGATCATGGATCACGGCAACAGTGATCGTCAAGGAGTTTTTGAAGTTTATCAAAACCCGTTCATTTATCCCCTTTGGCATCTACCGCATCGCCGCGGGTATATTTTTTTGGATTATTCTCATGCGCTAAACATTGTTCCCCGCCGCACCCACTTGACAACGAATGAGCCCATACGATACGGTTAAAGTATATGAAACATTATCTGCCCGCCGGGCGTCGGGGTTTCACGCTCATAGAACTTTTAGTTGTCATCGGTATTTTGGCGGTACTGCTGGCAATCACATTAATCGCCATTAACCCGGCGCGACAGTTTGCGTCGGCAAATAATACCAAGAGGAGTAGCGACGTCAACGCGATCCTCAATGCCGTCGGCCAGTACATGGCTGATAACAGGGGAAACTTGCCGGCCGGCATCACCGATGTGGATCAGGAAATCAGCGACACGGGTGCGGACATCTGTGCCGACCTGATTACCACCTATATTGCGGCATTGCCGGTTGACCCGCAGACTGGGACACCGCCTGGGGCGCCCATCACCAACTGTGGTGCTGCGTATGCAACCGGGTATAACATCGTCCAAAACGCGGCAGACAACCGGATCACGGTTTCTGCTCCGGATGCAGAACTGGGGGCAACGATTTCAGTAACGAGGTAACCCTTTTACAATGGACTGACAAAACCCCGCTTTTCGGCGGGGTTTTTGGATCTATCCCATCTGGGTAATGACGAGGATGACAAGGACAACAATGAGAAATCCAAAGGCACCCAAAAGGAAGGGAAGGCTTGTGTTTTTTGGCCGCTTGGTGCTCTTCTCGCCCGCGGGCGCGGGCTGGTCGGCAGCCGAAGGAGTTTGTTCCGGTTCGATGATATTATATTTCGACAGGGCGTCAACACTCCGCAGCACATACTGGCCGACAGCACCATCAAATACACGGCGTTTGGCAATTTCTCCTAATGTAAAAACCGGCACGACCGCGCGCGTCGTAAACCCTTGGAGCGCAAACGCCTGACAGACGGCGTCAATATATGTTTTATTGATCGCAATTGCCCGTCGTGCCGTCTGCGCGGGGTACACTTTCGCCCAAATAGACTCAAACGGCACGGTATCAAAAAACCGTATGGCTTCTGTCTCAATTTGCACGACGTCGCCGTTTGGGATAATCTTTTCAAAATACGTCGATTCGGCAATCACAACAAACAATTCACAGGGAGCAAGATTCACCTGTTTCATCCATTGCTTGATAAACGTGTACAGGGCGTCTCGGTTGACGATTTCCAGGTCACGCGCGATAGCTGCAGGCAAATCCAGCGTCACGACGCCAGAGAGGTTCCCGCCGAAAAACATGAGCCTGCCGCGATCAATGTAAAGCACAATGATGGATTTTTGATTAAACATAGCGCGTTAGATCTCCTGCCAGGATAGCACACTTAAAACGCCGTCGGTAAATCGTGCAACCACCTCTACGCTTCTGCGAAACTTTCCGACAATTCCTTGGGATACAATCGTTTTCTCGTTTGTTCCGCTTACCGTTATTTCTGCTGTCCCGCCATCCATCGGCAGCGTCTCGCCGCTATACGTCGTATCTCGGATAAGCCGAATGAGCGCATTTTCCGCGCCGCTTTCAGCAATCTCCAGCGCATGCGCTCCTTCCTCGGTACGGGTGATGGATAACGAATTGGCGACAATCACAGCAACTGCCGTCGTTGTTAAGGCAATCGCAATCACCATATAAAACAGCAAGATAACTAATGCCTGTCCTTTTTGTTTCATCGCATGCCGATAGTCGTTTGAAAACTTCGCTGTTCGGGCCGTGCGCCGGACCGTAGCGTTCTACTCGTTACTGTAAATGCGATTCGGATACTGTGTTTGCCATCCGCGTTTCCGTAGCGGCGGAAAGACAAGCCTGATATGCGGGTGCCAAAACTATTTAACTGATCCGTCCCCGCCTGCGTCGTAAGCACGATGTTTTCACCTAAAAGACCATAGACGTATGTCGCGCCGTCAATGACCAGTGTCAGCGTCGCAGACTGTTCGCCCAACGATGCGGGCACGGAAACGGTTTGGGCCCTGCCGATGTCATAGGCAAACCGAGAGAACAAATACCGGCTGTCGGTTGCGACGCTACTTGTGGCTTCCGATTCCAGTTGAACGTCCAGAACAGACGTAAACATGGTCGTCAGAACGATGAGAAATATCGACAAAATCCCGCTGTAAATCAAAAGTTCAACGATTGTAAACCCCTGCGGGCGGACGGCGCGTTTCATAATGAAAAGTTAAATAAAATATCCAGTAGTTGCGGCGTGACGCTAAAGTCGCTCGTTGATAAATACGCGCGATATTTCAGGCACTGCCCGGGATTCTCATAGCCGGCACCGTCATTGTTGAGTGGAATTGCGCCAGATCCGGTAAATGTGGTTGCTGGTGTTCCATCGGGCCCAACAAACACATAGTTGGCAGTATCACAGCTTCCGCCAACAGGATCGGCTACCGCAATTTGATATTCGATCGCCGTCTGTGGCGGAAGGTCGGCAGTGACGTCAAAACGATTAAACGTCGCCTCGCTCCCTACATCCATACGTGATGATTCATACGTTCCGCTCTCCAGATACGGGCCGTCCGGACCCCCTTGGATCATCCGCACTTTCCTGGGATTGTCTCCGGTAATGATGTACGCGTATGCGTCTCCGTCCGCTTCTTTGACCGCAGCCACGCCATACAGTCCGGTGTTGTAATTGAGGCCGCCGCAGCGGGTTGGCGACGCCTCGTTGGTGATATTTAATACTTGATACTCCTCGCCGTTTAATCCCACCAGTATGGCGCGGTTTTCCTGTAGTGATACGACGACGGATTGCTCCGGATCCATGCCCCCGGCTTCATAGCCCCCGCCATTGGTGCACGGCGGGTTGGTTGCCAAACCACCAATGAGTGTTGGATTTGTTTTGTTCGTCGTATCGATGACGAAAAACTCTTTGAAGCTCGCATCGTTGGTCGATGATATAAATGCGCGTGTGCCGGCAGGATTGACGAACACGGCTTTGCCGGATTCAAGCGAACTACAGTTGTTTGGCTCTATGTTTATTTGACCGACCACCCTCCACTGATTGGAATCCGACGGATTGGTGACGTTAAGGACCTTTAACTCTTCAGGGGTGCTCCCTTGAATCGCTACGAAAATATACGTCGTGCCGTCAACTACCCGTCCGTAGATCTCTCCCGCCGTATCTCCGGAATTCGCAAACTGGATGCGGTTGCCGATTTTCGGACGCGACCCGGATTTGCTGTCCAGATTAAATACATAGAGGTAATTCCCCGCAGTCATATATCCCCGATTATTCATAACGAATACCGTATCTGCGTCCGTAGATGAACTCCCGCCAGTATTTGTCGTCGTGTTGAAATATCCCTCTTCGTGGTACAGTTTATTCGGTTCATCGTCAAATTGATTGAGGTTGATGATGACGACTTCTTTCGTATCATTGGTCGTGGCAATGTACCCCCAGTCTGATTCGCCAAATACCGCGTTTGTCTTATACCCGCGCAGTTTTCCGCGCAAACTAAAAACTGGAGGGTCGGTATTGGATACCACGATATGCGCAAATGAATCTTGAGAAGGAATCGCTTGAGCGCCGGTTGAGACATAGATATTTCCTTCGACAGCAGTTACTGCATTGGGTGTGCCGGGCAGATCAATCGTCACGCCGGACAGTTGCGGCTGACACCACTGGCCTTTGGTGTTGGGAGCAAGCTTGACTTCCCCTCCTGATACATTAGTCACTTGCGTATGCGTTGTCGTCCCGTCGTCAAAATCGTCATAGCTTGTGTGCGTCACCGCTGTATTGTCTGTTCGAGCCATGTAATACGTTGCGCTCATCTGCGACGGATATGGGGTATTCCACGATATGGTGATTGTTGCCTTTTTTGTGGACGGGTCCGGTATGCCGCCAGAAGACACAAGCGCGCCGGTTGCATCCCGCTGGGCATCTTCAATCGTAATATACCGCGAAAACCCACCTACTGTTTCTACTCCCGGAACAAGCGACCACGTACTGCCGGTTACTTCCGGGTGATACGTGCCGTTGGTAGATACACCCGCCCACCCCAACTCGCGTACAATTCGGATGGCGTCGTAGGCTTCTTTGGAAAGGGTTGTGGCGTCAAATCGTTGCGCCTGCTGCGCCTTGCCGCTTTGTGAAGCAACAAGGCCGATAAGGAGCGCCGGCAACATGATCGCGCTTAACCCCAACGCAAGCAGGAGCTCAACAAGCATCTGCCCGCGCGCGGAACAACTAGCATTATTGAATCGATGTAATGATTCCATATCGGTTGAATTGAATGGTCTTTGTCTCATTGGTATCAGACGTGCGCAACGTCACGCGATCTTGTCCGCTTACAAATGACGCAAGCTCGCCGCTTCCTATACGAAACACGACCACTCCATCTGGTACGAGTATCTCACTACACGTCACATGGTCTTCAAGCGGAAAAATCTGGTTTGACATGTCCGCGGGATTGTACGTTGCTCCGTGAAACAAAACGTAACGGGTCGTTTCAAACCGGACGCCGTATCCTGCTGGAATTGATCCTTCAACTGCCTCTCGGGTCATCGCTTTAGCCTGCTGACTTTTAATATCCGCTATCAACGGTTCTATTGTCCCCACCAGATGCGCTTTCCGCTGCGACCCGAACAGATTGGTCACAATCAATCCTCCGAGCACTGCAACCATGCCCAACATGACGATGAGTTCAATAAATACAAATCCGTTCGTTCGTCGTTTCACCATAGTCATTACCGCGCACCCACTTGGCTAATAAGCCCGTAGACAGGAGCAATGATTGCAACCATCATGCCGCCCACCACGACGCCAACGAGCACAAGAAGCGCCGGTTCAAGAAGCGCGGTTAATGTCTTAAGCGTATTGGTCACCTGATAATCAAAGTATTCGGAGATGTCCTGCATGGATTTATCGAGCGTCCCTGTTTTTTCTCCTGCTTCCATAAGTTTAATCATAATCGTCGGCACGTATCCTTTTGCCGCACGAAACCCCTCCGACAGCGGCTTGCCGGCAAACACCATTTCGCGGCTGGTTGCGATGATTTTACTCGTTGCCCGCCGGACGACCACGTCCTGTGTCAATTCCAAAGCTGCGGTAATCGGCAGTCCCGAGGAAAGCAAAAGGTGGAGGCTCCGCGTAAACCGCGTAATGTCGATTTGTTTGACGAGGTCGCGCACAAGCGGCAGCGAAAAAAATACTTCAGTCACCAGTTGACGTTTCTTTTTATATAGAATCACAGTCCCCGCAATGATCACAGCGCTTATGACAAGGAATGGAATAGTATAGTTGAGAAGCACCGTGGACATACCAATCAGCAGTCTCGTGGGAAGCGGCAACTTGACGCGCAGACGCGCGAAAACTTGACTGATTTTCGGCACAACGACGATAAGCATCATAAGGAGTACACCGGCAAACACAACCATAATAAAGATGGGGTAAATAAGCGCGGCTTTCACTTTGTCGGCAAATTCCATGTCTTTTTGAATCGTGATGCGTAAATCTTTAAGCGTTACGTCAAGCGTTCCGGCTTCTTCAGAGGCTTTAATGACGTTGACCGTTACCTTATCGAAAACTCTCGGGAACTTCGCCATCGTTTGATGAACATGCTTCCCCTGCATAAGGTCATCCAGCATGGCGTTGAGGATAATCCGCTGTCCGCCTTTGGCGTCTTCGCGAAGCGAATTGACAACCTCAAGGATCGGGATACCCGCAGAAAGCATCGTAGCCAGACTTCCAATAAGACCCAGTTTGTCGCTGCCGCTCACCGTAACGTTTTCCATACAAGTTATACGGCCTCCACCTTTGTCACGCGCAGTACCTCTTCTATCGTCGTTAACCCTTTTATAACCTTCTCAAGTCCGTCGTCAAGCATCGAATTCATGCCTTCGTCAATGGCTTTTTGGTTTATCGCTTCCGAGTCGCTTTTTCCCGCAATGAGCTCGCGGATGTCTTTGGTGACTTCGAGAACTTCAAACACGCCGAGCCTGCCGGCATATCCGGTATTGTGGCACACCTTGCACCCTTTGCCTTTATACAGCGTGAGCACGGGGTTGGGGCCGAAGTGTTTATGGAGAACGTGTCGCGGAAAATGTTTCTCAAGGTCAATCTGCGACATTTCATACGACGTTTTGCATGTATCACAGATTTTACGAAGGAGCCTCTGCGCAATGATGATATTGACGGTAGACGCAACCAAAAATGGCTCGACCCCCATATCGGTAAGCCTCGGAATTGCCGTCGCCGCGTCGTTGGTGTGAAGCGTGGATAATACCAAGTGACCGGTCAGAGCCGCGTTGACAGCAATACCTGCCGTCTCGCTGTCGCGGATTTCGCCGACAAAAATAATGTTGGGATCCTGCCTAAGGATGCTTCGCAAGCCGTTTGCAAATGTCAGGTTGGTTTTTACGTTTACCTGCACTTGGTTCGCGCCTTTAATTCGATATTCCACGGGATCTTCGATCGTCGTGATGTTTTTCTCGCGCGTATTTAATATTTTGAGGATCGCGTAGATCGATGTTGTTTTGCCGCTGCCAGTTGGCCCGGTAGACAAAATCATGCCGTAGGATTTGTTGTACGCGTCCGTCACTTTTTGCAAATCTCCCTCGCTCATGCCCAAATCTGCAAGCGTATATTGCCGACTGCGCGAGGAAAGAAGCCGCAACACCGCCTTTTCTCCTTCTGCGATAGGCAGAATGGATACGCGGATATCCAGTTGCTCTTCTTCAAGAGCCATACGCATTTTGCCATCCTGCGCACTTAGATGCTCATCGGTTCTTAAACTGGAAAGGACTTTGATCCTCGTCATAATGCGGTCATGGAGCGCTTTTGGAACACGCAGCACATCATGGAGGACGCCGTCGATGCGAAAACGGATGAGCGAATCATTTTCTTCCGGTTCTATGTGCACGTCCGACGCTTTATCTTGGTACGCGGCGTCAATGAGAACATCAACGATTTTTGCTATCGGCAGATCATCGGATACCAGCGTCGTTGCTTTGCGGATATCTTCTTTCAGGAGTTCATCGATCGTTTTTTGCAGCACCTTTTTATAGATCTGAAGCGTATTTTCTATATCTTTATCCGTTGCGTAATGGATAAGGACCCGATCACCGGTTTTTTTGGCAATCATTTCTGGCAGCTGCGTGTCGCTGGGATCTGCAAGCGCGACTTTTACGCCTTCGGTGTCGCGAGCAAACGCCACAGCTTTGTGTTTACGCGCGACTTTATCGGGGATTATGTGGAAAACTTCCTCTGGGATTGTAAGCTTGGAAAGCGAAACAAACGGGACCTTGAGGTGAGCCGCGACTGCTTGGCCAATCTGATCATCAGAAAGAAAGCCCTTTTCTATAAGCGATGCGGCAAGGGTGACGTGTGCGGTCTTTGCATACGTTTCTGCTTCCTCAATTTGGTCGCTCGTCACTAATTGCCCATCAACAAGAAGACCCTTGAGCTGTTCGTCGGGCAGTTGCATACCATATTCTATCTTACACTATTTCCCGCCTCTCAACGTAGAATCATCTCCTGCCGCGCGACGCCCAAAACCGTGTCGCCTGCGTTGACCCGCATCCCCTCTTTGATCCATAGCATTGTACCGCTTTCTCTAACAAGTATTTTTTCCTTCACTCCATAATCAAACCCGCGCACAACCCCCATGAGTCGCCCTCGTTTTACTGTTGATGAAAAAACAGCAGGATACCACACTCCCTCCTTACCAACGCGATAGGTATCAATCGCGCGGTAAACTGTTTTATCGTTCTCTTTTGCGTATCCTTTCTTGAGATTGCCAACACATGACATGACCGTGTGCGCCCACAAAAGGTGACGGTTGATGGACGGCGTATGAACGTGTCCGAAGTCGCCTGACTCTGTCAATACATACCCGCACCCATGGGCTGCAAGGATCTGTGCTTTTCCGGCTCCATGTGTTCGCTCATACACACATATGCCTCCTTTTATGTGCATAAGAATTTCCCTCGTTTTGGCATCAACAGCAGCATTTCCCGTTTCCCACGCGTGAACAAACGGGGTCAGGCGTTCGCTCAAAGCGCCAGCGTGCATGTCGAGCCAAACGTGTGCTTGATGAATGACGTTCGTATGCAGCCAGTAAACGAGGCGTTCTGTAGGACTGCCTGAACGATTACCCGGATAGATGCGCTTAGGGAATTTGCCGTCCATCGGATTGGCGCTCATTTCTTTTTCAAACCCGGGTGTATTGACGATGGGGATGATGATGAGCGCTCCGGCAAACCGCTTTGTTTGGAATTCCTCGATAAGTTGATACGCCGCGGCAATCGGTGCATACTCATCGCCGTCCATGCCGGCGGTGATAACAAGTGTCGGCCCGGGGTTCCCTCCACGCAGGTGAGCTATCGGCAGCATGATGTTCCCCAAACCAACAGGGACGCGGGCAAGCGTTATATTCTGTGTCCGGAAAAACCGCTTCACAAACGTCATACCTTCTCACAATGGTATAATGAAATGCCTGCGACAAGCAAATCATGACGGCCCGTACACTCATTGCTCAATCGCTCACTGACTTGGCTGAAGATTTTGAGGAACTTGACTGCCTAGCAAGCTCCAATATCAAAAGGTTGCAAAAATTCCTCAAAACGATCGATAGCCTCCGAAACAAACTTCCGAAACAATCAGTCGAAATAGCAACTGGGCTTGCTAACAAGCTTTCTGGAGATTATTCCAACCTGCGTGCGCGCATTGCCGCCGTCCAAAAGAATCTTCCGTTCACATTGCCCACGGTCGATGCAGTCAACGCATTAGCCCGACAAAAAGACGATGAGCATCACATCCTTCGTTCCCACCAAGGGATTCTCGGATCCATCTTGACGTCTGCGGACTGGCAATCTCCCTCTTTTCTTCATTCCGCGTACTCCCAAGCAGGGAGTCAAACCGGCAGAATCTATGCGACGATTAACGATTACAAGCGCGACCAGCACTGGGACGCGCATGAATACGAACGGCTGTTTATCAAAGAGTATGTGGACAGCTTCATTAAATTCCCTATCAACGCCTATGCCACCTCAAGCGGCATGGCGGCATTTACGACAATACTGTCTTATCTTATGCTTGAAAAACGCATCGCCGGACCCGTCGTCATCGGTCGCAATATCTATTTTGAAAATAAAGATCTTGTCACAAAAGCATTCGGGAATCAGCTGATTGAAGTTGACGAATCAGATACACACGCTGTTTGTGAAGCGATCAAATCCCACCAGCCGTCTGTTATCCTTTTTGACAGCCTCACCAATGCGCCCGGTGTGACGATCCCGGATCTTCCGAGAATTCTTGGCTTTTGCGTTAAATGGGTCAAGCGCGAGTGTTTTTTTGTTGTCGATAACACATCGCTCTCTGTTTTTTTTCAGCCACTCCCCCTGATCCAAGGACGATTTTCCAAAATCCGTATCATTGTCTTTGAAAGCCTCAATAAATATCACCAGTTCGGATTAGACCGCGTGACCGGCGGCATCATCTGGAGTTACGGAGGCGACACAATTAAGCTCTTTGACTATCGAGAACATCTTGGCACCAACATTGCTGACAGCAGCGTTGCTTCGCTCCCGACACCCAATCGGAAATTGTTGACGAGACGGTTTATGCGACACCAGCGCAATGCTACCCTCATGGTAAAACGTCTTCAATCGTTCATTGACGATCATAGCCGCGCCCCATTTGCCCGCATTGTCTACCCGGGGATGGGGAGTTTCTTTGTCATTGAGGTGAAACCGCAGTATCGCACGATTCGGTTTTACAAACGCGTGATTTCTCGCATCATCGCCGTTGCTAGACGACAAAACGTTGCTATCGTCTCCGGCACAAGTTTCGGGCTCAACACCACGAGGATCTACCTGACTGCTGTCCGGTACCGCGCTGGTATTCCGTTTCTTCGAGTTTCAGTGGGCACGGAACACAGACTGGAAATTGAGACAATTGGAGAGGTCTTCGTCAAAAGCTTCCAATCCTTCTATTAGCCTATCTGGGGCATACCCTCCCATTCGTAACAACAAGTAATCCTATAATGAAATAGGGTATTGTATATGAATTGAGAATGGGTGTAATGTAAAAGTGTGAACTGACAGTTGTTAGGGAATTTATTCTATGGAAGTCACCCCTGCATCATCCGGCGACACAATGCCCTTGGGTGTGTTTGCAGACAACAATAGAGTCTTCCTCTACCACACGCTGCCACAAACGGGATGTTTTCAGGCGGACATAAGCACTGACGCGTTTACGTTCGCTTCTCATTCCGATAAAGCGAAAATCGTCGACGAAAAACGCAGGAGGATCAATCCTCTCAAGTGTCATGATTTCCGTATTTCAGCGATTGACGGCAAATACGTCTTGCTTTACAAATTCACCAAAGAAAAAATCGCCAGCGTCTATGTCGCCGCAAGTCGTGACCTCATACGCTGGGGACGAATCGGAAAAGCGGCAGCCATAAAAGAAACCGGCGTCGTGGTGCCGCAGTACCGCCACGAGGAGAGGTATGTAATGTATGTTGGCGAACGCGTCATCCGCGTCGCAACGAGTACGGACTTGATAAACTGGGAAACCGATCCCAACCCCGTTATCGGTGAACACCAAGATTTTTACGGCGCGTGGCCGGTAAAAATCGCAACGGTGGTAAAAACCGACGAAGGCATCCTCCTTCTCTATTACGTACAAAAGGGCGACCGGCATGCCGCAATTCATGCAGCACTGTTCGATGCAGGAGACCCCAGAAAACGCATCCGCGAATATCCACAGGCGCTGTGGGAATCGCCAAAAGAGTGGGGTACCAAGCGCGCGTTTCCGATTGGCATCGTGTCCATGGACTCAACGCTTATTTCCTACTGGATTTCCGACACCGACGGCGTGTTTGCCGTCCCCCACCGTATGCCTGACCCAGCGGGTGAATCCCAGCGCAAGACGCCGGCATTTTTTCTCAACAAAATCAGAGAAAATCCTATCATCAAGCCGATCGTCGACCACTTCTGGGAATCACGCGCGACATTTAATCCTGCAGCCCTTTGGGAAAAAGGCAAAGTCCACCTCATCTACCGCGCCATCGGTGATCAGGACGTGTCGGTTTTGGGCTACGCGTCAAGCTTTGACGGTATTCACTTTGATCGCCACGACGAACCAATGTTTACTCCCACCCAGCCATTTGAATGTAGCTCGCCATACGCCAAAGGCGAAAACTATACGCCGTGGTCCTCCGGCGGCGGATGTTATGGCGGGTGTGAAGATCCTCGTGTAACCAAGATTGACAACACGCTCTATATGACCTACGTGGCCTACGACGGGTGGGGGCCGCCGCGCGTGGCATTAACGTCCATTGCCATGGATGATTTTCTTTCCAAGAAGTGGAATTGGAAAACGCCCGTCGTCATGTCTCGCCCCGGACAGGTAAATAAAAACGCGGCGATTCTGCCGGAAAAAATAAACGGCAAATATGTCATTTTCCACCGTATCTTTCCAAATATTCTCATCGATTATGTCGACGATCTTGATGCGTTTGACGGCCAGACGCGATGGCTTGAAGGACATGATCGCATCGAACCCAGACCGAACTTTTGGGACAGTAGAAAAGTCGGCGTCGGAGCTCCGCCAATAAAAACCGATGATGGATGGCTCCTCATCTATCAGGCAGTCGGCGATCAGGATCCATTCCGATATAAAATGGGGGCGATGCTTTTGGATATTGATGATCCCGCGCGCATACTTAGTCGCACCGCCAAACCAATCCTTGAGCCCAATGAGTGGTACGAAAATGAAGGGTACAAAGCAGGTGTTGCGTATCCCTGCGGGGCAGTTGCGTTTAACAACACGCTTCACGTCTATTATGGCGGCGCAGATACCGTGGTGTGCGTCGCAACCGCGCCTTTGGATAAATTCCTGAATCATCTCAAGACAAACGAGGAAGCTAATCTAACCCCTCTTGACATAAAGACCGTGGTGCATTGATATTGAATCCCTATGGTTTTAGTGACGCGTTTCCTCGGAAATCCGATTCTTACGCCGAATACAAACGCTGCGTGGGAATCGCAGGCAGTGTTCAATGGCTGTCCTGTGGTGGCAGATGACGCGATTCACATGCTCTACCGCGCAATGGGAGCGCCGGTTGACATTCAAGGGAAACGTATAGAAATCTCCACAATCGGCGACAGTATCAGTTTTGACCGCGTACAATTCCTCAACAGAAAACAGCTCATTGCTCCCGAGCATGACTGGGAACGGTTCGGCTGTGAAGATCCCAGGGTAACCAAACTTGACGGGAAGTATTACATTTTCTATACCGCGCTTGCCGAGTTTCCGCCGGTGCCTGCGGGCATTACCGTCGCACTTGCCGTAACACGCGATTTCCAGCGCATCGAAGAAAAGTATCACATAACGCCGTTTAACGCCAAAGCAATGGCGCTGTTTCCGGAAAAAATAAACGGCAGGCGTACCGCGATTCTTACCGTCAACACCGATCTCCCGCCGAGCAAAATTGCGATTGCGGCGTTTGACAATGAACCGCAAATGTGGGATGAACGCTATTGGCAATCATGGTACGGAGATTTGGATCACCACGTTGTGCCGCTTCTTCGAAGCATCCACGACCACATAGAAGTGGGTGCGCCGCCGGTTAGAACAGAAGACGGATGGCTCCTTATATACTGCTACATCCGCAATTACCAGTCATCAAGCAGAATTTTCGGCATTGAAGCGGTTCTTTTGGACAGTAATGATCCAAAAAGGGTGATCGGCCGCTGCGACCTCCCGCTTCTTTACCCCGACCGGCCGTACGAAATGGCCGGCAAAATCCCCGGTGTCATTTTCCCAAGCGGCGCGCTTATCCATAATAACAATCTGGGCATCTACTACGGAGCGGCTGACACCACCGTGTGTCTGGCTACTTGCCGCGTCGATGAACTTCTCAAGGAACTTCAGCCAAACAAGGGGAAAACTTTATTCAAACAAAAGCTTGCGGTCAAAAAATTCTCCGGCAACCCCATCATAAGCCCGATACCCGAACACGACTGGGAATCCAAATTTACGTTGAACCCCGCAGCTGTTACGTGTAACCAGGGAAATGTGCATATTCTCTACCGCGCGCAGGGTAAAGACGACACGTCGGTGTTGGGCTATGCCATGAGCCGCGACGGCGTGCATATCGACGAGCGGCTCGTGGATCCGGTCTATGTGCCGCGCGAGGAATTTGAGATGAAAAAAAAGCCTGGATTTTCTGGCTGCGAGGACCCTAGGATCACACGCTTGGGCGACAAGCTGTACATGTGCTATACCGCGTTTGACGGCGTCAATCCTGCGCGCGTCGCGCTGACGTCTATCCTCGTTGAAGATTTTTGCAATCAAAGATGGAACTGGGCCAAACCCATACTTATCTCTCCTCCCGGCGAGTGGGATAAAGACGCTGCGATGTTTCCGGAAAAAATCAACGGAAAATACGTTTTTTTGCATCGGTTGGGGAAATCCATATGGATTGACGCTGTCGATGATTTGAATTTTACGGGAAACAGCTATCTGGGCGGCCGCATTATCATGGACTCGCGGCCGGATAAGTGGGACAACGAAAAAATCGGCATCGGCCCGCCGCCCATAAAAACCGACGCAGGGTGGCTCCTCATTTACCACGGGATCAACAAGGAAGACCTCAAGTATCGCCAGGGGGCGGCGCTTTTGGATCTTGCCGATCCTACCCGCGTCATCGGCCAGCTCGACTACCCTCTGCTTGAACCGGAAAGCGCCTATCAGAAAAAGGGATTGCGGCCCGGCACCGTGTTCGTCTGCGGCGCGGTTGTGCGAGCGGAGGAAATCTACATGTACTACGGCGCTGCCGACCAGCTCGTCTGTGTGGCCTCCGTCAACCTAGAGTCAGTCGTTAAAGAACTCCAATCCAGCCGCTAATCTGCCACACATTGCTTCTAAAATATACTCTTCTAAAATATAGTCTTCTAAAATTATAGTCTTCTAAAATATAGTTATAGTCAAAAAATAACTATAGTCTAATAGTCTAAAAAATATGGTAATTTCACCCACGGCCGTGGCGTGATTTACCATATTTTTTTTATTTAGCAAATTTTTCTATGTAGCAACGATTATAGACTCATAATTATCCTGCCTGAAGCGAGGGAGTGTAACAGAATTCAGCGTCGTATGATTCAGGTGCACGCACAACTATTATTACTTTCCAAAATGCCAAAATATGGTATGCTAGATACATGCCTACTGCCCAACCAACAAACCCGCCTGCTAACGCTTCTCCTTCCGCTAGCGGAGCCGCGCCTGCTCCAGCAAAGACCCAGCCATCCCCTCCCCAGACGCCGGCAAAAAGCCTCCCCCAGCCGTCGGTGAAAAAACCACGGTGGATTTGGTTTATCCTCATGATCATTCTTATTGCCGCAGGCTCTTCTGCCGGCACGATGTACGTTCTTAATCGCTACGTCTTGCCGAAGCCTAAAGACGTTGCCAGTGAACCCCCAGTGTATGCCGGATCGGTCACATCGGTTGAAGGCCTTGCGTGGAAAGTGGTTGACGAAAGGAAGGTGGAAATAAAAACAGGCGACACCCTCGCTGCCAAAGAGGAGATCACCACAGAAGAAAACAGCCGCTTGGTCTTTGCGCTTCCGGATTTATCGACGGTCCGCATCGGAGCATCCTCTAGTATCACGCTCACCACGCTTACGCCGAACGAGTCTGTAACACAACTTACGCGCGGACAGGTGTTTGCACGGGTGAACAATGCTACTACTAATCCATTCGTCGTACAATCAGGCATTATTACCGTAAAGGCGCTAAGAGGCGTGTTCGCCGTCGAAAATACCGATGAAGTGAAAATCCATGTATTTGAAAATAAAGTAACGGTTGTCACAGATGACAAAAGGGAGTTAGAGGTCGCCGCCGGGCAAACGTGGCGTGAAAGCGTCGGCGCCGCTCAAACGCTTTCAGATACCGAGGTAGCCAGAAATCAGTTTCTGACGTGGAGTGTAACAGCCGATCAAAAGGAAACGTCGCCGTCAGCTACACCTCAACCGACTGCAACCAAGACGCCAACCCAGACGCCGACGTCCACGAACACACCAACACCAACGGTTGGACAAGTCAAAGGATTCATCCTATCGGCAGCAGCAACCGACGGCGGCATCAGGTTGTCTTGGGAAGTAGGAGACCTTGATGTATCCAAAGGATTTAAGGTTATAAAAGGCGCTAAGGCAAACCCGTCTGTTCCTTCCGACAGTTCGATATTCAAAGACGCCTCCACCCGCTCGTTTGTCTGGGACATTCGCGACGGCGCTGTATGGCACTTCCGCGTATGCCAGTATATGGGCGACGGTGCCTGCGGTGCGTACACAAATGATGTTGTCGTGAAAGCGCCAAAATAAGTATACTGTCCCCATGGCGCTTTTGTTTATTCTTTTTTGCGTTACAAGACTCATTTTAATTCTCAACCTTCCGCCGTTTACCGATGAATCCATGTTTATCCGATGGGGGCTTCTGATGATTGACAATCCGCAGTTCCGGTGGGCGTCTATCCAATATATCTCGCGCCAGCCTCTTGCGTTCTGGCTGTTTGGCATCGGCGCACGGTTTGTCGGCAATCCGTTAATCGGCGCACGATTCGTCACGCTCGTTTTTAGTATTCCGTCATTTTTTGCAGTATATAAGATTACCCAACGCATCGCTAGTTCTAGGCAAGCAATGGTATCGCTTGCTGTGTTTTCTCTGTGCCCGATCTTCATCCTCCTTCAAAGCCTTGCACTGATGGACGGCATTATTCTGTCTGTCGGCGTCATCATCTTACTTCTCATAATTGAATGGTGTCGCAAGCCGTCATGGGTGTTCCTTGCGATGCTGGGCGTTCTCGAAGGTCTGCTTTTGTGGATAAAGTCAACCGCAGTGATTATCGTAATTCTTACAACTGTTTCGATCCTATACTCGTCAATTCGTCAGAAACAGCGGCTCCCTACAGCATGTCTTCGCGCGGCCTTTCCTTTTGTGATGGCTTGTATCATCCTCATCCCCCTTCTCATCCGGCCGGATATAGGATTCATCCTCGGCGAACCGAGTGATTTTACTCAAACGCCGGCAGAGCTGTTCCGATTTCCCATCCTCACGTGGGCGCAGTTCGTCACCATTCTTGCAATCGGACTTATCATCTATCTATCCCCACCAGTGGTGTTGTGTGCGGCAATGGGCTGGAAGCACATAAAAAAAGGCTATCGCGCAATTCTCTCCTTATGGCTCGTCGTGCCGATTGCGATTACTGTGGTCACCGGCACATTTTTTCGCTTCCGGTATTTTGCGTTTGCGTTGCCCGCGCTTCTGCCATGGGTTAATATCGCGACACTCCCACGGGTGCCGCGAACCGCCTCATGGATCATTCTTGCCGCCCTCGCAGGACTTCTCATCATACATCCCAGAACATTTTTTGCGATCTTCCCCTACCGCTTTCCCAAACTCTTAGAGCGGGAATACGCATACGATTGGACCGCCGGCTTCGGAACGCGCGATGCTGTCAACTACATCAATGACCACCTCACACAAACACAAAGCACGATCTATGTAGCCGTCCCCGATGTTCCCGGGAATCCGACCGACTTTATCCTCGCGACGTACTTTTATCATCCCACGGTGCGCGCGACGCTTGCCACTACCACCAATGAATCAGATTTCCGCAAACTTGAACCGCTCACCAAGCAGGGACCAACGTATCTGGTGACGCGCAGCGGACTTGCCAATGACGATATTCAGCAATTCCTCAAGCCCGTTATTATCTTCCAAAAGACTGCTAATGAAGAGGCTGCCGCGATTTTCAAGGTCGCCTTCTAATACCATATTTGACAATTCTCTGAAAATGAGGCTAAATAGTACCAGAGAGAATTCTCCTGAAAGGAGGTGAAAGTATGGCGTATCAGTACAAGAATTCCAAAGGCGTTCTTTATTTCCTCCATTCGATGGTTGTAAAACTGAAGGGAAGCGGCAAAAAGCAGCAAATTTTCTGGTTTGCTCGAACGAAAGGCAAGCACGCAATCGACGAATTACCCCGGGGGCACAGGGTCGTAACGAGCAAGAAAACCGGTTTGCCGTTTGTTAAAAAAGGCTAAAAGACGCAAGTAGCTAACTGCCACGCAGGGCTTTTTATCAGCCTGCGCTCTTTTGTGAGGTGCATGCCACAAGCGACTGCTGATTTCAATTACCATCTGCCGCGCCATTACATTGCGCAATCTCCGATCTCTCCGAGAGAATCTGCGCGTCTTATGGTGGTCAACCGATCGCATACATCTCTACACCACGCACACATACGGGATCTGCTAACGTTCCTTCGAAAAGACGATGTCCTTGTGGTCAATAACACGAAAGTTTTCCGCGCGCGACTTTATGGAACGATATCAGGATATGACAAGCCAGTAGAGCTTTTTCTCGTACGACCCGAGGGCGACGGACGATGGCGTGCACTCGGCAAGCCGGGCAAAAAGCTCACCCCTGGCGTCACGCTCACCATTGCACCCGATTTTGTCGCGCACGTCACGAAACAGTGCAAAGACGGCACGCTGATCGTTTTGTTTGCCATACCCGATGAAGACGTCATAGCGAAGGCAAATCGTTTTGGATGGGTTCCCGTGCCGCCGTATATAAAAACTATTCCCAACGATAGCGACTATCAAACCGCCTATGCCAAATGTGTGGGTTCCGTTGCTGCGCCAACCGCGGGCTTTCATCTAACGCAGAACCTGTTAGGAGCACTCAAAGCTAAAGGTATCACAATTCTTGAAATTACGCTCCACGTAGGACTGGGGACGTTTCTTCCGATCAAAAGCAATACCATTGACCACCACGTGATGCACAGCGAATGGGTTGAGGTGAAACCAGAGGTAGCCAACGAAATTCAACACGCCAAGGCAAACGGCCGCCGCGTCGTTGCTGTGGGCACCACGACGGTGCGCGCTCTTGAGGGAGTGGCCGCGCTCTTTGACGGGAAGCTTCAACCGTACGCCGGCGATATAGATCTGTTTATTACGCCCGGATTTGACTTTCGCGTGGTTGATGCGATGCTCACGAATTTTCATCTCCCAAAATCTACACTCCTTGTCCTTGTCTGCGCGTTTGGCGGAAGAGATCGTATTCTCAAAGCATATACGGAAGCCATACGCCGTCAGTACCGCTTCTACTCGTTCGGCGATGCGATGCTCATCACGTGATGCTCCTTAATTTCGTCACGAAGAACCTTACCGCACAACGTTCTTTGATGTTGCCTCGTTCCAACACTCCGGCACCATGGATGTGGGAAACGCCGGATATGCATCAAAGGTATCGCATGGGATCGTGCCATTGCCGTCCCAGAGGAGTTTCCACGTACCGCCGGACTTAGCAGCCAGCCACATCGCGCCACCAACAGCACCTGTTTCGGTGACTCCCCCTTGTGCGTAGGTATCTATGACCTTTGACACCGTAATGTTGAACCGATCAGCGCTGCCGCCGTGTTTGGCAGCTAGTGCCTGTCTAACAGATGCAACAAGTGCTTGTCTCTCGTCTATGGTGGGACTCATCGTTACTGTCTCGCATGGTTCTTCCCACAAACGTAGACATGTTTGTTTGGCCGCGCACCACGTATATCCTGCCGACCCGATGCATCCGTGTTCATCTCTATCGTTTCCCACAAGCTGCTCATTGGGCGACAGTTCGGGTGTTTTGTTTTTGTTTCCCCAGTAATATCCGCCGTACCCCACCAACGCAAGAAGGATAAGAATAAGAATAATTGTCGTTGTTTTCATACCAACCCTCCCCCCACACTCTAGCTTGTCAGCAACAGAAAATCAACGTACACTAGACGGATGATCGTAAAACGAAAAGCAGGGTTCTTTGTGCTTTCTGAAGAAACGAGAAGGAATCTGGGCGGGCCGTATAACACAAGGAGTGAAGCTCTCCGCAGACTGCGCCAGGTGGAATTTTTCAAGCACCTCCGAGGCAAGCGATAGCCGTTGAATTACCAAATACAGGACGACCTACGTGTTGCCGTGGTAGTTTGTATCTGTCCGGCTGTCCAATCCTCACCAAGATTATTGCAAATAAGTTGCAATAACATTCGTTGTGCAGTATACTAAAATCGCGCATGGGGTACGTACTATTCTATAGTTTAATCGGCGGATTGTTCTCTCTGGGTGGCGGACTTCTGCTTCTGTGGAAACCCAGCCTCACCCAAAAAATCATCGTCCCGCTTGTTGCTTTTGGCGCCGGTGCATTTTTGTCTGCCGCGCTTATGGATATTCTGCCTGAAGCGCTCGAATCCGGAAGCGAACCCCACCCCATACTTCTTTCTACCCTCGGAGGATTTTTCGCATTTTTTGTACTCGAACGCTTTTTGATGACGCACGTTCTAAAACCTCATGCATCTCACCGTGAACACTCGGACCATACCGAGTCGCTGCCGGTACTGTTGATTGCCGGCGATAGTCTTCATAACATCCTCGACGGCGTCATCATTGGTCTTGCGTATGTTGCCAATCCCCTGTTAGGACTCCCAACCGCTCTTGCTATCGCCGCACACGAAGTACCGCAGGAAATTGGCGACTTCGCCGTGCTTCTCAAAATCGGATGGCGCAGAAGAACAATTGTTGCCGTTAATGTACTGCAGTCGCTCCTGACGATTCCCGGCGTGTTGATTGGCTATTCTGTGGGTCAATCTGTTGAGCAGTACCTCCCGACGCTTCTGGGAATGACCGCGGGAATCTTTCTCTATATTGCCGGAAGCGATCTTATTCCTGAAATCCATCACAAAGCCGGGCACACGTATTTCTTGCGCGCCGTCATCCCGACGCTTCTGGGTATCGTCACACTCTCCTATTTGCGAACGCTTACTCACTAAATAAAATGGTACAGTCTTCGCCGCGAACATAGTATTCCGTCGTCATAAAATTATAGAAAACATAGAACACGTCCCTCTGTTTTTTTGTTATACTTGTGATGCTACTCACGTTCCTTAAGTTTTCTCACAATGGTTCAACGCATCGCCTGGTATTTCATCTCATTTGTCGCTGTCTGGTTTGGCGCAGGGCTGATTATACAGTCTATTGACCGAATCGCACGAAAGCTCAAATTTTCATCCTTTGCGCTATCGTTTTTCATCCTGGGACTCTTGACGTCTATTCCGGAAACAGCCGTTAGCATCGGCGCAGTGACGAGGCATGATCCGGAAATCTTTGTTGGCACGCTGTTGGGTGGAACGCTGGTCATTTTTCTTCTCATTATCCCCGTACTTGCCATTGTCGGCCGGGGCGTCCGCATCAGTCATAACATGGATACCACAACTATCTTGGGTGCTCTGGGGGTTATCGCAGCTCCGGGGCTTCTGGTGACGGATAACAGGGTGACGAATGTGGAGGGCTTTTTGCTCATCGTGCTTTACGTTGCGTTGTTTTACTCAATCCAAAAGAAACACGGCGTACTAGATAGAGGTCAAACCGAGGCATTGACACTAAAGAAATACTCGTTTCTGGATATTGCGAAGGTCATACTGGGAGTGAGCATGGTATTTGTATCCAGTAGATATATCGTCAACCAAACAATAGTGTTTTCTGAACTCCTGCACATTCCGACGTTTTACATAAGTCTCATTGTTCTGTCGCTGGGAGCAAATTTACCCGAGCTTTCTCTTGCCATCCGCGCCATTGTGTCCGGGAAAAAAGACATAGCCTTCGGCGACTACCTGGGGTCTGCCGCAGGAAATACCCTCCTGTTTGGCGTCTTCACGATTATCAACGACGGAGAGGTATTAACGGTCAATAATTTCATGATGACGTTTCTATTTATTGCGGTGGGCTTGGGGTTTTTTTACCACTTTTCCAAATCCCAGCGGGACATTTCGATAGTTGAAGGAACTATTCTTCTTTGCATGTATCTGCTGTTCATTGTCTATGAGGTAGGAAAAGGGCTCGTCATCATCGAATAATCTGACACAGATGCTCCCGCAGTGATAAGGAAGGAGGGTGCAAAACCTATTATATGCAATAAGGCCTCTTCCATACGCCCCGTGTATGATGCGGAAGTGAGGGGGCGAACACCCAAAACATACGCATCCTCCTGTTCTCATCCCTGTCACAAACACCAGATGTGTGGTAGGATAAACCAATGAAACGCGACACGATGCGGATGGTCTTCAGAGTTCATACACCCAAACCGCGCTACCCCGTTATACGAGAAATTCAAGAGCACTTCAGCCCCAGATTTTTTGCAAGCGCGCCGGTTAAACAAGCGGATATACACTCCATGCTCGAAGCCGCCCGGTGGGCGCCGTCTGGACACAACCACCAGCCCTGGCATTTTTACTTCACGCGAAAAGGAACCAAGGCGTACACTGATCTTTTTTCAACGCTTGGCGACTACAATAAGTCCTGGGCAAAAACCGCGCCGCTTCTTATCTTGGCGTGCGCCATACCGCGCAATGTCCACGGGGAAAATCCGTTTGCCTACTATGATCTGGGGGCTGCGGTTATTTCTCTCATCCTCCAGGTGCAATCGATGGGATATTATGCCAGACAAATGGGAATCTTTGATAAAGAGAAAGTCAAAAAACTCTTTTCCTTAATCGCCCATCATGAACCGTTTGTCATCGTCGCTGTCGGAGCCATTGGAGACTACAACAAGGCGCCGAAGGAAATTGTTGAGATGGAGCGCGCTCCCCGTCCGAGAAAAGCGAATATTGTATCAGAATTGTAGCTCTTGAGAACATGTATACCGAAATACTTCAGGTTTGCACCTTTTTCAAACGAAGTATGGTGCTAAACGAATCAACATACGGTAATACCCCTTGGGAGCTATAGCCTGTAACAATTCTGACTGTGAGACGAAAAAACATTATAGCGAGTTATATTATAGCTGAATTTTTGAAAAAAGGTACGCGCCAGTAGCAACGAGAAGCGCGGTTGAAAGCGACAGAACAAACAAATCCATGGGGATACCATAGTGAGAGCCTCCCTCTAAGGCCGCGCGCATACCGTCCACACCATACGACAGCGGGTTAAAGGAAATGATGGTTTCAAATACAGGAGGAAGGTCCCCCAGCGGAAAGAGAGCCCCAGACAGGAAAAACAGCGGCATGATAAGAAAGTTCATAATCAGCTGAAACCCCTGCATGTCCTCCAGAAGCGATGCAATCGCTGTTCCCAATGCCGTAAAAAGAATGGCGGTAAGAGCCATAAAAACAATCATGACTCCGATACTTGCTGCATTGTCTGGCCGAAATCCGACCAGAAATGAAATGCAAAAGACTATGAGCCCCTGAATGGTAGCTACCGTTGCCCCTCCAAGCGTGCGGCCGATCATAATCTGTAGCCGGGAAACGGGTGCAACAAGCGTTTCTTTGAGAAATCCAAACTGTCGGTCCCAAATGATTTCTATTCCGGAAAATAATGCAGTGAAAAGAACGCTCATAGCAATAATACCCGGAGTGAGAAATTGGATGTAATTACCCTGCCCTGCCCGCTGAAATACCGGGCCAAAGCCAAATCCGAATGCGACCAGGAAAAGAAGCGGCTGCCCCAGTGACCCGATGATGCGCGCGCGACTGCGGAAATACCGCTTGAGTTGCCGAAGCCAAAGAATGTAGATCGTGCTCATGGTTAGTGCCTCCACATGCGTCTGTGTTGACGCATCCTGTCGGTACTTGTCGCGTCATCAGCGCGGATGGTTTTGCCCGTCAGAGACAGATACGCTGCTTCGAGTGTTTTTGTGTTTGTCTTTTTTTTGAGCTCGTCGGGCGATCCCTGGGCAACAATATGACCACGATCGATGATGGCTACCCTCCCCGCCATACGTTCTGCCTCTTCGATGTAATGGGTTGTAAAAAATATCGTGATCTGCTCTTTGGTGTTGAGATTTTTTACATACTCCCACATGCGGTTGCGCGTCTGGGGATCCAGCCCCTGCGTGGGTTCATCGAGGAAAAATATTTTCGGGTGATGGAGAAGTCCCCGGGCAATTTCTAATCTTCGTTTCATGCCTCCGGAAAATGTCTTGACCAGGTGGTCTTTCCGATCCCATAAATCCACAAATTTCATTAACTCTTCTATGCGGCTGCGTCGTATATCGTTTGGCACACTATATAAGACGCCATGGAATTCAAGATTTTCCCGTGCCGTCAGCTCATCATCAAGGCTCGGATCCTGAAACACGATGCCGAAGGACCTGCGTACATCATTTTGTCCGTGAACGGGATCGAATCCATTGATCCTGATGGTGCCTCCGGTGGGATAAAGGAGCGTGGTGAGCATCTTAATAGTTGTGGTTTTGCCTGCGCCGTTGGGGCCCAGAAACGCAAATATCTCGCCTTTTCCGACGTCAAAGGAGACGGCATCTACCGCCGTAAAGCTGCCGAATTTTTTGGTAATACGGTCAACTGTTATGATCGCATCCTTTGTGGTATTCATGCGGAGAAAAAATTATTGTATCACAAAACTCATAAACGACGTTGAAGGAAGAACAAGGCGCTTTGCTCCACCGCCACATCGAGGGTCATCATGATAGCAAACCCAAGCATCGCTCCGATTGTTGCCACATCGGTATTATGTTGCTGGGGTCAAGAATCCATCTGTTTATAGATGTAAAGAAAAATACTCCTGCTGAACCAATTGCGGTAATTAACCACGTAGCTATTCCGGCAAAAAAAAGAACGTTCGACGGGATTGACGGTTGAAACAGCTAACACCATATTCTACCCAAACATCAAAAGTTCGGGTTTAACAAGAAGGAGTACCCCGATAATCAGCATCAATACACCTCCAACCAAATGAGAGTACCGCGCGTATTTACTCTGCACTCCTGTCACTTTCAACGTTATCATCGCGGCAAAAAAGACAAATAAATCGTCGAGCATAAACACGATGATATAGAACATAAGATACAGATAATACTGCCATGGCGGCAAACGCGAGAGGCTTAAAATTTGCGTATAAATGGCAGGCAGCCCTGCAGAACAGACGAGCTCTACCATATTGACTGCAATCGCAAGAAGCACGATGCCGCCTAACGCAAACAGAAATTCGCGCCGCTTCGCTGTAGCTCGCAATGCTTCGAATACTTTTTGCCGCTTTTCATTTCCCGTCACCGGGCAACTGCCTGTTTTGTTTACCCAATAGTCCCGCACGTACCATCCGCCGGCAACCAACGCCACCAAACCAACCAGTATTCGTATCCACATTACAAACCCCAAAAAAAGAAACAGGTTGAGCCATGCCGAAAGAAAAAGAAAATAGACCATCGCGCTTGTGGCGATAAACGCGGTTCCCAAAATCCACATGCGTTTTTTATCCTTCAAGCCAACAAGCAGACTGATGAGAAAAAGAAGCGTCCACATCGCGCAGGGGTTAAAGCCATCAAGGAGCGCAATGACGAACGTTACTACCGGCAGCGACAAGCTTTTGACGCGAAGCGCGCCAAACACGGGCACATCGAGCGTTTCCGGCACGCGCGCTCTTTGCTCTGGCAGTTTCGGCGTCGGATCTTTCGGCAACAAACCTCCCACGATATCATCAGAACCTGAAGCAACAGCTGTTTTTACGATATCTTCTATGGCCTTGCCTGTTGTTTCGTCATTGAGATACCCGACAACGTATTCTTTGCCAATCACGGTAAACGGAACGCCGGACACATCAGCCTGAAGCTCTCTGCCAACCCGCTCCAATAATACCGCGTTGTTCCGATTCGACGTAATTTCGTATTCTTTGATCGTCAGTTGGGGATATTTCTCCCTAAGGGTATTCAAAAACACTCTTTCTTTTGCGCAGTGCGGACACCCTAGAGACCAAAACAGGTGGAGCGTCACGCCTGCCGCCAGAACCGGTTGAACCAGAAAAAAAAGCAGCCCCGCGAAAAGCAATGCTGTGATACCCCTTTTCCCCATAGGCAACGTGAATCTATGGTCAGCAATTCCCTTTTTATCAGTTTGTCTTCGTCAACTCACTCGTCGCGCGATCTAGGTAACCACGAGTCCGACAATCATTTTCCGGAAAACCCCTGCGCGGTCCAAAAAACAATCATTCGCGGCAGCACCGGAATTGGCTTGCCTCTTCTGGTATCACTATAGTACATCGGCAACGTTTAAGAGAGCTGGCACTTGGCACAGATACCAAAAAATTCCAACAAATGGTTGTGTATTCGAAAGTTCGTGCGTTTGTTAACCTCTCGAAGAAGTACTCTTTCGTCCAACGACACGTCTTCCACAGACCCGCACCGACTGCACACCAGATGGTGGTGGTGTTCATTCGTTCCAATACGTTCATACATGGCGATGCGGTCGTTAAAATACGTCTTGGTTGCAATCCCAAGATCAACGAATCGTTCAAGCGTCCGGTAGATCGTCGCTTTATCCACCGTAATACCTCGGGATACAAGGAAAGAAACAACGTCTGTGACGCTTCGCGGTTGTGTGGTTAATGCGCGGAGGATCTGTTGCCGCTGGCGTGTCAACCGATAGCCGTGTTGCCGAAGAAGCGGCGCAATTCCACTCATAGCTCTTGACATTATTGCAAATTAGTTGCAGTAAATCAAGCGCGACTATGTCAACTTGCATCAGATACCCCTCCGATCAGAAGCGGGAAAAATTATTGGAGTATAATATCGCTACATGGTTGGTTACATCGTCATAATGCTCCTTTTGTTAGTATGCGTGAACCCCCCGCAGGTAAAGGCGGCGGTCGTCATTAACGAGCTCCTGCCTAAAACGCAAGATAGCGCCAGTCAATGGATCGAACTATATAATACCGACGTGGCAGACGTGGCGCTTGACTATTGGGAACTACGTCATACTGCCGATGACAACAAGGCGTTTTTACTCAATGGCCTCACCATCCCTGGGAAAGGCTTTATGGTGCTTACCAAGGCGCAAACGGGAATTGTGTTTTCTGCTCAAGGCGATACAGTCCAGCTTATTGACGATGGAGGACACCTGGTGGACAGCAAAAGTTATCCAAATACGCTGGCGTATAACACCGCCATGGGTTTAGCTATCGATGGAACAGGAGCATTGGGCATATGCTCTTCTCCCACACCCGGAGCCCCAAATAATTGTCAGTTGCCAACTCCTACTGAAACTCCCATACCACCTCCGACGAATACGTCAACGCCTACCCACACGCCGGCGCCGACCGAACCGGCCAAGCCAACGGCGACACCGTCGGCCACGATTGCGCCGACGACTGCGGTTCTGGGCACCCAAGATAATGCGTCGTTCGGGTTTTCGATGCAGCCGTCTCACCCGCCGCCTGCTTCTCCCGCGCCGGCAGAACAAACCACACCAGTCGCAACACCCACGCCCGTGGCGTTTCTGCAGTCAAAAACCTACCGTTATCTGTGGGCCGCAGGCATCGGCATCGGCGTGCTACTGGCTGTCACAATCATTGTGGCAGGGAGACATCACAAAAAGAGAAAAATTGTGATAGAAATATAGCGTCCGCACCGCTTTACCAAAGAAAGTGCGGATGCGGCAATTGTTAATCGCGGCAGCGCAGTTAATGGGTAACACCGAGTTAGACACGGGCCCCAACTCCATAATCTTCTGTATGGCCTTGCCGCCCGTAACGCTTCCACTCCTCATACAAATTCACGTGCCGTCCATCGCGCACGCCTAAACGCCCATACCGCAACGCGCGCCACGGATTTTTTGAAGACAAACAATTGGTGGGGCTACAGAGCCATGATATAATACACGGAGGTTCATTCACATTCCCCGGTAGCTCTCCGCCAGCTGGCGGAGGCAGAGCGGCTTCTTTACAAGAAGAATTAGGGGAGAATAAATAATTCCTCTGTAGCTCAACGGTAGAGCGGCTCCCTGTTAAGGAGAAGGTTGGAGGTTCGAGTCCTCCCGGAGGAGCATAGCTTGACGAGAAGCATAAAAAGCTATCTTGTCAAAGGGATTTATCCAGTCATATCGGGCTTTTCTACCCTCAAGCCGTAAGTTCTGAAGTGCCATCTTCAAAAGAAGTCGTTTTTCGTGAACTTCAGAACTCTCAAACAATTTCCCAGCGTTTGCAGCCAGTTTTAGCAGATATTCTGAGGTCAAATAGTATTCCTCATCGGCATAGTTTAACTTGGCAATCTTTTTAGTAATCTCTTTCTGTTTTGCCCGATACTCTTTTCGTTTTTCTTCATACTTGTCCTTAGTAATACTACCGAGTAGATAGTCGTCATAGGCTTTTTCAATGCCCGTTTCGTATTTTTCATGTTCGGTTTGATAGCGATTTAAGAGGTCGTGATAAAACTCTGATTTACTCTTATGATTAGTTCTTAGTGTTTCAACAATGTCATCAACTGCCTCTTTTGGCATTTGTAATTGGTTGAAAATTGCTGAAAACTGCTTAGTCAAGTCGTTCTCTGTTAGCCACTCAGCCCCGTGATTACCGTTATATTGAGTACAATGGTAATAGTGGTAAGTTTTACCGCTTTTCTTAATTTTCCTTTCAGGTGTGATGATACAGCCGCAGTCGGCACATTTGATTAGGCCTCGATATAAGAAAGGTAAGCCAGCGTATTTGAAATGTTGACCCATACCCCGTATAGTGCGAGTGTTGTCTGAGATAATTACTTGAATCAG
>CAZQTD010000012.1:0-1682 GCA_964596355.1 uncultured Gammaproteobacteria bacterium
TCAAACGGCGGGCGAAGCCCGACGAGGACTTGTTTGGAAAGCAGGCGGCGGTTCGGAATTGCGAAGTAATTCACCCCGCATTTGCGGGGTATCCAATTTTTTCCTTTCCGCCTTCGGCGGAATACGAAGCCAGTTTTTAATCCCGCGCGTACTTGTCCGCCTCTGGTGGACGGCCAAAGGCGACTAACAACAAACTTATGACAAAATATTTTCTCTACGCTAGAAAATCAACGGAAGACGAGGAACGCCAAGTGATGAGCATCGAAGCCCAGCTCGCGGAGTTGGCGGAATTTGCCAAACGAGAAAATATTGAAATTGCTGAAACCTTTATTGAGAGTAAAAGCGCAAAGAAGCCCGGGCGAGAAGTGTTTAATGAGATGATGACAAAAGTTCAGGAAAGCAAAACTCCGGTGGGACTTCTTGCATGGCGCCCGGATCGTCTCGCCCGAAACAGCGTTGATGGCGGTTTGATTATTTACTCCATAGACACCGCCAAAATCGCTTCTTTGCGCTTTCCCACATTTTGGTTTGAGCCAACTCCGCAAGGGCTGTTTATGCTTCAAGTCGCCTTTGGCCAATCAAAATATTATTCCGACAATTTGTCGGAAAATGTAAAGCGCGGGATTAGACAAAAACTCAGGCGGGGCGAGTGGCCCGGCCTTGCGCCGTTTGGCTATGTGAATAATCCCAAAACGAGAACCATTGAACCAGACCCGACAAAAGCGAGAGTAATCAAAAAAGCATTTGAAGAATACGCGCAAGGCCGGCATACGCTTTTATCACTTGGAGAACGCCTGAGTTTTTGGGGCGTGATGAGCGGGACCGGAAAACCGCTTTGCAAAGCAACGCTCCAACGAATGCTGACAAATAAAGTGTATCTCGGCTTGATTATCCATAACGGCGAAACTTACGAGGGCGGTTTTCCGGCAATTGTTTCCAGGGCGACTTTTGAGAAAGTGCAGGAAGTGCTAAAGAACCGAGCCAAGCCGCGCCATTCCAAGAAACGACACAACTTTCCATTTACCGGACTGCTCACCTGCGGGGAGTGCGGTGCGGCCATCACTGCCCAATACGCGCAGGGACACGGCGGAACGTATAAATACTACCGTTGCACCAAGCGGCTTGGCTCGTGTTCGCAAAGTTATTTACGCGAAGACTTGCTCACTGAACAGCTGAAAGCGGAAATCTCAAAAGTCGCTCTCTGCGAAGACTGGAAAGAAAAGATGCTGGCGCAAGTGGAAGTGTGGGAAAAAGAAAATATCCAGTCTTCGCAATCTTTCGCCCAAAATCTGGAAAAGGAAATCAAGGAAACCGAACAAAAACTTGATAGATTGGTAAACGCCTTTTTGGACGGCTCAATTGAAAAAGAAACTTATCTTGCCAAAAAGGATGAACTCATCACTACCAAAACAGACCTCCAGCGAAGGAAGTCTGATTTTGGACGAAAGGGAAACAATTGGATCGAACCTTTGCGCGAATGGATTTTAACCGCTCACCACGCCGAAAAACTGGCTTCGTCCAACGAATTTGATGAAATCAAATCGTTGGTGGAAAAAATTGGAACGAACCGCCGCCTGCTTTCCAAACAAGTCCTCGTCGGGCTTCGCCCGCCGTTTGATTTAATCGCCAAACAAAAGGGTTTTTGCGAAGCGAGACCCGCCGAAGGCGGGGCGAGCGAGCAA
>CAZQTD010000012.1:1692-39204 GCA_964596355.1 uncultured Gammaproteobacteria bacterium
AATCGTCTCGTCCTGAAAAATCGTTAAGTTTTGATTGGTCGGGGTGTCCGGACTCGAACCGGAGACCTCACGCACCCCATGCGTGCATTCTTCCAACTGAACTACACCCCGTATAGCGCTTGTATTCTACCATTTTTTGTGTAAGAATGGGATAAATTTCCCTCACCTGCCACGGAAGGAGTATCTATGCCAGTTGATGCCAAACTTCAAGCGATACAGCTTGCGATGGAACAGATTGAAAAGCAGTACGGCAAAGGGTCCATCATGAAGTTGGGAGAAAAGCAGGCGAGCCGTATGGCCATTGATGTACTTCCCACAGGCATACTTCCTTTGGATGTGGCGTTGGGCGTTAGCGGATTGCCGCGCGGACGGATTGTTGAAATTTACGGGCCGGAAGCGTCGGGAAAAACCACGGTGTGTCTTTCTACTATAGCAGAAGCCCAAAAAACCGGAGGAATTGCGGCGTTTATTGATGCAGAGCATGCGCTCGATCCGCAGTGGGCGGAAACTCTTGGAGTGAAGCTCGATGATCTTCTGATTTCCCAGCCGGATACCGGTGAGCAGGCGCTTGAAATTGCCGAAACGCTCATTAGAAGCGGCGGCGTGGATGTTGTTGTCATCGATTCGGTCGCGGCGCTCGTTCCCCGCGCAGAGATAGAAGGGGAGATGGGTGACAGCATGATGGGCGTACATGCCCGCCTCATGTCCCAGGCTTTGCGAAAACTTACTGCAGTTATTTCCAAATCGAAAGCGGTCGTCATATTCACCAATCAACTGCGACAAAAAATCGGCGTCATGTTCGGAAATCCCGAAACAACGACTGGAGGCATGGCGCTTAAATTCTATGCAAGCATTCGTTTGGATTCCAGAAAAATTGAAAGTTTGAAAGACGGCGACAGAGTCATTGGAAGCAAACACCGCGTGAGGGTGGTAAAAAACAAAGTTGCTCCGCCGTTTCGAGTCGCTGAGTTTGACGTCATGCATGACGGCGTTTCCAAGGAAGGCGGACTTATCGATGTGGGGTTGGAATTCGGAATTCTTACGAAGTCCGGGGCTTTCATCAAGCACGGTACGCAGATGCTCGGACAGGGAAAAGAAGCGTCCAAAATATACCTCAAAGAAAATCATAAAGTAGCCAAGGATATTTTTGAAGCCATTTGGAAAGTTGTGAAATCCGGTAACAGCCAGACGAAAGTTGTTGTGGGAGCGGATAAAGAAGAATAGTAAGTGAATGCCGAATACATACGGATAGACACATACTAAACTGTGCAGGAAGATCTCTATCAAACACTTCTGAATGCTGCATTTCGCTTTATTTCCTTTCGTCCACGGAGCGAAGCGGAAATCAGTGCGTTTCTCCAACAGAAATTGAAGAAATGGAAAACAGCTTCCCGCTATACCTTTGAGAAAGTTCTGAACAGATTAAAGGACTATGGATATATTGATGATGAGAAGTTTGCCTTGTGGTGGATACATCAACGGCGCTCGTTCCGGCCCAAAGGTGAACGAATGATTAGACAGGAACTTCTCAAAAAAGGTGTTCCAAAACACATTGTCATGGGGGTCATTGATCGCGTACAAACAGAAAGCGGCAATGAGTTAGAAAACGCAAAGAACGCTTTAAGAAAAAAAGCCGTTCTGTTGGCTAAATTGCCGATAATTGAACAAAAAAAGAAAACGTACACCTTTTTAGCTCAACGGGGGTTTTCCCCTGATACGATAGGTGTCATTATTGACGATTTGTCAAAAAACGATTAAAATACAATTATTATATAGTTGGACTTCATTGGAATAAGCAAGCAAATTTGTAGGATTATGACGTATCTTAAATTATCCATTTTTTCTCCTACACATCGAGCCGCGGCATAAATTGCGGCGCTATTTGCTGTTTTTCCCCACGAAGTCCTAAAGAAAGGCATATATGTTTGACGTATTGAAAACCCTTTCAGGGATTGTAAAGACAAAACGGGGCAAAGCGGCAGCCTCTGCGCATAAGCCGCCAGAACTCGCTAAAGAGCCCCAAAAGCCACTTAAAAAAGCGCCTTCCGTAGTAGATACAGAAGCTGTAGTTCGCATTGCAGAAGCCAAAGCAAAGGAACTCATTATTGAAGCCAAAGACGAAGCGTTTCGCATACGCCGCGAGGCAGAAGATGAAGTACGGAAGAAACTTGAAATAATTGATCGAAGGATCGGGGCGCTTGATGAACGGGACAAGAACATAAAAGCGATCGAAGAATCGGTTGCTCAACGCCTCAATGAAGTTGACAAGCTTCGAGCGGATATGCTTGTGAAGCTTGAGAAAGCAGCTCACATGACGCGAGAGGAAGCAAAGAGCCTCATTATGGATGCAGTGCGGATGCAACTTAAAGAAGACATCGCCAAAGAAATTCGAGAGGCCCAAAGTCGAGCAGAGGAGCAGGCCGATGCCAAAGCCAAAGAGATTCTCGTTGATGCCATGCGTCATGGCGCAACGGACTACGTAGCCGAGTATACAGTATCACTCATTAAAGTTGCGGACGAAGACATAAAAGGCCGTATCATCGGTAAAGAAGGGAGAAATATTCGTGCATTTGAGACGGCAACGGGCGTGGATGTGGACTTGGACGAAGAAGGAGTCATACGGCTTTCGTGCTTTGATCCTGTCAGGCGCGAAATTGCTCGTGTCGCTCTTGAGCGGCTCATTCGCGACAGCAGAATTCAGCCGGGTCGAATAGAAGAAGTAGTCGAACACGTCAAAAAAGAAATTGAACGCATCATGTTTGAAGAGGGACAAAAACTGTGTCATGCAGTGGGTGTTTATAACCTGCCGGCGCCGCTTGTCGCGCTTCTCGGGCGCTTTAAATACCGGTTCTCCTATGGACAAAATATGATCGCGCACACGCTGGAAGAAACCAAAATCGGTATCGCGCTTGCGCAGGAAGTCGGCGCGGACGTCAACACGGTGCGTTTAGGATGTCTGCTTCATGATATAGGCAAAGTTATCACGGATAAAGAAGGAAGTCATGTCGAATTGGGAGTTGAGCTTTTGAAAAAATACGGTATACCCCAAAAAGTGATTGATTGCGTCGCGCAACATCACGAAGACACGCCGTTTACGTCAATTGAATCTATAATCGTCTATATATCTGACGCAATTTCCGGCAGTCGGCCCGGCGCGCGGTACGAAGATCACGAAGAGTACGTTAAACGTTTAAGTGACCTGGAAGCGATTGCCAAAGCGCGTAAAGGAGTTGTGGAAGCATTTGCATTTCAAGCAGGCAGAGAATTGCGTGTTGTGGTTGACCCGGGTCATGTTGACGATGCAACGGCGACCATCATGGCTGCTGATATCAAGCGGGAAGTGGAAGAAAAACTGACCTATCCGGGTCAGATAAAAATTACCGTGATACGCGAACTTCGTGCGACAGAAATTGCGAAATAACAAGCTGTTCATATATTTATGTTTGATTTAGATTGTTATAGTGGGATGTTTAAAATGATATCTTGACATGGCGCGCTGTATTATCTACATTGCCTCCTAGATCACGTCGTGACGTGACATAAGATTTTTTAGCCTATTGTAATCCTCTGCCCGGGAGGGGGTGAGTATACATGACTAAAGCGGACCTCGTTGAAGTCGTTGCGAAAAAGGCAAGTTTGACCGCCAAAGCAGCCAGAGAAGCAGTTGCAGCAGTGTTTGGTTCCATTACCGACGCACTGAAAAAAGGTGACAAGGTGGTGGTTACGGGATTTGGGACATTTATGGTCAGATCGCGCAAGTCTCGAACCGGCAGAAACCCGCAGACGGGTGCTCCTATCAACATTCCGGCTCGCAAGACGCCTGGATTTACAGCCGGTAAGGCGCTGAAAAAAGTTGTCCGATAAACCTGAAGCCAATTTTTTTTGAAACGCCCCTCGGACAAACCGGGGGTGTTTCTTTTTGGTATACTTTGATAAGTGATACGAATCATACGAATGTGTTTGATTCGTATCATTAGCATCAATTCGTATATTTGCATTGGTATATGGTGATTTCTGTTTCTCACCTGTCAAAACATTATAAGACGCACAAAAAAGATCCGGGGATAATCGGATCAGTACGGTCGCTGTTTGCACGTCAATACCAAACAACGAAAGCAGTCGATGATATTTCATTTGAGATTGGAGAAGGAGAACTTGTGGGGTTTATCGGTCCAAACGGAGCTGGAAAAACAACGACGCTCAAATGTCTTTCAGGATTACTCTATCCAACGAGCGGCGCAATTACCGTGCTGGGATTTACACCGTACAAAAGAGAGCGTGAATTTTTAACCAGGATTGCTCTTGCCATGGGGCAAAAGAATCAGCTATGGTGGGATTTGCCGGCTGTTGAAACATTTCTTCTAAACAAAGAGATTTATAAAATACCATCCGATCAATATACAAGGACACTCAACGAGCTTGTTGACCTCTTAGACGTTGAAGATTTATTGCGCGTTCCTGTTCGCAAGTTATCTTTGGGAGAGCGGATGAAGATGGAGCTTATTGCCGCTCTCATTCATTCGCCTAAAGTATTATTTTTTGATGAACCGACAATAGGACTGGATGTTGTCATGCAAAAAAGGATGCGCGATTTTATCAGCTCATATAATGAACTATCAAAATCGACGATTCTTCTAACCTCTCACTACATGGAGGATGTCAAGCAACTGGCCAAACGAGTCATCATCATTGATCACGGCAAGATTCTGTATGACGGAAGACTTGATAATCTGGTAAAGAAATACGCCAAACACAAAGTGTTATCCGTCGTTCTTGATGAGTATGTGACGCCGGATAGGTTACAGCAGATTGGAGAGCTTGTTGATTACAGTTTTCCACGGGCTGTCATCCGCGTATTGCGAAGAACAAGCAATATCGCGGCATCAAAAGTCTTGCGAGAGTTCCCTGTCGATGACCTAAACATAGAGGAACCGCACATCGAGGACATTATCCGTGACGTATTTACCAAAAAGTTATGAACGCAGATTGGCAGATTATCAAAAATACGTGGGCGGAATATATGGAATACCGGTTAAATTTTGTCATGTGGCGGGTTCGATGGATAATTCAGCGGCTAATTGTTTACTTTCTTTGGTGGTCTGTATTTGCCAATCAACGCGCCCTTTTTGGCTATACAGAATCTATGATGTTGACATACATTTTATTAAGCAATGTTGTGGGAACTTTTACTCTTGGGACGACGACGATGGAGATCGGCAATATGATCAATCGAGGAGATTTATCATTTTTACTACTGAAGCCCATAAATTTTTTTCGGTATTATATGTCGCGGGATATCGCGGATAAACTGTTGAATGTAGGATTTGGGATTCTTGAAATTGGACTTTTGTTGATCATGCTTCATCCGCCGATATTTGTTCAAAGCTATCTGCTTTACCTGATAGCTGCGGCGTTCGCAGTTTTATTAGGCGCTTTTGTGTATTATCTTTTTAGCGTGCTTTTGGGACTTATCGGCTTTTGGTCCGCTGACGTTTGGGTGCCGCGCTTTTTATCATTTATCATTATGGAATTTTTTGCAGGCGGGTTGTTTCCATTGGATATACTGCCGAAGCAGGTATTTATCGTAAGCCAGCGGTTGCCGTTTTATTACGTTATATACTTTCCGATTAGGATCTATTTGGGACAACTGTCTTGGGTATTCATCATAGAGGGTTTTGCCTTCGGATTTCTGTGGCTAGCTGTTTTATGGATTCTTGCGCAATATGTTTGGCAAAAAGGCCTTCGCGTGTATGCGGCAGAAGGCAGGTAAACTGTGAAAACTTTTATACACTATATTCATCTTTGGAGCAAGCTGACGATGAATTCATTCCTTATCTCGTTGACATCACGGTTAAGCGCAAGTATTTATCTGGTTGGAAAGATATTGCGGTTTGTGTTTATGCTTACATTTCTTATTATCCTTTTAACCAAAACGCAGATGCTTGCGAACTACAATATGATGCAAGTGGTGTTATTTTTCCTGATGTTTAACCTTATTGATACAACGACGCAGCTTTTCTTTCGGGAGGTCTATCGCTTTCGGCCGATGGTGGTATCGGGAGATTTTGATTTAGTTTTGGTGAAGCCTATTAGCCCGTTGTTTCGTGCGCTTGCCGGCGGCGCAGACCCGTTAGACCTCATAATGCTTGTTCCGTATGTCGGCGCTCTCGTTTTTATGGTATCACGTCTTGGGCCGGTGCCGTTTGACCGCGTGATACTTGCAGTGCTTCTTATGGGAAACGGTTTCCTTCTTTCTATGGGGTTTCACATTCTCGTTTTATCTCTTGCGATTTTAACGACGGAAATCGATCATACGATTATGATTTATCGCGACATTACGAGCATGGGGCGTGTCCCTGTAGATATTTATCGGGAGCCGATGCGCAGCATCATCACGTTTGTCATACCCGTTGGGATCATGATGACATTCCCTGTTAAAGCACTGCTGGGACTTCTTACGTTCGATATGGTAATAGTTTCTCTCATGGTTGGTATAGTATTCATTGTCATGTGTATCAAGATCTGGACGTTTGCGCTGACAAAGTATACATCGGCTTCGAGTTGATGACACTGTGTCCGGCGTGATAGACTTACAATGGTATGGCAGTATCTAAAAAACCAACGATGAAAATGGCTTCTTCGGAATCTCTGGAGGAATCGGTCGCTAAAGAAGAGCGTACACCAACTGTAACGCAGGTTGTTGAGGTGGTAGAAGACGCCGCTGCCGAGCCGTCGGTAGAAAAGACGGCGACGATAGAAGAACTAATGAGCATGCGGCAAGCGCCAACGCCATCGCATGAACCTGATAAAGAAGGAGAATCGTCAACTGGAGGAACAGGCGGCAAGCGCAGAGAACTTGTGGATGAGCTTTTTAAGCCTAAAGATAAGCTTATTAAAGAGCCGTCGGTGTCGCCTGAAATTTCCGTTCATACAAAGCGGGGCATAAAACCAGCTATTGTGTGGGCGCTTATTACTCTTGCTGTTGCAATAGGGATGGGGTTCGTTATCATATCGCTGGCGAGAACATCCAGTGTTCTGCCGTCGATTGTCAAGGTGCCGACGCCGACGCCGACGCCTGAAACAACACTCACACCCACACCAACGATAGCTTCTCTTGCTCGCGATGCCATAACCATCGAAGTGCTGAACGGCGGGGGAACGCCGGGCGCCGCGTCAAAGATGAAGACCTTTTTGGAGGAAAAAGGATATGCAGTGGGTGATATTGGCAATACCGAAGAATATACGTATGAGCAAACAGAAATTCTGGTGAAAGCGAATTTCGCGGATTATCTGCCGATACTCGAAAAAGATTTGGGGGAATCCTACATCATAGGCACATCTGCGGCAACACTCGAAGATAATGAACCCTTTGATGCCCGCGTCATCGTAGGAAAAGAGTGACCCCAAGATGCAGTATAAAGCACTTATTCTTGACTTAGACGATACCACCCTTCCGCATGGCAAAGACAGCATGCCCTCTGCGCGCGTATCAGAAGCCATAGCAAAAGCACGGGCAAAGATTCATGTATGCATTGCAACAGGAAGAACGCTTAAAGATGCAAAGCCTGTATTAGGTCACCTGCGTCTTTCCGGGCCGTGTATCGTAGCCAATGGCACGCAGATTTTTGATCCGGTTCGAGAAATAATTCTTCATGAGGTGCGTCTTCCAAGCGATGTTATTCCGCGAGTATATAACGTATGCACCCGGCATGGCGTCACTATGACAGTATTGTTTGGTGAAGAGGAAGCGGTGTATGCCGGTGGTCCTATTCCGCCAAACGCTATCGGTGTTTTCATTCCAGAGGTAACCTCTGCGAGTATTGAGCATATTACGGCAGATCTTAAGGAAATCACTGGCGTACGTGTTCAACGGCTTGCCGCATGGGATAAAAGGTTTTTGAGCCTGTATGTGTCTGACGAACGTGCGAGCAAACTCCACGGCATTGTGGAGGTTGCCAAGATACTTAAAATACAAACAGAAGAGATCATTGGCGTCGGCGATGGATACAACGATTTTCCGCTCCTTATGGCTTCGGGGCTTAAAATTGCGATGGGCAATGCTGTGCCGGAGCTAAAAGCGATTGCCGATTTTATCGCTCCCACTGTTGAAGAAGACGGCGTCGCTGTCGTCATAGAAAAATTTGTTCTCTCCTAGAGCTTTATTATTCTTGTCGTACTACTTTTTACTGTGTGTTTGGTACAATACAACCTGTATAAACGGTCGCGTTGTCCATTTCGTCGAGGTTGCGATGGCGTGGCGGTTTGCACAAATTTTTGCGATGAAATATTTTATACAAACCTTCGGTTGTGCAGCTAATGAGGCTGATAGTGAACGAATTGCTTCATACTATAAAGCGAGGGGGTTTACGCAGGCAAAAAGTATAACCGACGCAGATGACGTCATTATCAATACATGCATGATCCGACAGGCGGCAGAAGACAGGGTATATGGACTGGTTCACAATTTGGCAAAAAGTAAAGACGCAGGAAAAAATATAAAAATTGTTGTTACCGGCTGCATGGTTGGCATGGCCATGCGTGAAAAAACCGGCACGATGCTTCGACTGTTGCGGAAGAAAATGCCTGCGGTGGATGAATTTTTGCCCATTGAGGAGGTTGGTTTTGATCACGCGCCTGTCAGGAGTGACCGCACCCACGCACTGGTGCCTGTGAGCAATGGGTGCAATAATTTTTGCACATTCTGTGTCGTGCCGTTTACCAGAGGTAGGGAAGTGAGCCGACCGTTTGATGATATACTCTTGGAGTGTCATCAGCTTGCCCAGAGAGGATATACCCATGTGACGCTTATCGGGCAAAACGTGAATTCGTATGGAGCTGATCTAGTCAGGGAGCAAAAAGCGAACGATCGAAAAGAGAAAATAACATATGTAAAACATCTCGGGAGGTTGCGTATTCCAACGTTGTTTCCCCATCTATTGGAAGAAATTTGTCATATCGACGGCATTCAACTCATTGATTTTATTTCAAGTAATCCGTGGGACTTTTCCGATGAGCTAATTGATACGATTGCCAGAAACAAAAAAATTTCCCGTCACATCCACTTACCCGTTCAGTCCGGAGATGATGCGGTGCTTAAAAAGATGAATCGGTGGTACACGAGACGTCAATATCTTGGACTGGTGAAAAAAATCCGTGACCGCATTCCGGGCGTCACGATTTCTACTGACATCATCGTCGGATTTTGCGGAGAAACCCCCGAGCAATTTGAACAAACCGTATCGCTTGCCCGCGAAGTGGGTTTTACCAAAGCCTATGTGGCAATGTACTCCGACCGCCCCATGACCGCGGCACATACAGCATTTACCGATGACGTTCCGTATGAGGAAAAGAAACGGCGGTGGAAGATACTGGAAGAACTTATAAACAAAACAAACCTCAAAGCCGGAACATATCAGTAGCGAAGATAAGATATATAGAAGATAAGATATTAAAAAAATTAGATATATATTCCTAAGATTTACTCCTAATACATCGATGTATTAGGAGTAAGGCCTATGATGAGTATGTGTGTGGTGTGCGGGCCAACGGCGACGGGAAAAACTGCTTTGGCTATTCGTCTCGCACGACAATTCAATGGTGAACTCATAAGTGCAGATTCGCGGCAGGTGTATCGTGGTATGGACATAGGGACGGGAAAAGACTTGCCCGGAAAATCCCGCACGATTAGCCAGTCGTTGACGGTGACGCTGAATGAAGAAACCTATCGGCTTCTGGCCTATGATTTTCAGGGCATCTCGATATGGATGTATGATGTTGTTGATCCGAACCAAGAGTTTAGCGTGCGCCATTATGCAGATCTTGCACGTCATGTCCTTGAGGATATTCAAAAGCGAGGCAAGCTTCCGATCGTGGTTGGAGGAACAGGTCTCTACAGTCAATCAATTCTTGCACCGATTGAAACGTCTTCGGTGCCGACGAATACAGCACTACGGAAAGAACTGTCGTTGCTGACAAAAGAGGCGTTGCAGCAAAAAATTCAGACGCGCATGCCGGACGTATGGAAGCTTCTCAATCATTCAGAAAGAAATAATCCCCGCCGTCTCATACGAAAGCTGGAAATATCTTTGATAAATTCAAGCTTAAGCATGGATTTATCAAAAACCGGAAAGAGGGAGAAGAACGATGTCGATAGTTTGATTATTGGGCTGCGCACATCCTTTTCGGATTTATATGAGCGGATTGACGCGCGTGTTGAACAACGCGTCCATGACGGGATTATTGATGAAATAGGAGAGCTTCTGCAAAGGGGGTATTCGTGGGACCTTCCATCGATGAGCGCGCTTGGGTATAGACAATGGAAACCATTATTTCAGAAGTCCGATGTCGGATATCGGACACAAGAGAACGCAACTGAATCTACGAAGCGCGCAATCATTCAGAAATGGAAATATGATGAGCATGCATATGCCAGAAGACAGATGACGTGGTTTAAAAAACAACGTGATATTGCATGGTTCGATATTCGCGACGATTCGTTTGCCGCGCGCGTGACAGAGAAAGTGCGCAGGTGGTATACTGACAGAAAGCCATGCACTCAAAAATAGAAGTATCAGTACGGGCGATCTTTGCAACGCTTGCAATTCTTGCAGGTGTGTGGCTCGTCCTTCAGATTCGTGACATTCTCTATCTCCTGTTCATTGCGTTTCTTCTAATGACAGCAATCCATCCAATTGTAACAGTTTTGGAACGGTTCAAAGTGCCTCGGTTCGTTGGGATTCTTCTCGTCTATATTATCTTCATCGGCATATTCGGCGTTTCCATAGCCACAAGCGTTCCGGCCTTGGTGATGCAGACGACCAAGCTCATGCAGGAGCTTCCGGGGCCAATCATGAAAATTATGCCGTACGGCAGCATTGATTTTTCCACAATTGGCCAGCAGATTGCGCCGATCGGAGAAAACCTCTTAAAATTTACGCTAAGCATTTTTTCCAACATCGCCACAGTCGTGACGGTACTGGTTTTTACCTTCTATTTTCTGCTTGAGCGCAGACACACGGAGCAAATGCTTACGGAGCTTGTTGGAGCGTCCGTTGCCCGTGAGGCAGTGGATATACTTCGCGCGATAGAAGCGAGGTTGGGAGAATGGGTCAGGGGGGAGCTTCTTCTTATGGCATCGGTTGGCATTCTTTCGTATATAGGACTAATAATTCTCCATGTCGAGTTTGCGCTGCCTTTGGCGCTTGTTGCCGCAGTACTGGAAATTGTGCCGAATATTGGGCCAATTCTTTCAGCCATTCCTGCTATTCTCGTGGGGCTTGGGACGTCGCCGCTCCTTGCGCTTTCAGTCGCCGCGCTATACGTCATTGTCCAACAGCTGGAAAATAACATCCTCGTGCCCATTATTATGAAAACAAGCGTTGGGCTTTCGCCGCTTATTATTATCATCGCGCTTATGATCGGCGGAAAACTTGCTGGCATTACCGGCGTTGTCCTTGCCGTGCCTGTCCTTTTGGTCATTCAGGTGCTCATCCAGAAACTTCTTATAAAAGCTCCGGCTAAAGAAAATCAGGCAACAAAAAATCCCTCAAAGCTGTGAGGGATGTTGTGTGTACATTGGATTCTCGTAAGCCAGATTCTGTTTAGATCCTCATTTCTCTTATGGCGCGTTAAATGCGCCGATACCGCGTTTAATGCGGTGCCCGTACATCTGGGTTAGTTTCCTTTCGGAACCACTGAATGCATAGTGTCGTCTTCCGCTTTCGCACCTATATGGCGCGCTGCGGCGGATTCCGCTAACGCTTCACCGGTTGCAGCGGGTGGGATTGTCAACGTTTCATACGCGATCCATAGCCGTCGGGCTACAGGGCCGCGGTCGTCTCTGTGACTCTCTCACCCCGCCAATGGCGGGAATCGTTCCCTCCTTCTTTCGTCGGGGGGACACCAGCAGTTGACCTTCGCAAGAAGGCTACCCGTCACGGCTTGCGCCGAGTCCCCTGCATTCTGCTGTCTGGACTTTCCTCCCACCAATCAGGCGCGCCATAAGCAGCGCTACGAATAGTAGGTAAGGCGAATGGCAAGCCATGGTGGGCGAGGATTCGGATTCCAATGTACAACACGTATTATAGCACGTTTTTGCTTGCTGTGCCAGCGGGTTTGGACTACTATTAAACCAATGCTTGCCAAAATTCTGTCCGCAGCGGTGGTCGGTTTAGATGCTGTGCCGGTTACAGTAGAAGTAGACATTGCGTCGCAGGGATTGCCGTCATTTACCATCGTTGGACTTCCGGATAAAGCAATTGAAGAAAGTAAAGAGCGTGTGCGCGCGGCGATAAAAAATAGCGGGGCGGAATTTCCCGCCAAACGCATTACGGTTAACCTTGCACCTGCTGATCTTCCCAAAATAGGCCCTGCCTATGATGTTCCCATCGCCGTGGGGATTTTGGCGGCATCAGAACAGCTAGTAGTTCACAAAAAAGACGCGCTTTTTCTGGGAGAACTTTCCCTTGATGGGGGGCTCAAACACACCAATGGCGTTCTGCCAATTGCGCTTTTTGCCAAAGAAAAGCGCATGAAAGAACTGTATGTACCGGCGGTAGATGCGCGTGAAGCGGCAATTATCAAGGGTCCAGCGATATTTGGCGCGCCCTCGCTTCTTAGTCTCTTTCATCATTTTATGAACAAAATGCCCCTTACGCCGCAACGTCACGTTTCGTTTGATCGCATCTTGTCAGAAGCTTCATTCGATTTGGACATGGCCGATATCCACGGACAGGAGCACGTAAAGCGCGCGCTTGAAATCGCTGCAGCAGGAGGACACAATGTTTTCTTGCAGGGGCCGCCGGGAGCTGGAAAAACACTGCTTGCGCGAACACTGCCATCAATTTTGCCCAATTTAACAGAGCATGAGGCTCTTGAGGTAACAAAAATTTACTCGGTAACCGGCAATTTACCTCCCGGCGAATCGGTGATGAAGTACCGGCCGTTTCGTGCGCCGCACCATACCACGTCACGCATTGGGCTCATCGGCGGCGGCGCGCGACCCATGCCTGGCGAAATATCACTGGCACACAGGGGTGTGCTTTTTTTGGACGAATTTCCCGAATTTCCAAGACACGTGCTTGAGGCGCTACGGCAGCCTCTGGAGGATGGGATTGTGTCGATTTCACGAGCCGCCGGCACGGTCATCTATCCTGCCAAATTTATCCTTGTGGGAGCTTCTAATCCTTGCCCGTGCGGCAATTACGGATCAGCTACAAAGCGGTGTATCTGCTTGCCTGGGACGATCAGCCGGTATACCAAGCGCATTTCCGGCCCCATCGTGGACAGGATTGATTTGCACGCGCACGTGCCCGCGGTCAATGTAGAGAAATTGACGGGTAACGTTTCAAGCGAGCCATCAATAACCATCCAGAAGCGAGTCCAACGAGCCAGGGAATTTCAGCGCGCAAGGTTTAAAGCATCAGGGTTTACTTCCAATGCCGAGATGACGACCAAGGCAGTCAAAGAATTGTGTCCATTATCGACTGACGCGCTGGCATTTCTTCAACAGGCAGTTGGTCGCCTTGGACTGTCTGCCCGGGGATATTACCGCGTGATTAAGGTAAGCCGGACGATAGCGGATTTAGCCGGCGAGCCGAATATCGCACTTACCCATGTGGCAGAGGCGCTGCAGTACCGTCCTTACGGGGGCTAAAAGCACCCCCCCTCTTTTTTACAAAAGAGGGGGGTTGGCAGGAAATTTCTTTGCAAAAAAAATTAGCCACCGATTTTATACATGCCCGTTCCGCATACCGGACACTTACCTTTCATCGCCGGCTTACCATTTTTCATTGTCACTCTTGTTGCGTTTGGATCTTCACGCTTTGCACGACATTTTACACAATACATGCTTGCCATAATGCTATTCACCTCCTCTCAAAAAGGAAAAATAACGCGACTTCACTTGCGATCGCCGCAAAAGCGAGTAATAAGGTTTTTTTAAGATCGTTTCGTATGGCCTGCAAGCTGGGCGCGTCAGGTTTATCTTCGCGTGGAGCCGTTAGGTCTTCTGGTTTAGGCATCTGGTAGGCGATAGTGGGTGAGTCTCCTGCACGGAGCTTTCTCCTAAGGTCGGCGATAATTTTTTCCTTTCTTGTTTTTTTTGGCATACCACGAAGCAGTATTTGATATGAAGCTCGGTAGCCTCCGTGCGCATGAGCGTAGCACGAGGATCCTAGCCTTGTCAACCATTGACAATCGGTATGCCAAATCGTAAGATGATGAATACTAATCGTGTTCAATGGAAGGACTCGTTTTTCTTATCGTTTGTGTTGTATGGCTTAGCGTATTAACGTATGTAGTTTTCCGAGTGACGAGACACTACAATCGTTTAACTGAAGGGATATCAAAGCATAGTCTAAAAGAAATTCTCGAACATATACTAAAGACTCAAAATAACACGGCGAGTCGCGTTGATACATTAGATAGAGCAATTAACGCTCTAGAAAAAGATGGGGCCTTTCATATTCAGCGCATAGGGATAGTGCGGTTTAATCCATTTTCCGATACAGGGGGAAGCCAGAGTTTTACGCTGGCTATATTGGATGGACACGACAATGGACTTGTGATGACGTCGTTATATGCGCGAACCGGCAACAGGTGGTACGTCAAAGAAGTCCGCGCAGGCAAGGGAAAGGAGCTTGCGCTGTCGAAAGAAGAACAGACAGCAATTGCCAAAGCACAAACACGTGAGAGGAGACATGTATGAAGAAGCAACACTACGTAATGACTGGTATTGTTGGTCTTGCATTTTACCTTATCGCCACAGGGCTATCGTTCGCCGCCTTTAGCGTATTTGGCAGTCGTTCGTCACAGGCTACGTCTATGCCTGAACTTGATGACGCGGTTACAAGCCCAATGGCGCATTTTATCATCGACCCTTCCATTCCGCGCACCGAAGCGTGCCCGATTAACGGAAAATTCTATACCAAGAAGGAACGCGAGGTCTGGGAGAAGCGAAGGCCGCTTGCGGTGATGATAGAAAATCACGTTGAATCACGGCCGCAATCAGGCTTGTCGCTTGCTGACGTTGTCTACGAATCAATTGCAGAAGGGGGCATCAGCAGGTTCATGGCGGTATTTTACTGCGGAATCTCATACAAAGGGGTCAACGTTGCGCCGGTGAGAAGCGCTCGGACGTACTTTTTGCCCTGGGTATTGGAATATGACGCGCTGTACAATCACGTGGGAGGCGCCGGCCGCTGCAATGACGAAACGGTTGATCCTCGAGCCAAAGCGTTGTGTCAGATAGAGCAATATAAGATAAAAGACATGGATCAGTTTGGTATTTCATTTCCCACGTGTTATCGCAATTACGACCGGCTTGATCATCCGGTGGCAACCGAGCACACGATGGTATGTTCAACTGATAAGCTCTACAAGCTTGCGCAAGACCGCGGATGGACCAATGTGGATGCCAAAGGCGTCGCGTGGAACAAGCACTTTGTCGAGTGGAAATTTAAAGACGATGCCAAAGAACGTGAACGTGGAGCGTCATTTTCCGCGAGTTTTGTAGCATGGAAAGGATACGAAAAGGACTACGGCGTTCGATGGGATTACGACAGGGCAACCAATACCTATAAGCGCACCAACGGCGGTAAGCCCCACATTGATTTAGAAACGCAGACACAGTTGACGGCAAGCGCCATAATTATCATATTTGCCAAAGAAATTGGGCCGGTCGATGACCATATGCACCTTCTCTATACCAATATAGGCAGCGGTGACGGAATGGTCCTCCAGGATGGAACCGTGACGAGAATAAAGTGGCAAAAACCCGAGAAGGAGTCGCGCATGAGGTTTTATGATGTAGCGGGCAAGGAAATACGCCTCAACCGCGGGCAACTATGGGTGGAAATGCTGCCCATCGGCACACCGGTTACATACTAACGTATAAACAGAACCTGCCCTGGGAGGAATGATCGTATGATTCTTGAAGACATCATAATCTCCAGGGTCCGTGTTAAGATTCTCACACTGTTTCTTACACACCCCGGCACTATTTTCCACGTTCGCGACATCGTGCGCAAAGTATCAGAAGAAATTAACGCAGTTCGCCGTGAGCTTGCGCATATGGAGAAAGCCGGCATGGTATCTAAAGAACAGCGGGCCAACAGGCTTTTTTACTCGTTCCGCAAAGATTATCCGTTGTATTTTGAACTGTTGGAACTTATCGGCAAAACATCAGGGCTGGGGGCTGACATATTAAAACTTAAGCCCAAGCTGGGAAAGGTTAAATTCGTGATGGTGTCGGGCAGATACTTGCGGGGCATGCCAAAGAAATCACCCAACGATGTCGATGTACTTGTCGTCGGAAACATTGTGCTGCCAGAGTTGTCTCAAATTATTAAAGCGGAAGAAATGCGCCGTGAAAATGAAATAAACTATACAGTCATGACGGAAGAAGAGTTTATGTTTCGCAAACGGCGTCGCGATCCGTTTGTCTTGGGCATATTGGGAGGTTCGCGGGTGATGATTGTCGGAGACGAAGAGGATTTGGTTTCCTGACAATAACGCTTCAAAGAATTCGTATCGTTTGTATGCATTCGTATATTCGCATTGCAATGTATTCGTATGTTTAACAATCCCCGCCGCGTGTTTTTGCTTCTTATTGTATTGACCGTTATCCTTGCGGTTATTGACCTGCCGGAAAATTTCAGACTCAAATTTAGGGTTGGAAACATAGCTGTTGATCAGGTGATTACTCCTCCTGTCCTAGAAATAAACGTTTTTGGCCTCCATTGGCGTAAAGATTTAAAAACCCGTCTGGGTTTAGATTTATCCGGAGGCACACATCTGGCGCTTGAGGCAGACATGAAAGACGTGCCGGCGGCAGACCGTATAAGCGCTCTCGAGTCGGCGACAGAAGTGGTCAGCCGGCGGGTCAATTTGTTTGGCGTGTCAGAACCTGTCGTTCAATCTGCGCGGAGTGCTGACTCTTATCGCATTATTGTCGAATTGCCGGGAATTACCGATGTGAGCGAGGCAATTTCCATACTTGGGCAGACGGCTCAACTGGAGTTTCGTGAATTTACGGATATTAAAGAAGCCACGGGAGCCGCATTGACAGTCCCCACCATCGAAACGACGAAATCTGTTGGGTTAACCGGCAAGGATCTCAAGCGTGCAACCGTTGAATTTAGCCCGCAGACGGGGGAACCGGAGGTGGGACTCGAATTTAGCGCAGAAGGAGGGAAGAAATTTGCCGAGATTACCGGCAGACTGGTGGGCAAGCAGCTGGCGATATTTTTGGATGACACGCCGCTGACGTGGCCCACCGTTAACATGCAAATTACCGACGGCAGGGCTGTCATAACGGGAGGGTTTACACAGGATGTCGCCAAACGATTGGCACTGCAACTCAATGCCGGCGCCCTGCCGGTGCCGGTTACCGTTGTAGAGAAGCGCACGGTGGGCGCCACACTTGGACAGGAATCTGTAGAAAAAAGCATCCGCGCGGGCGGCATAGGGCTTTTGATCGTTGCGCTGTTTATGATCGCCCAGTACGGCTGGTTGGGCCTTATAGCGGATGGAGCGCTTATTCTCTATGGACTTTTGACGTATGCACTGTTTCGCTGGATTCCGATTACGCTGACGCTGCCGGGAATTGCGGGATTTATCCTTTCTATCGGCATGGCGGTAGACAGCAACATTTTGATATTCGAGCGGTATAAAGAAGAAAAACGCGCGGGCAAGCCGTGGAAAATAGCCATGGAGCTGGGGTTCGGCAAGGCATGGGAAAGCATAAGGGACGCGAATTTTACCACGCTCATTACGTGTGCGATCCTTTTTAACCCCGGCAACTGGCAGATACTGCCAAGTAGCGGCATGGTGCGCGGATTTGCCGTGACGCTTTTTATCGGTGTCGTCACGAGTCTCTTTACCGGCATCGTTGTGACGAGGACATTGATACGGGTGCTTTATAAAGAAAATAAAAATGGGTAGATGGCTTCATGGTTGAAAAATGTTTTTGACAATGAAGCAGTGAGACAATGAAACAATGATAAAATTTTCTCGATTCATCTGGCTTTATGCACTTATTTCGGCGCTGGTTCTTGTCCCCGGCGTCTACTCGCTCATCCGATTTGGATTGCGGCCGTCGATAGATTTTACCGGCGGGACGCTCGTAGAATTTACACTCAAAAAAGACGTTCCCGCCCGCCGCATAGAAGAAGTGGCAGCCAAAGAACATTTGCCCGTTGCGAACATCCAAAAATCCCAGGGCAATACGTTTATCGTCCGGATGAAGCCTGAAGCGTCGGATCGTGTCGCGCAGTTTCAACAGCGCCTGAAAGCGGCATTGTCAGAAGATCCGGAGATAGTGCGCAATGAAACGGTCGGCCCGCTTCTGGGGCGCGAGCTTCTGCAAAAAACGATAGCGGCGGCAATCTTTGCCATTCTTGCGATTTTGTCCTATGTTGCGTATGCGTTTCGAAACATAAAGTTCGGCATTTCAGCCGTTTTGGCGCTCATCCACGATTTGCTTGTGGTCGTGGGCACGTTTTCGATCCTCGGAAGATTTTTCCATATAGAAGTCGATACGCTGTTTGTCACCGCAGTATTAACTACCATGAGTTTTTCGGTTCACGATACCATCGTGGTCTTTGACCGGATACGCGAAAAGACTCATACACGCGAGCGGCTCTCGTTTGAGGCAGTATCTGATCAGGCGCTCACGGAGACCATGGGCAGGTCGCTTACCAACTCATTTACGATTATCTTCATGTTACTTGCGCTCGTTCTCATGGGCGGCGATACCATCCGATGGTTCGTTGTGGCGCTTCTCATTGGAACCATATCGGGGACATACTCGTCACCGTTTGTGGCAACACCGATCCTCATTCTTTGGCATCGATGGGAGGCAAGAAATAAGTAAAAAATCTCCTGCAGATTCCTTTAAACTCCCTTATATTCCTTTAATACCTCTGACAGTCGGTTCAACAAGACCTCACGTTCATTGGTCAGTGTTCCTTCTTCCACTTCTGCAAATAACTGGTTTAACACCTTTCCCACGATCGGGCCGGGCCGGCAGTCAAGGATGTTCATGACGTCAAAGCCGTCAACCGCAAGATCCGAGACGGTAAACGGCTGCTTCTGGACTTCTTCTAACCGTTTTTTGAAAAGCTCCAGCCGCCACGATGTTTCCCTTGCTCCGCCGCCCAAACGGTCGCCGATTCGGAGGGCCAGCATGTCGTTAAGAGTATCTGTTCCTACATGGCGGATGAACCTGCGGATTGCCGAGTCGGTTTGGCGTTCGTCGACAGAAAACTGATGCCAGCGAATAAGGGTGAGGATTTTTTCCGTTTGCTTTTTGCTTAGCCGCAAGCGCGTGCAAATGTCTCGAGCCATTTTCGTGCCGACGACTTCGTGGTTGTGAAACGTGATAAGGCCGTTTTCATCTTTATGGTACGTTTTGGTTTTTCCTATATCGTGAAGAAGTGTCGCAAACCGGACAATTGGATCATCACTCGGGCAATGCTTGAGCGCCATGACCGAGTGCGTCCCTACGTCATAGATATGATGGCGCTTGGGGCTTTTCTGGCCGATCGTAAATGCCTCATCCAGCTCCGGCAGGATGTGCGCGAGAATTCCGGTGTTTTTCAAAAGCAGGATTCCGTCTGCGGCAAATGCGGAAGAAAGAAGCCGCATGAGTTCGTCGCGGATCCTTTCGGCAGAAATAGTCGTAAGGAGCTGAGTATTGTTCTTGATAGCCCCAAGCGTCGCTTCTTCAATCATGAATCCCAATTCGGATGCAATCCGCACCGCGCGCATGAGCCTGAGCGCGTCTTCGGCAAAGCGCGTATGTGGGTCTCCGACTGCGCGGATGAGCCTTTTCGTCAGATCACCTCGTCCGCCGTGCGGATCTACCATATCGGTCCCGTCAAACGCAATCGCGTTGATCGTAAAATCTCTTCTAGCTAAATCCTCTTCGATGGTTTCACCCCACGCTATCGTATCCGGATGCCGGTGATCGCTGTACCCTTTCTCACTTCTGTACGTTGTGATTTCGTAGATATCTGTCGGGCTTTCTTCCGTGTATGAGTTATTGGTCGGATTTGTGTGTTTGTCGGATTTGTATATTTTTACGCCCACGGTTCCAAATTGGTTGTCATAAAAACTGTCCGGGAAAAGATTAAGGATTTCTTCAGGCCTGGCATTGGTCGTAAAGTCCCATCCGTTCGTTTCTTTACCCATCAAAAGGTCGCGGACGCTGCCGCCCACGGCATAGGCTTGATATCCGGCTTTTTTGAGCGTATCGATGATAGCTTGTGCTGATGTTGGCAGACTCACCATAGCTGCCCCTATGATATCATATGAGAGATGAATAAGAAGAAGTGGCGCATTGAAAAAACATTTTGGTGTGATCCGTCCGAAGTAGAGATAAACGATATCATTACCGTACTCCTCAACAATCGTGGGCTTACGACGAAGCGTGAGATTGAATTATTTCTCAATCCTCCTGATCCTTCTGGCCTTTCTCCTGCCGATGTGGGCATTGATACGAAGTCATTGAATAGAGCTATTGGCAGGACGCAAAAGGCGATACGAGACAACGAGTCCATTGTTGTGTATGCGGATTACGATGCAGACGGTATAACCGCGGGAGCGATCCTGTGGGAAACGCTCCATGGGTTGGGAGCCAAGGTCATGCCTTATATCCCTCATCGGGTGGAAGAAGGGTATGGGTTGTCGAAAAAGGGGATTGATAATGTTAAAAAAAAATACAACCCCTCACTTCTTATTACAGTCGATCACGGGATTACCGGATGGGAAAAGGTTGCATACGCCGCATCTCTGGGGATGGAAGTCATTGTGACGGATCACCATGTCAAACCCAAGAAGCTTCCGAAGTGCCTTATTGTCCACACGACGACACTTTCCGGCGCAGGAGTTTCGTGGTTCGTCGCAAACGCTTTGCGTTCAACCTACAACCAACAACCTACAACTTACAACACAGAGTTACTTTCTCTGGCTGCCATCGGCACGATCGCTGATATGATGCCACTTGCTGGCCCCAACCGGTCCATCGCAAAGTTTGGTCTGGCCGCGCTAAGTCAAACGAAACGCGTTGGCCTTGTGGCGCTTATTATAGACGCGGGGCTCGCAAAGGGAAGCTTGACAACCTACGACGTTTCCCATATTTTGGCGCCGCGGCTTAATGCCATGGGTCGCCTGGTGCACGCGATGGACGCCCTTAGGCTTCTTTGCACAAAGCGCGCGGATAAAGCAGCAGAACTTGCCCGAACGTTGGGATTAACCAATAAAGAGCGGCAGCAGCTTACGATGGAGACAACCGGCCATGCCTTGCAAGGCGTCGCCTTACAAGGCGGCTCCTTGAAAAAACTCGTTTTTGTCGCTCATGAATCCTACAATCAAGGTGTCATTGGGCTTGTCGCGGGCAAACTGGTAGAGGAGTACTACCGTCCGGCGATCGTCGTGTCGCGCGGGACGGAAATCAGTAAAGCCTCTGCCCGCTCTATTGCCGGATTTAATATCGTAGAGGCAATCCGCAGGTGCAGCGATATCCTTATAGATGTCGGCGGCCACCCGATGGCTGCGGGATTTACCGTAGAGACGCGGCATTTGCAAACGCTGCAAGACAGGCTTGAACAAATTGCGGAAAGGGAGCTCAATGAGGATACACTCACCCGCGTGCTTCGTGTGGACGCGGAAATTCCGCTTGAAGTCGTGACAGAACGCCTGTGGACCGCGATTCAGGATTTTCAACCCTTTGGCTTCGGCAACCCCGAGCCGGTGTTTGCCACGCGAGGAGTTGCTGTTATGGACGCAAGGAAGGTTGGAGCAGAAGGGAAGCACCTTAAATTAGTGGTTGCTCCGTTCGACAATGTAACAATGCAACAATTTAACAATTTATCTTTCGACGCGATAGCCTTTAACATGGGAAGTCTTTACGGAAAATTGCGGCCCGGCAGTGCCATCGACATTGCCTACACCATTGACATGAACGTGTGGAATGGGAATAAGAAATTGCAACTTAAGATACGTGATATCCACCCGTAGTTATTATGTGGTTATTTGCCCTTTTGAGCATCTTGGGGCATTTCAATTATGGTTTTTCCAACAGGAATGTTTCCTTGATATACTGTAATAACCCTAACTTCAACTGGTTTGATAGCTGGCGCGAGTTGTTCGTATGGTGTCCGCCTTCCTCCATCACCAATACCTAAATTTTCGAACACCTTATTGCATGACAGTTGGACCGCTTGATAAAAAGTTGCTCGTCTTTCTTCCACGCGTCGCGCTCCACCTCCTCGTGGATTCCCATGTTCGAGGAACCTTCCGCCAACACGGCCAGTCGCCATCTTTACATTGTTTTGTCTTTCTATGAAATTTTCTACCATATGCCTTTTTTCATTAAAGAAAAACCCTCTTGCATGGGGGTCGTGTGGGTAGTTTATGTTTTTTACGTTATACCTTTACCACACGACCTTTCTCCCAGGGAAGGAGGATAATAGAATGAACAATATATCGATTGGCTGCGGAAATTTTTATAGAATGATTATAGGATAGTATACCAAACATCCGTTTCTTGTCAAGAGAGGAAAACGCAGATACAATGAATACGTTGTTAAACCTGCCTGCAGGCGACGCAGGTTGCTACATTGTTAAATTGTTCCATGTGAACATGAGAATACTCGCAATCGAAACTGTAAAGAACGTTAATGAAGAAGTTTTGCTCCAGGGCTGGGTGGACAGCCGCAGGGATCACGGTAAGATCATGTTTCTGGATCTCCGTGATCGCTCGGGCATTGTCCAGCTTGTCATCCCGCCGGTGTCTAGCCAACACACCCCTGGGGTGATACAGGTAGACACCGACGGGTATGCTCACATTCGTCCAGAGGACGTCATAGAAGTGGTTGGTGTCGTCAAAAAGCGGCCGGAGGCGATGGTGAATGCCAACATTCCTACTGGAAAGGTGGAAGTAGAAGTGAAAACGTTGACCATCCTCAATAAAGCCCGCGAGCTGCCGTTTCCCATCGATACCGATGGTTTTAAGATCAATGAAGAAATCCGGATGAAGTACCGGTATCTGGATATCCGCAGGCCTCGGATGACACGAAATTTGCGTTTACGGAGCCAAGCCGCTATGTTTATCAGGAATTTTTTGACGGAAAGAGATTTTGTTGAAATTGAAACGCCGATTTTGACCAAAACCACCCCCGAGGGCGCGCGCGACTTCATCGTCCCCAGCCGCCTCCAGAAAGGCAAATTTTACGCGCTCCCGCAATCCCCCCAGCAGTACAAACAGCTTCTGATGGTTGCCGGCATCGAGCGCTATTACCAATTTGCGCGCTGTTTCCGTGATGAAGATCCCCGCAAAGACCGCGCGTACGGCGAATTTACCCAGCTTGACATTGAGATGAGCTTCGTAGTGCAAGAAGATATTTTGCTTCTTACTGAAGAGTTATTTACGAAGCTCGTCAAAGAGATATTTCCCGAGAAACGCATTACTCAATCTCCGTGGCCGCGCATACCGCACAACGAAGCGATAGCCAAATACGGCACGGACAAGCCTGATTTACGCAAGAACAAGCACGATCCCGACGAGCTGGCATTCGCGTGGACCGTTGATTTTCCCCTATTTACCGAGCAATCTAGCGAAGATTTTTATTACGGCTCCGGCGTTTCTAAGTTTGCGCCGTCGCACCACATGTTCACCGCGCCGCATCCGGATGACGTCAAGCTACTTGACACGGATCCCATGAAGGTGCGGGGACTGCAGCACGACTTAGTGCTAAACGGGTATGAAATCGGCGGTGGCAGCATCAGAATTCACCAGAGAGACATTCAGGAAAAAGTGTTTGATCTCATCGGATTTACCGACGCGCAAAAAGCACAGTTTGAGCACATGCTCACGGCATTTACCTACGGCGTGCCGCCGCACGGAGGGATCGCGCCCGGAATCGACAGATTTTTATTTACTGCCCTTGGCGAACCGAGCATTCGAGAGGTGATGGCATTTCCGGCATCCAGTTCCGGGACTACCAGCGTCATGGACGCGCCGAGTCAGGCGACAGAGGAACAGCTTAGAGAGCTTGGCATCTCGGTTATCTCAAAAACGCTTGCAAGCGGAGATGACGTATATCAAGCGATTGTTTTCTTGCTTTCATCGAGCCACGTTTCTTTTAAACTCTACGAACACAAAGCAGTCAAAACGAGCCAGGAAGCAGCAGCGCTTAGAAACACGCCGCTTCATGAAGGGGCAAAAGCACTGGTGTTAGTTGCAGATAATAAACCTATCATGGTATGTGTGCCGGGCGATAGGAAAATAGATATCAAGGCGTTTAAAAAGCTCTACAACATAAAGGATCTGCGTATGGCGACACCGGAAGAAGTGGTGACCATTACGAAGGTGCCCATCGGCGCGGTGCCGCCGTTTGGACACTTGTTTGACATCCCCTTTTATCTGGACGCCTCGATACAAGACAACGAGTACATATCGTTTAACGCAGGACTTCACACTAAATCTATCCGCATGAAGGAAAAAGATTTTGAGCGTGTTGCGCGGCCGATAATCGGAGATTTTTCGCGGCCCTAGGCGTGTTAGCGCATACCACAATGGCAAAACGTACGCGAATTATTACAAAAACATACGTTCCTTGGTGGAAAAAATCGTGGGACAGAATAGTGTTTCTGTCTATGTTGGCGCTATTCATCCTTGGCATTCCCGGACAAAATATCTATACGGTGGAGAGGATTGATGATATTGAATCCATCCAAACACTTCCTTTTCCGCTCATTACCCCGGGTCCGTATCCTGTAAACATGTCAGGAGTGTATCCGGGGGAAGAAATATCCGCCACAGGGGTAGTGATAGTGGACATAGATTCCGGCGTCTTTCTCTATACACGGAATGAAGAAGAGTTGTTTGCACCTGCGTCGACGACCAAAATTCTCACTGCGCTGGTGGCGCTTGATTCATATGATGTAGATGATGTGGTTACGGTAAAAACTGTCCAAAACAGCGGACAGGTTATGGGACTAGCTGCTGGAGAGCGCATCACCGTGGAAAACTTATTGTTCGGGACACTCGTCCAGTCGGGCAACGACGCGGCCTATGCACTGGCGGAACACTATCCTGGAGGGGTGGAAGCATTTGTTGAAGCGATGAACGCCAAAGCGCAGGAGCTGCGCCTAGTTAAAAGCAGATTTATCAACCCCGTGGGCTATGACGATCCCAATCACAAGATGACGCCCATGGACTTGGCGCGGCTTGCGAGCATCGCGCTTCGAAACAAAGTAATTGCCAAAATGGTTGCTATCCCGCAGATAACCGTATCAGACGTAACGCACACCTACTTTCATCCGCTGACGAACGTCAATGAACTTCTGGGTAAAATTCCGGGCGTCGGAGGCATAAAAACCGGATGGACCCAGGAAGCAGGAGAAAATTTAGTGACGCTCGTTGAGCGAAGCGGCAGGCGCGTGATTCTCGTGGTGCTAAAAAGCCAAAACCGGTTTGAAGATACATCGCGACTCATTGACTGGGTGTTTTCATCATTTACATGGAAGGTCATTGCGCCTGCTCCACCCATTGAGCGGCAACAGCCGGAATAAATGCAAGAAACCCATCGTCTCCTTCAAAGACAAATATCGGCTGAAGGTACATCTGCGGTTCAAACGAATCATAGTAGCCCAAGAAAACATTTCGAACCACCGCCACCGTGCCCGTTTTTGGGTAGCGGGCGATATACCCTTTGCCGCTTTGCAGTTCTTGCCATGCTTGCGTGCTGGGCTTGAGGGCATACGTCGCCATTGTCTGATAATCAATGGGCCAAAACGTATAGGCGAATTGAAGAATGCGTTTTTTGTTGTCGTTTGATCCGGTAAATATAAAAGAAACCGGTGCTTCATCTGGATATGGCGTATAAACAGGCGTATTGCCTATGGATTTTCGAAAGAAGTCGACGCGAATCGCATCACTTTGAGATAAGCTGGTTGTTGGAACGAGCTGATCGCTGATAAGCTTAAGATACGTGACGGCATTTCGTCCTTGCTTGAGATCATCCTCGTAAAGTTTGTGGCTTTCAAGCATATTTACGGCTTCCATTTTCGCCAGTTCGTTCATGGGAAGATTTTTTTCTGCAAAAAGCCCCGGGTCGCGTTCAAACATGTAGCGCAAGATAAAATTGTTGGATACGATGTCGTATCGCAAACGTCGGAGCGGAACGTCCGGGTCGTTAAATCGGTAGATGTTTTTGCTTTCCGCAATTGGCGTCGGGTCAAATCCCAAGCTTTTGGCAAACTTCTGTGCTTCTGTGAGGGCGAGCAAATTTGACGCTTTTTTTGGCATAAAATATACAGCTGCTGATTCTGACGCTTTGGGGACGCCTCCGGTAATCGTTTCAAGCCGAAAGGTTAGTTGGCCCGACGGGGTAGCCTGCGGTGGAAATACAAGCGCCGGCAGTTTTCCGAAAGCGTTGGTGGGAGGCGGCGGTTTGGGCGGAAAAACTGCAAGCCACGCACTTACAAATATGCTCCAAAAAATGCGAAGAAAGATGTATCCGATAATTGCAAGGATGCCCCAGTTAATGGCGCGTCGTGTATAATATGCGGTTTCTGTTAGAGATGCCATTGCTTTTTGAGTATACGTGGCTTGGGTGTTAGAATCAATGTACCTATGAAGAGTGTCCGAACACGAATTGCGCCATCGCCAACAGGAGAAGACTTGCACATCGGCAACGCCTATACGGCGCTTATCAATTATGTTTTTGCCAAAAAGCATAACGGACGGTTTATCGTTCGGGTGGAAGATACCGATAGGAAGCGGTTTGTCGAAGGATCAGAGGCAAAGATACTACAGTCTCTTGCGTGGCTGGGAATTTCTCCGGATGAAGGGCCTGATAGGGGCGGTCCGTTCGGTCCGTACCGCCAATCAGAGCGGCTGGAGCTTTACAAAAAGGCCGCAGAGGGGCTCATTGAAGCGGGTCACGCGTATTACTGCTTCTGTACCCCCGACCGTCTGGAAGCGGTGCGCAAAGAGCAGGAATCTGCCCATAAACCACCCATGTATGACCAGCGATGCAAGGCGTGTAGCATCCATGATTCACGGAAACGCATAGAACGCGGAGAGCCATATGTCATCAGGTTAAATGTGCCGGAAGAAGGTACGACGTCGTTTCATGATCTTATTCGCGGCGATATCTCGTTTGAAAATACGCTCATAGACGATCAGGTTCTTGTCAAATCCGATGGATACCCAACATATCATTTGGGTGTCGTTGTTGACGATCATGCGATGGAAATTTCTCACATTATCCGTGGCGAAGAGTGGATTTCTTCTACGCCGAAACACATCTTGCTATACCAATTTTTCGGCTGGGAGCCGCCGGTTTTTGCGCATATGCCGCTTTTAAGAAATCCGGATAAAAGCAAACTAAGCAAACGAAAAAATCCAGTCTGGGTTTCAGAATATAAAACCATGGGTTTTCTACCCGAAGCGATACGAAACTACTTGGCGCTGATGGCGTGGGCGTTTCCGGGCGGAAGGGATATATTTTCCCTCGAAGAAATGATTAAGGAATTTACACTGGAGGATATTCGAACTACTGCTCCGGTTTTTGACGTGGAAAAACTCCGGTGGATGAACGGCGAGTATTTGCGGACCAAGTCCAGCGCAGAACTCAAGGAGCTTATACGTCAGCATGTCAGCATGGCAGAACCCGCCTCGCCTGCTGCCGGGCGTGATTATGACCGCCTTTTGGATAGAATACTTCCCCTTATTCAGAACAGAATGAAGGCGGTATCGGAGTTTCAATCTCTTGCGGGATTTTTCTTTGCGCGCCCCACAGAGTTTGAAAGATCGGTAAACAGCGAAGCGTTAAAAGTGGCGCGTGACGCATTGGAACACAGCAACTGGCAGCACGATGCCATGGAGCGGGCCATACGGCAGGCGGCAGAAAATTCAGGGGTGAAAGCAAAAGACGTATTTATGGAGCTGCGCATTGCCGTAACCGGCAAGTCCGTCGGTCCGCCGCTTCTGGAATCCCTCGAGATCCTTGGGAAAGAAGAAACGCTTTCCCGTCTTCATCAAGCCGGTCACGTGTGACCGATTACTTCCATGTGGTTTTATAAATACTCAACCCAGTGCGGATCGGTTTCAACTGTTAGATCCAAAAATACCGATGTGTTGCTTGCCAATTCGAGTTCCTTTCTTGTTGCCATACTGATTTCTTTTATCATTCTGCCGCCTTTTCCGATAATCATCGGTTTGTAGCGGTCGTCATTGGTGATAATTCGCGCTTTGATATACAAATCGCCGTTTGGCCGTTCAACAATGTCATCTACGATGGTTGTGAGCGTGTACGGCACTTCGCGGCGCAAAAATAAAAACGCCTTTTCACGAATAATTTCCGCAATATACGTTTTGCTATCGATATTGACTCCCGGCTGCACCAATGTTTCTGTATCGACAAGTTTCTGCCCTTCCGGTAAAAAGGAAAATATCGTATCGAGCAGTGTCGAGATATTTTTATGCCGGAGCGCGGATATTTCTACGACTGCGTCAAACTCATCACGCATGAACTGGTATTGAACAATATAGGTGGGTTTTATTACATCGATCTTGTTGACCACAAGGATTTTGGGAGCTTGTATTGCGCGTACAATACCCAGGGCTCTGTTTTCTTCAGCATCGCGTTTGCGCGTATGGTCTATCATATAAACGATGAGATCCACGGTGTCTTTCAACGCTTCTTCTGCGGTTAAGTTAATTTTTTTGGACACCGGATCTGTTGCTTTTCTAAATATTCCCGGGGTATCGATGAACATGATCTGCCCGCGCTCATCTTCATACACTGCTTGGATGTTAAAGCGCGTTGTCTGCGGCTTGGGGCTGGTGATAGACACTTTGTGTCCTACGATATGATTCAGGAGCGTTGATTTTCCGACGTTTGGCCGGCCGATAAGGCACACGATTCCAGATTTCATGGCCATATTGTACAATACTCAAGGATGGTATGCAGGAACAATCAGATTGCGATTTGGTGAGGGCAATCCAGAAAGGCGACATCTTGGCATATGAGGTGCTGGTTAGGCGATACGAGCGCGGACTCTTTTCGTTTGTGTTTCGAATAGTCCGCGATGATGGAGAGGCACAGGAAATTGTGCAGGACACGCTTTTTGCCGTATATAAAACGATTGACCGTATCAATCCGGAAAAAAAATTTTCCACCTACCTATTTGAAATAGCAAAAAATCGCGCCATTTCATGCCTGCGGTCTCGCAAATCGAACATTTCGCTTGATACGGTGCAGGAAGCGGCAGTTGATGCGGATTTTTTTGAACGCGTGGTTCAAATGGATGAGGCGAAACGAATCAAAAAAGCCCTTGCAGATCTTCCAAAGGCTTACGCAGAAGCGATACGACTTTACTATTTTCATGATTTGTCTTATGTTGAAGTTGGCAAAACGATGCATATCCCGCTTAATACCGTTCGGACCCGTTTAAGGCGCGGCCGGCAGATGCTTAAGAAGGCATTGGATTATGAAAAAAAATATGACATACGGCGTGCCGTCATGGAAAAGGTTGTTGATTTTGAAGAACGTCGCACGCGGCGGTGGTTTATCAAATTTTTTCTAATTCTTGTTGGGATGCTGACGATTCTTGCGGGAGGAACGTATGGTATCATAAACGAGATGATAGATCGGCATACGGTTGATTTGTTGTCGCTTTTTAGAGAAGATTGGGAGATCATCACTGAATACTGGCAGGATACGCTCATGGTTGCGTGGGAAGAATCGCCTCAAGAACTGATTGTTTTGGGTTTTAGCATCAGCATAACGATCGGCGCATACCTGTATTTGACTGCCAAGAAGCGGCAGATACAGAGAAAAAAGTTGCACCAAGTGGCAAAATATAAAAAAAATCTGTCAAAATCCCAGAAAGGAGGGAGTGTATGAAAAAAATGTTGCCAGTTATTGGCGCCGTCATATTTGTCTTATTGGTAGGAGGCGCTGTCGCGTGGTACACACGTGCATCGCAATTATCAAATTTTCAGAGATCCCGGATGGATGATATGACAACGATCGGCGCGACAATGACCCCCTCGCCCATGTCTGTGTCGCAAAAAGAAGTGATCGCCAAGGATCAACAGGCGCACAGCGCACTGGCGCTCATTATTAGTACGCCGGCAAGCGGCATTACGGTCAAAAATCCATCACTTGCCATAAAAGGTAAAACATCACCCGGCGCGGAGGTATTTGTCAACGAGATGGAAACGCGCGCAGACGCCGCGGGCAACTTTTCCGTCACGATGACGCTGGATGAAGGCGAAAACCCGATCATTATTATGGCCAATGATGAACAGGGCAACGTAGCAGAAAAAGAACTCACCATTACCTATGACTCTGGACAGTAACGCGCGTTCAGATCGAAGCGGGGTGAAACTTTTTTCTTGAACGTGCGTATAATATGTAAGAAAGAGAGGATGCGACTATGAAAAACAGTATGCAAAAAATGAGTACCTATATCCTTCTTAGTGCTGTGGCGTTGAGCGCGGCTCCTCCGGCGTTTGCCGCGTGGCCATGGCAGAGGACACAAGAGATACGAAGAGAAGTCAGAGAGGAAGTGCAGGAGACGAGAAAGGACATGATAGAGGCACGTAAAGAATTCCGCGAAGATATACGAACAATAATAGGCAGCCGGGAAGCAATGCTGAAATCAGCTAAACGGTGGGGCCGCGCGGTGATTGCCAACGCCAAGGTGACGGCTAAAGACGGGACGACGTTGACAATTGAAAAGGACGGCAAGACGCTGGTGATATTTACGGATGACAAAACGCAATTCCGCAGGCGTTTTTGGGGCAAATCATCGCTCGATGAAATACTTGTGGGACACATGGTTAACGTCATCGGGACGTGGGTGGATGAACAGAAAACGACAATTCAGGCACGTCTTGTACGCGACCTGTCAATCCAAAAACGGTACGGCGTATTTTTCGGCGTCGTTCAGTCATTAACTAATACTGGTTGGGTTATGACGACGGTAAGCGGAATTAGAGAAAATCAGACCGTGACCGTGTCTTCCGCGACGAAATTTGTAAATCGCAGAGGCGGAACAATTACACAAGGGGATATCGCAATTGGCCACAGGGTGCGCGTAAAAGGATTGTGGGATAGAGTGAATAACACAATTACCCAAGTAACGCACGTCAAAAATTTCACTCTGCCGCCGTTTCCGACAATTTCTGTGACTGCTACGCCAACACCCTAAGCAAGATAGAGAGTGTTAATAGGCGTCCCTCCCGTTAATGGAAGGACGCCTTATATCATTATGATAGAATATTCTCCGTGAAGCTCACGAAGAAACGCGTACGACGATTCCGGCAATTTATTTTCTCTTGGTGGGCGAAAAACAAACGCGATCTCCCTTGGCGGCGCACGCACGATCCGTATGCGATCATGGTTGCCGAAGTTATGCTCCAGCAAACGCAAGTAGCTCGGGTGATCCCGAAGTACTGTGAGTTTATTGCGCGATACCCCACCATATATCAGTTGGCACATGCTTCTGCCGCAGATATTTTGCGTATATGGAAGGGAATGGGCTATAACAGGCGCGCATTGTATTTACATCATGCGGCAAAAATGCTGGTTGAACAGTACCACGGGATATTCCCAAAAACAGAGACGGAATTGTCTAAGTTGCCAGGATTGGGTACGTACACTGCTCGAGCTATTTTAGTATTCGCTTATAAACAAAATATCGCGTGTGTCGATACAAATATACGTCAAATCATCACACATTTCTTTTTTAACGATAAGCTCCAGAAGCCCTCGGTGATTCAGTCAGTGGCCGATCAACTGCTGCCTATTGGCAAATCCTGGGAGTGGCACCAGGCGCTCATGGATTATGGTGCAATAAACACGCTTAAAGCAAGAAGGAAGACGCGACAAGCTAAGATAACGACAGAACGGTTTACAGAAAGCAACAGATTTATCAGGGGGAAAATTATTGACGCCCTTCGGGTCCGAGCATATGAGCGCACGAGGCTTATGAATATTGTATCGCAGACAACCGGCAAACCAAAGACGCGCGTTGACAGGCTTATTACATCACTTAAGCAAGAAGGGCTTCTTGTTGAGGAGGCAGGGAAGATCTCACTGCCTCAATAGGGTATAATAGGGGTACTTGCGGGGTCGTATAACGGTAGTACGCATCCCTCTGGAGGATGTTATCTTGGTTCGAATCCAAGCCCCGCAGCCAATCACCGGTTTTTGCCCGCGCCCAGATAACTTCAAAGCCATTATGGGGCGTAGGATCAAGCTTTCCGTCACTTAACTTAATGTTCGAAAATACAAAGTTGAGAAGTTCTCTTTTTTCATTCATCAAAGCCTTCTTCTCATAGATTTCTCTACCTAACTGTGATAGTTCGAAAATGTTTATACCAAGTTTCTTGTAGTTAATGTTCGCCTTTGTATGTTTTGAGATAGCCCCTGTGACAGCTTCTAGCTCCTCCTCATAGATCTTTTGGTTTCTTTCATAAAAATCTTTTGTAATCCTTTCATCCAATCGGTCTTTATAAAGAATGTCTAATCTTTTTTCTGCCTGCTTTCTTCTATTTTCCAAGTCGGTCATTATTGTAGAGTGATATTCAGTTTCATCTTGGTGACCTTCAGCTAATGCTTCTTTTATCCATTGGAGTGTTTCCGGCTTATCAACTTTAAATCCATCAAGTAGCTCAAGTACCTGATTTTGAAGCTCACCTTCTTTTTGATACTTTCTTTGAGAACAGTTGCCACCATGATTAGTGCAGTGGTAGTAAACATGACCTTTTTGTATTTCTGCAGTAACAGCTCTGCTACATTCACCACAGATTAAAAGACCATTGCCATAAATAAAGTCATGTTTTCGGTACTTACCAGCTTTTACCTTACGTTGCATACGCTCCTGTACTCTGTAGAACAACTCTTTTGAAACTAAAGGTTGATGTTTTGCCTCTTTGTAGAGTATTTTTCTCCAAATAAACTCACCGCAGTAAAAAGGGTCTATTAAAAGTTTATGAAGCTCGCTTACTGATATTGGTTTGCCATTTACATTCCAGCCCTGGCTAAATAGTTCTTTAGCAAGTGTTCGAAGTGTGAAGTTACCACTGTCATATAAAATAAAACCCATCTCTATGTATTTAGCGTCTGGCTTATCATTATTAACAACCCATATTTTGTGTCCAATATCTCCAACAGTTTTATATCCACGCTTATGATTACCAGGAAAGTGTCCTTGCGCTGCTTTTTCGTTTAAGCCCTTTTTTGTCTCTTCAGAAAGATTGTTGCTGTATTGTCTTGCAGTTGCCACATAAATATCCCACATAAACTTCTCATGGGATTTAGCGTTTTTGTGCATAATTAACGCCTGTTTTACAAAGTGGATTTGCCTTTCTTCGTCCTCATTTAGCCAATCATCAAGTAGGACAGAGTCTTGGAAGTTTCGAGCACTTCGATCAACCTTCTCCCAGAGCTGAGCTTTAACTGAAGTATTTTCCTGTAAGTATGCGAGTAGTTCTTTAAAGATCTTGCGCTCCTGTTTACCACTAGCGCTTTCGGGGACTATAAACTGTTTTACAATAACAAACTCATTTTTTTGAGCGTATTCTTTCAACAATCTGATTTGTGCTGCAAGAGAATATCCTTCTTCTGCTTGTTCTCTTGTCGATACTCTTGCAAATAATACTGCTTTATTTTTCATCTTTATTTTGATCTATTTATATTTTAGTTTATATAGTTTTGATTACAATAAGGTGGCTCGGACTATTTCCGAACATTTGCTCATTTTCTTTTTTTAGCTTCTTTAATACCTTTCTTTATTCTTTCACTCATTATTTTTTTGTAACAAACTTCCACTGCATTTCTTAAAATAACCAATATTTCATCATTTTGCATTATTAGTCACCCCCTTAGTCTGTTCTCTGTAATAGATTTTTAAAAGCAGATCAAAATAACCAACTAGTTTATAAGCAAAGTTTTCTAAATCTGATCCATCAAGCTCTAAGCCATATTCTTTCTTAAGTATTGGTTTTAGCTCCTGTATTTTCTTTTTGCTTATTTTCATATCAGTTTTCCAAAAGGTAGAGTTTTCCATCTTTGTCGATTGCGTAGGTGTTACTTAAAGCTTGCTCTACAAGCGCTCTAATGGTCATTTTGGTGTCTGCACGCAGTTGAGTGAGTAGTCGTTGCCATTCGCGGTCTATACGCACCTGAAATGTTGTTTTTTTGTCGATTTGTCGATTTTTCATTTCTTTTTCCATCTCCCCTTAGTACCTTCCCTCCCTTGCTCCCTCTGGTGATATTCTTATTAAGTATTCTTAGGCGGGCTTCGTTTATTTTTTGAAGCCCTTTCCGCCTGAAGTTGTGTGTCTCCTTACTTTCGTAAGAGCGTTGCCCTTTAATCACCGTCGGTCGCTTCGGTCGGTCGCCATTCACTTTGACTAGTTTTATTTAAAGTCGTCTAATCACTCGTAATGGTCGAGCCCTTTACGACTAGAAAAACTTTTATGTTTAACTTCAGAGATAAGTGTTTCTCTATGGAAGAACAACTCTTTTGCCGGAGCTTGAGCATTATTGAGAAAATCTCTTTTAAGCTCTAAACATTTGTTGTTATCCGCAAAAACGAAAACGAAGTGCTGCGGTTGATCTTTAACAACCTCAAGAAGGTTGATATTCTTTGTGAGTAAGAAGCTAGAAAGTAAAATATCGTCTGTTTGAAAAGTATCCATATCTGTTTCTGTTTGTTAGTACAAAAACAGATTAACAAGACAATGGCTAACAGTCAGTTTCAAAAGTCCACTGAAGAAATGAAACTATGAGGCGAGGCGCTTTTTATAGCGGGAATAGATTGTTTTTATTGTGTTTTCATCAAAAGTAAAACCTTCACTATTTCCATTTTCATTCGCTTCGACTTGCAGGTTTTCAGTAATCTGGGAAAAAGTGAGATTTTGCTCATCTTTCATCTCGATGATTTTGAGTGCTAAACTTATATCCTTCCAGTTAGGTTTCTTATAGTCTGGCAGCTGTAATGATTCTTGCCATTGCTCAATCTCTTTTTTATGGTCTTTTACAAACTGAATAATATGTTCTGCGCTGACTTTAGAAGTGATAACAATGCTTATGGTTGGATCTTCTACCAATAATCCATTTTTATCTCTGATTAAGAAAATATCTCTCGTACTTCCGGTAACTTCTTGATTACATACTCTTAAGGAAATACTGTTATCTACTGGAATATCAATCGGAAACTTCCCAACCGTCATGTTATAGATAGGCTCAAGCCAACTAAACGGAACATTTTTTTGATGAAGGTATTTTTTTATTTTTTGTGATGCAGAAACTTTAAACTTTGGAGTGGATATTTTGTTAGGAAGCTTTTCCAGCTCTTGTCTTAGATCTTCAAGTAGTGAAACGAAGTCTTTATCATGAACAAGTTTAATTAGCTGATTATAAGCAAGGCGAGGGAGAACAACATTCAGTTTTTCTTTTTTATTTCCATCATTTTTATCCATATCTATGTATGGATATTATAAAGGTTTATTTAGCTTTAATGTGAGATTAAAAACCTTTGAAGAAGTCTGTAAGCGACAAACCTAATGCATGGGATAAACGCCAAATAGTATGTGCGCTAGGTGAATAATTACCTTGCTCGATCTTATTCACATAAGTATGATAATAGCCTGCTTTTACTGAAAGCTGTTCCTGGCTTATTCCTTTGCTTTCTCTGATCTTTCGCAAATGCTTACCGATTGCTTCAGCAAACTCCTTCTTCTCCTTTCTTCGTTGTTCAGGTGTGCTCTCATAATTGAGAGTTTTTGGTCTCATGCCATTATTACACAAAAGCCTGCTCTATCCTGCACTGCACTAGTGTTGTGGCAATCTGCTATAATCAGTACAGATTGAGATGGATAAAAAGATCTTCTTTATAACCGCAAGCTTAGGTATTTTGATCGTTACTTTTTCAGTTGCTTACTACTTCGCATGGTTTCTGCCAAATAATCAGAAGGTAGAGAAAGAGCCTGAAGCACAAGTATTGTCTGCCACTTCAGAAGAAGACGAGAAGCCTTTTAATGGCAAAAGTGCATTTGATATCTTAGATGAGTACGAAGCAAAGCGAGCCTCTGGTGAAACAGAGGAGTATTATGCCCCAGATCCAGACTATAAAACCAGAAATGATATTGAAAATCTTGATATAAAACTTCAAATGGAAGCTCAAGAAAGAGAGCATTTAGAAAACAGATACGAAACAGATAAAACTTGGGATCTGTACTGTGCCAGTACCGGAAGAGTACATGACGGATACTACAACTGTAGATAGGGTAAAATAGAAAGGAAGAGATGAAGATGGATAAAAGAAATGAACACAGAAAAACTTGCGCTGTATGCCTCGCAATAGACCTACAAACACTTGATAACGCTGTAGGAAGGGAGATAACCCAAGAGCAGTACCAAAACGCCTCTGGTAAAGAAGCAGACAAGTTTGCAGAGATCCTAGCTAACTCATGGGTAACAACGAAACACCCTGATGATAGAGAAACTCAAATAAATGAAGCTCATAAAGGTAAGAGGTTAAATCCAGAGCTTAAGAAGATAGTTGAAAAGCAAGCAAGGGCAGGTCTAAAAAGCCTGAATAACACAATGATAGAAAGATACGGAAAAGATTATTAAACCTTTATACTTTCAAGATTTCCACCATTTTCCACCATTTTTTTACACCTCTTTACTTTTGATTTTTCCATTATTTTCCATTATTTTTTAACTTAATCTCTTTACTTTCAAAAAATCCACGATTTTCCACGATTTTTGTGCGTAATGCCATGATTTTGTTTCCGCTTTAGAAATGTTCAAAATGCCACCAACTTTACGCACGAGTGCCACCATTTTTGAAAGGTAAAAAGCCCATAAGTCTGCTATAATGCAAGCAAAAGAATAATGAATTATGAAGCAGCTGTTTTCAGGCAGAAAAAAACTTATTACCATTCCGCTTGCCATTATCTTAGGACTTACCTTCTTCCCTTTTGTAATCGCTGTTTTACTAGCCTGGTTTGTTCATAAAAAGATTGGAAACAAGAAAGTACGATATGCTGCTTTTGCAGGAATAGCATTATTAACTTTATTCTTTGGTAGTGCGTGGGTTGCTGCTATGACTTCTCCGAGTAAACCGGTAACTCAAAATGAGCAAGCTCAACCTACTGCAACTATTCAGGCAGATCGCAATCAATCTCAAGCAACAAAGCCAGAAGAGCCTTCACCTTCTCCTTCAGTTTTCAAAGCACAAACTGCACCTAACAACCCCAACATCCAACTTGCTAAAGTGGTTGCAGTTATTGATGGGGATACGATTGATGTAGATCTAGGTGAGGGAAATATCAAAAGAGTAAGATATATTGGCATAGATACACCGGAAACAAGCGATCCGAGAACAACTGTAGAATGTTTTGGCAAAGAAGCGTCAACCTGTCAACTACCCAAAACGTGGCGAGGGTTGTCTGAGACAAGTTTGGCATAATCG
>CAZQTD010000013.1:0-35260 GCA_964596355.1 uncultured Gammaproteobacteria bacterium
TCTGATTCAAGTAATTATCTCAGACAACACTCGCACTATACGGGGTATGGGTCAGGTGCGTCGTCCTGCAGAACCTCTGAAGAAGAATTAAGGAATGCAGATTCACGTTTACTTAAGCTCGAGGAGCTTTGCCAGTTGGCTTGTGGAGGGTGTGTGGACTTTGGGGATGACGACACATCGAGCTCCGACGGCGTCTGCGTGCGACTTTTTCTTCTCTGATAGCGGGTCGCCTTCGGTAATCGCGATCACTGCAGGATGCACGCGCACAACGAGCGCGCGATAGTCGTCATCCGTGTGCATCGGCGGAAGGCAGATGACTTCATCAACGCATGCAAGCGACTCGAGCATGGCCTTCCGCTTGTCCTGTGTATGAATTGGGCGGCCTTCACCCTTAAGCCGTCGCACAGTTTCATCGGATTCAAGCGCGACGATAACGTAGTCGCCCAGCGCCTTGGCTTCCTTAAGGAACGAAATATGGCCGAAGTGAATGAAATCAAAACACCCGCCGACCAGAACGACGCGCCGGTTGCTCGTATCACGTGTTTTTATACGTTGGTCAGTATTCATATGGTTGAGTACGTTTTCAGCCTACAAATCCAACAAATCAGCAAATGCAAATAAGATGTTAGATTATTTTTTTGATCTCATCATTCATTTAAAGATTTGTTATAGACGTAGTTGTTGATTCTACTGTGGTCCTTTTAAATATACTGCCTGCCACGGCCGGAAATTGGAATAAAAGACAGTGTCCTGCAACACCTTTCCTTCCCGCGTCACTTTATACTGGAACGATGTTTTGGCGCCCCACGCTTCCCAATCGACTTGTTTCGTTTTCCCTTGGGGAAGCGTCGGATCATCTTGATATAAAGGCGGCGGCGGGGGGGTCACCCCCCAGACGTTATGATTAAGGATTTCTGCCTTTCTTCCGTCTTTTGCGCCATACAGTTCAATTGTCAGCGTCAGTTTGCGGACATCCGGATACGCCTGAATAAGGATGTATGTGGGCGTGTCGTTTTTAAATTGTAAATCAACAGACGGCGCAAACACCGTGGCGTCAAGGCCGGGTTTATACCCGCCTTGCTCATAGTAGTGGACCCGGTACGCATGCGCGTGACGTTCAACAACGGACAGTCCCGCATTGAGTATTGCACGAAATAACGTGCTACTGACCTGGCATACGCCGCCGCCGTCGCCCAAAATTGTTCTGCCATCTTTAATAATATACGCCGACTGATAGCCGGTTGCCGCCGAGATATCGCCCAAGGTCCTGTTAAACGAAAACGTCTCGCCGGGTTTGATAAGTATGCCGTTTATTCGAGAAGCGGCAAGCGCGACATTATGAATTCTGCCGGCGATGGATCCTGCAAATTCAGAATACCCGCGGCCGATGAGCTCTTTGATGCCAAACGCGTTGGCTCGATCGGTCGTAATCGCAGGCTTGACCGTTTCCACAGCAAGATCTATCGGAATATACTGCGCGCGGCTTTGCGATACTAAAAGGAACGCGTTGTGAAGTCGCGACATTGTTTCTTTTTTGTTAAGCGTTCTGCCGTCTTTGGACGGTTTGAATGATATTACCTTGCCATTTGCAAAGCGAAACAGCGCGTTTTGCACCGGAATATCGATGCGTTTAGACAAATCCGCAAGGAGCTCGTCTATGGGCGCGTTTTCCCACGCAAAAGACGGTGTCAGATCGACGCGGGATAATTTGTTATAGATATCGCTAAAAAAATTGCCGCTTCGTCCCACAGAATACGCCTGTGCGGCAGACAGCGTGGCATCATATCCCAGATTAATATCGCTGCCGGAAATTGTCGCGATGTGATTTTCAAACCGCAGTTCAAAGACCGCTGTGGCAAACGGCTCATTCTGTACTTTCCAGTAGTGTTCAACCTCTTGCGGCAATTTGCCTGCAAATGATATTCCTCCCACACTCACGTTGGGATAGATTCTTCCTTCATAGCGTTTTTCAAAGATGACGAGCGGGATGGCGATCATGCTCATGATTAAAAGCTCAATGCCAAAAGAAATGATGAGCCACGCTGGGACAGGGAACGCGCGATGCGTTCGATGAGTCGTCTTGTGCTTTGTGTCACGCATGATATGATAATTGTACACTATACGTTATGACCGATTCACCGTTACCGGCTGGCGGCGTTGCGGGTTCTCAATTGTCGTCATCCGGCACTCTAGCAGAAATGCCGGGTCCGCCTCCAGAGGGACCGCCTCCTCCTGCCGCTCCGCCACCAAGCGCACCATCGAAACCCAGCATTCCCTCGGAATCGCTCGTGGTGCCTCCACAGTCCAACCCCTTTATTCCTCAAGGAGTTGCGCCGCAATCGGGTCAAGAAACTGTGGTTGTTGATAATGCTCCGCCTTCAGGAGGCAACCAGATACTGAAACGAGTTCCGCTCATCCTTGGGGTTTTGGTGTTTCTTGCCGCCCTCGTTTTTGGCGGTAAATTTCTCATTGGGTTTGTTCAAGGTACTCAACCTGTGACTGTTACCTATTGGGGTTTGTGGGAGAACGATGCAACTGTGCGGGCGGTTTTGTCGGATTTTGAGGCGGCGCATCCAAAGATTAAAGTGACGTATGTCAAACAGTCTCACAGGCAGTATCGCGAACGGCTTCAGTCGGCAATTGCTCGAGGAGAGGGGCCTGACGTATTTCGGTTTCACAATACGTGGGTGCCGATGCTTCGCAACGAACTTTCTCCTGCGCCAAAAACTTTTATGACACCTGCGGAGTTTGCATCTACGTTTTATCCCGTGGCAAGCGCAGACCTTGTTGGCGGCCAGCTTATTTACGGTGCGCCGATCATGATTGACGGGCTGGGTCTTTACTATAATGAAGACTTATTTGCGGCAGCGGGTGTTACTCCTCCAACCACATGGGAAGACATTCTAAGCATCGTCCCGCTTCTCACAGTGAAAAATGAAGATACGATAATTACGTCTGCCATCGCACTGGGGACAACCGGCAACATAGAAAACTTCAGCGACATTCTTGCCCTCATGATGATGCAAAACGGCGCGCGTCTTACAGATCCAACTAGTAAAGAAGCAGAAGAAGCGCTCATTTTTTACCGCAAATTTGCCACTCCCAGTGACCCCATGTACACATGGAACGAGACACTAGACAATTCTATTTACGCATTTGCTTCCGGGAAAGTTGCGATGATATTGGCTCCGTCGTGGCGGGCATTTGATATAGCGCAAATTAATCCTGAACTTCGGTTTAAAATTATCCCCGTTCCACAGCTTCCGGGAAACACCGTGACGTGGGCGTCGTATTGGGTGGAGGGCGTATCGGCTAAATCCAAATACAAAGAGCAGGCGTGGGAGTTCATTAAATACATGACCAGTAGAGAAGCGGTAACCAAATTGTATAGTGAGGCGTCCAAAACGCGACTGTTTGGGGAACCTTACGCGCGAACTGATATGGCAAGCGCGGTTTCTGATGATCCGCTTGTCGGCGCATTTGTTTCTCAAGCCAAAACAGCGAAATCATTTCCCTTGGCGTCCCGCACGTTCGATAATGGCATCAACGACAAAATGATCAAATACCTTGAAGATGCAGTCAACGGCATGTCCCAGGGTTCTGCGCCAACCGCGGTTTTGCAGACTGCTGCCGCAGGATTTCGTCAGGTGTTGGGAAGTTATGGATTAACCTCTGCCGCTGCGACATCCGCGCAATGACACAAAAAGTTCGGCAACTATCCTTGCGCGACGCTACACTGGCCACGCTGGCGTACGCGGACATTTTTGACTTTCCCCTGACGGCAGAAGAACTGACCCGATGGGCGATAATTAAGGGTATTTCGTTTCGTACAAGAGGCCTACAACAAAAAGGCGGCTTTTTCTTTCTTCGCGGGAGATCTCGGCTTGTTTCCGTGAGAATGTCCAGGAAACAGGAACAAGAGAGGAAATGGCGAATTGCCCGCCGTGCGGCTCGACGGCTTGCTTTCATCCCAACGATTCAACTCGTTGGCGTCACCGGCGGTCTTGCCATGAATAACGCGCAAGCGTCTGATGATATTGATATATTCATTATTACGTCGTCGGGAACCATTTGGATAAGCAGGCTTCTGGCTGTTCTTTGCATGGACGCTGTCGGGTTGCGCAGAAAGCCTGTTGCGCGCGATATTGCAAATAAAATCTGTTTAAACATGTTTGTTTCCGAGGAGGGGATGGGTGTGCCAACTCATGAAGCTGACTGTTTTTCCGCACACGAGGTGCTTCAGATGCAGCCGCTGTGGGAGAAAGCCGGAACGTACAAAAAATTTTTGCGGGCAAACCGCTGGGTGCGATCGTATTTACCTCATGCATGGATAGCAGCGTTGCGCACTCGCGTCCCTGCTGTTCACCGGACGCCGCTTCCGGTTTTAGTGATATTCCGGCTGTTGGAGTTTCCGGCAAAGCACATACAGCTATGGTACATGAAGCGGCGCCGCACCAACGAGGTTATCAGCGATACCATGCTTCGCTTCCATCCAAAAGATGCGCGCCAGTGGGTAAAGCGGAAATTATCAGCTCGCCTGTCTTGCTACAAGATACCTCTTGACAAGATTTTTTATGCTCGCTAAAATAGCAGTCACTTCTAAAGAGTGATAAGATTTCGTTTTTTAAAGGAGGTTCATATGGTAAAAGCAACAGGTCAAAAAATGAACATTAAACCACTATTTGAGAATGTCCTCATTAAACCTCTCGAGGGAGAAGAAACACTCCCTTCCGGCATTGTCCTGCCTGACAGCGCAAAAGAAAAACCCCAGATGGGAATGGTCATGGCGGTTGGTCCCGGCACAACCGATGAAAAAGGAAAGAAACTTGACGTCGTGGTGTCGGTGGGTCAAAAAGTCATGTACAAAAAGTGGGGCGGCAATGAAATTAAAGTAAACGGTGAAGAATGGATGATTGTTGAACAAAAAGATATATTAGCAATTGTTGAGTAAAGGAGGAATCATATATGGCAAAGCAGCTGAAATTTTCCGAAGATGCGCGACAAGCGCTTATTCGCGGCATTAATGTTGTGGCAAAAGCAGTCGTTACGACGCTCGGCCCAAAAGGCAGAAACGTTGCGATTGATAAGAAGTGGGGAGCACCCAACGTGGTTCATGACGGCGTAACGGTTGCCAAAGAAATTGAGCTGGAAGATCCCTTTGAAAACATGGGCGCACAGCTTGTTAAAGAAGCGGCAAGCAAAACCAATGACGTTGCGGGAGACGGCACAACGACGTCTACGCTTTTGGCTCAAGCCATCGTCAACACAGGCTTTAAAAATGTCACTGCGGGCGCAAACCCCATGATGTTAAAAGCCGGCATGGAAAAGGGCGTGGACGCAGTTGTTGGCGAAATCGGAAAAATGGCCAAAACCATTAAAGACGCCGATGTTGCCAAGGTCGCAACCATTAGTGCGCAGGATGAAAAAATCGGGAGTCTTATTGCAGAAGCGCTTCGCAAGGTAGGCAAAGACGGCGTGGTGACTGTAGAAGAAGGCAAAGGGCTCACGATGGAAATCGAGTACAAAGAGGGTATGGAATTTGACAAAGGATTTGCAAGCCCCTACTTTGTGACGATTCCCGACAAAATGGAAGCGGAAATTGAGGATCCGTACATCCTCATCACCGATAAAAAGATTTCGGCAATCAGCGACCTGCTTCCGTTTTTGGAAGGATTCATTAAAGTTTCCAAAAACCTTGTCATCATTGCGGATGAAATAGAAGGAGAAGCGCTCGCGACGCTTGTGGTTAACAAGTTGCGCGGCACGTTTAACGTGCTCGCCGTCAAGGCGCCCGGATTCGGCGACAGGAGAAAGGCAATGCTCGATGACATTGCGGTATTAACCGGCGGGACCGTGATCTCTGAAGATACAGGGAGGAAGCTTGAGAATGTTAAAGTAGAAGATTGCGGCCGCGCGGATAAAGTCTGGGCGGATAAAGAAACCTGCAGAATTATTGGCGGGAAAGGATCGCCGGAATCGCTCAAAGCGCGCGTTGCCCAGATTCGTCGGGAGATCGATGAAACGACGAGTGATTTTGACAAAGAGAAGCTTCAAGAGCGACTTGCCAAACTTTCCGGCGGTGTAGCCGTCATTAATGTCGGAGCCGCGACAGAGGTCGAGCTCAAGGACAAAAAAGAGCGAGTCAACGATGCGGTTGCCGCGACAAAGGCGGCGCTTGAAGAAGGCATTGTCCCCGGAGGCGGGGTCGCATACCTTCGAGCGAGGAATGTCCTTACAAAAATTCGAGACAGTGTCGTTAGTACCGATGAAAAAGTCGGCATCGACATTCTCTACGCCGCGCTCGGCGAGCCGGTTCGGTGGATTGCCAAAAATGCGGGAGCGGACGACGGATGGGTGTTGAAAACCATCGAAGAATCCAAAGTCGCGGACTTCGGATTTAACGCGATCACGATGGAATTTGGCTCCATGCTGGCAGGCGGAATTTTGGATCCGGCGAAAGTCACGCGAACGGCCGTCCAAAACGCAGCCAGTATCGGCATGATGGTTCTGACGACCGAAGCGCTTATTACCGATATTCCGGAGAAGAAGGAAGCAGCCGGTGGCAGCATGCCGCCGGGCGGCATGGGCGGCATGGATTACTAATCCAATCCCCGCACAGCAAGATCTGGCTTCGCCAGACAATCAAAATCAATGATAAGAAAATGAAAAGCCTTCGAGCAATCGGGGGCTTTTGGTATAATGCGGCCATGAAACCGTTGTATCTGGTTGAAACCGTTACGAAAGACACGTTGGTCCATCAGGGGATGTATTTCAAACCGTCGCGCCCGGCCTTAAATAAAACGACGGTGGGCAAAGCGATTTTGTGGGTGCATGGATTGACCGGATCGTTTTACAGCGATACGAAGCTGCTTACCGCGTTTACAGAAGTCTGTGAACAAGAGGGGATTGGATTTGCTGCATTTAATAATCGTGGTCATGATCACGTTTCTGGATTTCGAAAAATCGATAACACGAAAGATACCGGATACTTCCACGAGACGATTGGAGCAGCGTATGAGACGTTCGATGACTGTATTTATGACATAGATTCTGGTATTTCATTTCTGGAAAAAGAAGGCTACACGAAGATTTTCCTCACCGGTCACAGTACCGGGGCAAATAAGGTATGTTTCTACGCGTCAACGAAACATGATAAGAGAGTGGCTGGTGTTATTCTTGCTGGTCCTTTAAGCGATCGGCTCGACCCTGCAATGGATCGGAAAAAATTGTTAAACGACCGGAAAACCATGAACAATTTGATAAAACATGGTAAAGGCGATGATCTTCTAACTGGTTTTCATTTTTTCCCTCTAACGCCGAAACGGTATCTAAGCCTATTCGGCCCTGCGTCAAATGAAGATATGTTTGATTATGGAGACAAACACCCCAAACTCAAACATTTTTCCGCGATACGAATTCCCACCATGGTCATTATCGGCGAGAACGATGAATATGCTGATAGATCGGTGAAAGAAATTATACGAGTATTTGACGAACGTGCTGCTATGAGAGAGTACGCGAGCGTGATCGTACCTCATTGCCTGCATGATTTTGGAGGAAATGAGAAAGAGGCAGTTTGCACAATTATTGGTTGGATACGTGCACGATAAATAGTCTACGCATTGGATCAACCAAACATTCTCAACGTTGACACTGCATGCGATGCTTAACCGGTTATCAACAGAGCGGCACGGTAATATCGTCAGTGGGTTAAAAAATACAGAAAAAATTGTTTAATAAAAATGTATAACCCACTTGCTGCAGCAAGTGGGTTATAAAGAAATGCGGCCGTAGAGGCGACGGTAGAGAGCGTGGGCTTTTTCTCCAAGCCAATCGTCGGGAAGCAGTTCAAACGGCAGTTGCGGATCATCGCGCAGAATCGAAAGATATTTCGTTGCCGCGAACGGATGGGGCCGCGCAATTTTGCCGTACGTGAGAATAAAATCCTTGTACCGCTCGTTTAGAGTATCTAATTTATACAGCGACCGCACGAGCGTTTTTATATCAATATCTCCAATGACCGCATCTTTCCCCATATCAGAAATTATGACGATGCCGGAGAGACGATAGTCTTCGATAAACGAACGAAGAGCTTCCCGGGGATTATAAGGAATTATCCAGACGCTTTCCTGAAGCATAGCCGCGCCCAGGCGTTTTATAAATGAACGCAATACTTCCCTGTGGCTTTTTTGCGTTTCCGGCACGTCATAGGTAATCAGGTAGATCCGTTTGTCCCATGTGCGATTCTTTTTATATGAAGGGAGAAGCGCGAAAAGACGCCTTTTTCCTTCTTCAGTAATCTGTATCGTTTCACCGGGCTGCGTTCGTTTATACGAAATATAGTTTTTTCTTTTTAATTGCGTGAGTGCCTGCTTGATAGTGTCGTAATTAAAGTCGCTTAGCCAATCTTCAGCCTCCCGAAAGAGCCGATATCCGCCGGCGCTTGTCGGCGATTTTCCAAATGAACACAACACAATGAAGCACGTAAAAAGAATAGTATCCGTCGCCGTGCGCAGAAGGCCATCGGTAAGCTTGAGTGCAATGTCCTGAAATTCCTTCCTCCGCATATATTATTTATATTTCCCTTGCTGCAGCAAGTCAATTATACAGTTATGTTTTTTGGACTGGTGTGAAGAAAAATAAGTTTTTCAATTGAGCGGAATTTTCTGATCGTCATTGTTCGCGATGATTGACGTGATGATGCTCGTGATGATATGTGCAAAAACTGTGCATGTGTCGCAATAATCCGTATATCCCACCACCAAGCTATCTTTCCCGATGTCAACGATTGTTGCGTTTTTTGCATTTTCGTATCCGTAACGACACTGCGCATGAAGCATCCGCTGAAAACCCATGCGTTGGTTTGTGTTTGCAGTTTGCGGCAATGATCGTTATTGCGTTATGATACTCATTTCGCCCCGTGTTTCATTTAATCAATCCAATTGCCGGGAGCACTTCCATGGGATTAATGGGCGTATTATTTTGATACACTTCTAGATGCAAATGGCTGCCGGTGGATCGACCGGTTACTCCTACTTCGCCGATTACTGTGCCTTTGGTGATATCGTCGTACTGCGAAACATTGATTTTTGATAAATGGGCATACAGTGACTGGACACCCTCTCCGTTGTCAACAAGTATGTGGTTGCCGTAACCATACGGGAGCGTCTTCACCCACATAACGCGGCCGGCAGCAATGGGGAAAACCGGTGTTCCGATCGGGTTTGTTAAATCAATTCCAGGATGCCACACAGCGAAAGATTGAGAGATACCAAACTGGGGCATTGGCCACTGAAATTTTGCCTCAGATGCCACGACAGGCACGTATGTTTGCCTCGTTTGGAGCGCAACCTGAAGCTGGCTGGCAAGGTCTCCGGTTTGCGGAAGGACGACGGCGGCAAAGAACGCAAGCCCTGCCAAATTGACCCCCAAGACTTGACGTGTTGAGATGCGCTCGATCCGCATGCGGAGGATGAGGCTAAGACGGTTACTTCCATAAAACTTTCCTCCGCCGATTCTGTGACACAACCATTTGATATGCATCCAAAGGGATTGCATAGAATCAAAAAACCACTCTCGATCGGAGTGGTTCAATAGTCAAATTATAGCAAAAATATGCTCCAAAGTCAATTACATCAGATGGTTATTTGCTACTTTTCTTGGTAGTATGCTATGATCAAAACCACATGAGGCGTAAAATTGGATTTTTACTCGTCGTTATCGGGCTTATCGCCGCGGTTACGTTTGCAGTTCGGGCATTAAGCAGTCGAGGCCCCAAGCAAGGCGAGCTAAAAGTTGATAGCGTGCCCACGGCATTGGTATTTCTCGATAACAAAAATATTGGCAGGACGCCGTACAAAGATAAAGTAGACGTAGGGAGCTTCACGATCAAACTTGTCCCCGAATCCCCCACAGCACAGTTAACTTCGTGGCAGGGGAAAATAGATATAGGACACAAGCTTCTCACGTACGTTAATGCGGCGCTAAGCGAGTCCGAACTTTCTACAGCAGTGGATGTGGTGTGGTTAGAAAAAATTACGAGTAAAAAATCAGAGCTTTCCGTTACAACCAGTCCTGACGGCGCAACTGTCCTCGTTGATGATGTGACGAAAGGGCTTACCCCCTTAATAATACAAGATATCGCCCCCGGCGATCACTCCGTAACCGTCACGAGTCGAGGATTCTTGACGCGAAATTTGAAAATCAAAACAACGCCGGGTTACAAAGTGCTTGCCAATCTCAAACTGGCACTGGATCCTAGCGGAACGACGGAGGGAGTAGTACCGATAGAGTCGCCGGATTCCATGACGACAGGAACCGGTACACCAACGCCGAAAGCAAGTCCGACCAAGGCGGCGACATCATCGGCAGGCACGGCGACTCCGGTTAAGCCGTATGTTGTCATTAAAGAGACGCCGACCGGATTTTTGCGTGTGCGCATGGAGCCATCGACATCAGCTACCGAAGCCGCGCGTGTCAACCCCGGGGAAAAATACTCGATTCTTTCTGAAGAAAACGGATGGTATGAAATCAAGTATGACGGCGTCAACACCGGCTGGGTTTCGGGACAATACGCAGAGAAAATAGAATAGTACGCTTGTTAGACTGGAACTTATTTTGCCAAGGAGCTCATCTTGCGAGTGTTGCAAGATAACAATTTATCCCCCGATGCCGTAAACAACAAGAAAGACGGTCGCTCCCCACAAAATGACGGTGGAAAGAAGCGGCAGATCGCTGGTGAGGATTTTTTCCGGCGACTCACCTTTGCCTTCGTAAATTAGCTGCATGTAGCGCATGATGCCATAGAGGACAAAAGGAATCGTGATCATCATCCACTTTCTTCCCGGAATGTCGAAAGTAAAATCCGAATACCCGCGAAAAAAAAATCCTTGTTGGACCGGTCGTTCAAGGAACGTATAGAACGCGTACGTGATGAATGTTGCGTTGGCAAACATTGCAGTATACGTATCAAGGAGTTTTTCCGAATAGTGCAGCAGGCTTTCGCGCGTATCGCGCGGCAAAACGCCTTGATATGATTGAATAAGCGTGAGTTCTGCGCGGCGTTTTCCAATAGCCAGAAACAGCGCCAGGCACAAAGCGGCAAGCGCAAGCCACACGGATATGTGGTAGCCGGTGGCTGCTTCTCCCGCATAGACGCGCAAAAAGTATGCGGCTGTGATCGTCAAAATATCAACGACGCTTATGTGTTTGAGAAACAGCGTGTAAGAATACTGAAGGACGATGAATATGACAGATAAGAGAAAAAATGTCGGCCCCAACAGGAAACTGATGATAAGTCCGGTAAGACCAGAAAGAATAGAAAGGCCGATTGCGATCGGGACGGCAAGTTTTCCGCTTGGCACCGGACGGAATTTTTTGAATGGATGTTTTTTGTCATGCGGCGCATCAAGGACATCGTTAAAGATATACCCCGAAGAAGACAATAAGCAGTAGGCGATAAATCCCCACGTGGTTATCCATAATGCCGACGGAGTAAATAGGTGTCCGGTAAAAAGAATTGTGGTAAATAGCGCAATATTTTTTACCCACTGTCTCGGTCTTGCGGTTTTGAGAGTTGCGAAAAAAAGCGTATCCATACGAGAAACGCGCCGAGCGCGACACTGGCAAGCAAAAATGCAAACAGTTTTTGCCGGCTCGTAACCGTGAGCGCAATTACCCCGAGTATAGCGGACACGCCCCAGTAAAACAAGGCAACATTGCGCTTGCCCCAACCCAGCGCAAGGAGCCTGTGATGGAGGTGTCCGCGATCGGCCCATACCGGCGACTTTTTTCTGCCGATGCGGCGCACCAGCGTATATGCCGCATCAATCATCGGAACGCCGAGGACAAGAAGCGCTGTTCCGACTTTTCCATAGGACAGTATGCCTAAAATCCCCAGCAGAAATCCGGCAATCGTTTTGCCTCCGTATCCGGGCATGATTTTTTGGGGATAGACGTTCCATGGCAAAAATCCCAAAAAAGCCCCTGCGACAACAAAGGCAAACACGGTTACGCTCACTTGTGCGGGATCAGTAGCGGCGAAACGAAGCGAAAGAACGCCTAAAACCAGCGAGCTGATTGCGACAAATCCGGGCATCTGTCCATCTACTCCTGCTGACCAGCCGACGATGTTCATCGTCCACATAATCCAAAGAAACGCAAACACATCCGCCCACACGACGATTGAGTGTTGGCCAAGCCAATCGATCGTTAACCGAAGGGAATCCAGATGGATGACGCCGCCTGTTATCGGATTCGTAATGTATGGAATGCCGGCGCCGGCGCCGACAACGATAAGCGCCGCGAAGACGTTGGTTGCAAGACGCACATAGGGGTTTACGTCTTTTGTGTCATCTGCAAGACCAACGAGCAGGAGGATTGTTAAGCTACAAAGAATGCCAATAAACAGATTCGTCATGGGGAAAAATAGCAACGTTGGGATGACGATGCCAAGATAAAGCGCAAGCCCTCCTGCGCGGGGGATGACACCTTTATGCGTATGGGCGGGGTGATACCGTATTGTTGGATCATCGACCCATCGGCACGTTTTAGCAAGACGCATCACGCATGGGGTAACCGCATATGATATCGCGGCAGCAACAAGAGACGGAAGCATGAGGTTCATTACGTCACAAGAAAAAGAATTTTGACAACCGCGACGAAACTCATGATGCTCATAAGGAGAGACGACATATGCAGCACTTGGATGAATACTAGATGTTCAGCGATGAGGTAGAGGCTGATGATGCGGTTTATAGCATACCAGAATATCGTTGTGCCGGGCAAAATGAACAGTAGTGCAGGATGTGCGAGTTGATCTAATCCCCACGGGTGGGAATACCAAAGCGGAACTAACGGCGGCAGGGAGCGCCACCGCCAGATGATAACCGCGACAGACGAAAGCGACAATCCAAGAACGAATTTATTCGCGATTCGGATGACCCAGTTGACTTTCATCGTGGTTTTGTCCGGGCGAGCGAGTTTACGTGCGCGCTGTAGACAATGTCGAAGGTGCCGTTTTTATGAATTAAAAATGCGCGACGAGGATACCGGGGGATATCGGCGATCATCCGATCAGCAGGAAAAACAGCGCTGCCCACGAACTGCGGGAACGGGTTGTCATCCGGATTAAATAAATACACGGCCGATCGGTCGTCACTATAATACAGCGTTTCAAAAAAGATAAGCGGGGTTTCCGCGTAAATGACGTCTGTTTTGGTTTTGAGCGCATTGACCTCGCGCATCGTTCTACGTATATCTGTTTTGGCGTGCTGCGCGGGATACCATGCGTTGACGGCAAGGATAGCAATAAGCCACGTTCCCGCAACAAGTTTTTGAACCCATGGACGCTTCATGGCGGCGATAGCAAGGACGATAAGTATTACTTCTGCTTGAGCAACCGGCATCATATAGCGATTAACAAATAGCGGTTTGATAAAAGATATCCCGATGACGAAGATAAGCGGCACATAGATCATCAGAAAAAAGAGACTGTTAAACTTCCGGGTAGCTTTTTGTTTCAGCGCAAACAGCGAGAACGCAAGGATAATGAGGGAAAGTATTCGCGTATAGCTCCATCCGTACCACGGCGTCCCCTCGTATCCGATGAACATGTTGCCGAGAACAGACACAATGAGATGCAAATCCACGGGGAAGTACCAAGAGTGCGCGAGGCTGCCGGCTTGTTTCATGATCAAAACCATCCATGGCGTAATGCACAGGGCGAACGTGGCAAGCGACCTGACAAAGGGATCGCGAACGAGCGTTTTGATACGCAAAACCTTTGGATTGGTCCATGCGTAATGGATGGCCTGCACAAACGGGACGATGATCATGAACGTGTGCGTATAAAACCCAAGGACGGCGGCAGGAAGATAAAGTTTCCAGCGTCTGGTGGCGTATGCGTACAGTGAAAGTATGGAAAAAAACATATACCAGCCGTATGTTCGCGCTTCAAACGCGTAGTACAGGAGCATGGGATTAAAAAAGAATAATACAGGCAAAAACCAGCGAAGCCAATGCTGCTTCAGGAGTTTTTCGCTCCAAATAATAACAACGACCGTCGCAAGCGCGAATCCCACCAGTGAAAGACTGCGTACGGCAATTTCGCTTGTGCCAACGATCCTTATCCACACATGCAGGAGAAGATAGTAAAGCGGGGGTTCAAATGTGAGATTGCCGAAGAAAAATGCCGGTGACCGTTCAGCCACTAATATGGAATACGCCTCATCGCGCCATAGGCTTTGGGTAAGGTAGAGAAGCGGCGAGTGATTAATACAATAGGTCAGGATATTCATACACAGTACCTGCACTCATTATACCTTTTCCGTCACGCGATATTCCAACCGTTTTCCAAGCATCATGCGCGTGTGCGCGTCCAGCCCCGGAAGCGCAGACAGAAAAAACGATACAACGGGAACCGTGATCCACTGGATATACAGAAAGGGAAGTTTCCATGCGGAAAATTCTTTAGGACGGGGCGGTTTGGTGCGCCAATCAAGAATGATGACGATGAGGAGAAATGCCATGGAAATTGTCAAAATGCCGGAAGACAGGCGCGCCAGATTGTGTCCCAGAACGGTCCTGCTGAACGCAGGGTTAATAAGCGGCGGGATAATGCCGCCGATTGTTAGAATAAACCAGTTCGATGGCCACAGGACGTGTTGTTCCAGAAGCTGGACAATTCTTCGCAATCTATCAAGGAGGGGAATTTCGCTATGGATTATTGCCTTTTTAACGACAAAGGGAATGTCAGAAATTCCCCATGCCCACCGTTTGGATTGTTCGTACTGATTGATCATCGTTCGCCAGAATCCTCTGCTTTCAGCTGCATCCAGAAGGACGGGTAAAAAAATGCTTCTCGTTTGCACTTTTTCTCCGAGCGTAAAATAGACTTTAAAAAATAGATGATAATCTTCAGGTATCACGTCCACGCCCCAGTATCCGGCTTTGACCGCGGTTGCGATGGGCAGGGAGTACGTGGAAAAATTGATTAATCGGTGTTTTTGCGAGAGTATTGCGAGGTTCGAAATGCTGAAGAGCGTATTAACGACACGACTAGGCAGCGGGATCCGCCAGATATTATTGTAAAAAAGGATGGCGCCTTGGTAAAAATGATACCTGCGATCATCATCGGTTAAAAATAGATACGTCAGGTACGAGTAGTATTTCGGATGGAGAAGAGCGTCAGCGTCACATGACGTTACAGTGACAAAATCAAGCGGGATGCCCCATGAAGCAAGCGCTTCCACCGCCTTTTTCCCCGCCCAAGCCATGTTAGATGATTTGCCGGCCACTTCACCGGCTTGCAGAACGTGTTTGGTGACCAGAAATTTGCCGAAAACTCCGCTAAATTCTTTTTTGAGTGTTTCCGCTGTGGCGCGCGCCTCTGGATCCTTGTCTTCTGTTGCTAAAACCACAATGAGGCGTTTGAGCGGAAAATCCTGTTTGGCGATATTGGTGAGTGTTCGGCGCAGAATGTGGATGGGTTCATGGAATTCAGGGATAATAACGACATGGTACACTTTTTCAAAATCCGGCAGCTGCGCGGCAAGCGCGAGCCAGTCCAGCTTGGTGTGTGCGTTTACCGTAATAAATGATTTGATGCCGTTGACTGCAAGGGTGAAGGATTTGTAAAACCAAAATACGTCAAACGTGATGATGAAATAGGCCACAAGCGCAGGATGCCAAAACGAAAGCCACAGCGGCAGGGTGATAAGCACCCACGACAGGCTCGCAATGACAATTTCCAACAATCGGGTTGACGTGTGCGGATACCGAGTAAGAATGTGGCGCATACTGACCGAATTTGATTATAGCACGAAGAGACGCCGCGCGTTGGCAGTCGTATGCTTTTGAACTTCTTGTGGCGTGACGCCGTGAAGACGTGCCACAGTTTTGGCAATGAGCGGAATGTATTTTGGCTCATTGCGGCTGCCGCGATGGGGAGCCGGTGTAAGGTATGGTGCATCGGTTTCAAGGAGCAAGTGTGCAAGCGGGATATGAGGGATGACAGTCTGGAGGTGAGAGGAATAGGTGATATTTCCATCGACGCCTATGAAAAGTCCGCGAGAGAGCGCCATGCGTAGGTCCTGGAGCCCTCCGGAAAAGCAGTGGATTACTCCTCGGGGCATGGCAGGAAGACTGTCAAGCACGGTAAAAAAGTCATCAAACGCCTCGCGGCAATGCATGGTAAGCGGCAGGTTGTGTTGAAGCGCCAAGCGCAGGTGTTCTTCAAACAATATGCGCTGAACCTGTTTTTTGCCTTCAGCCCTTTCGCCTTTATAGAGGTGATAGTCCAGACCGCATTCGCCGATGGCGATTATCGGATTTCGAGTTTCATCGATCGAGTATCGAAGAAAACGTTCGAGAACGGAGACATCAGGCGTATGGGATGCTTCGTAGGGATGGAAGCCGACAGCGGCAAAGACGACTCCCGGATATCGTTGTGCAAGCTCAACAGCAAGCCTGTTTGATAGGTCGTCAACGCCGGGAACGATGAATTGTTTGACGTTTGCGCGTTTGGCGTTGCCGATGACTGTTGGAAGATCATCATGATACTGCTTGAACGTCAGGTGGCAATGAGTGTCAATGTACATCTTAGGTAATTCTTGGGAACAACGGCGGCTGGCTTGAAATGGTCGGGCCTTTAAACTGCTCAAGAATTATTTGGGCGGTTTTAGGGAGGAACGGCTGAAGTGCTTCGCCAATTTCAATAAGAGAAGGCAACGACGCATCGCCGGCCACAATCGCCAATAGTGTCTTCTTCGCATCATCCGCTGATTGTTTCCATGGCTGTTTATCATTCATATAGGCATCCAATTTGGCAATTGCCGTCCAGATTCTCTGAAGAGCTTCGTGAAATCGATATGACGCAAGATATGGTTGAATGTCGGAAAACAAGCGATTCGTTTTCTTTTGCATACGATGGACTGTTGGCGTATTGGTTTCGCACAGTTTTGCAACGCGTGCGACGAGATTGCCAAGTCCGTTTGCCAGATCCGCGTTATACAATTCTTTAAATCTTCGTTCGGAAAAGTCGCCGTCGCCGGAAGCGGGGATTTCGCGCAACAGGTAATACCGAAGCGCGTCGGGATTGTTATATGTTTTGAGGAAATCAATCGGATCGATGACGTTGCCGATTGTTTTACTCATCTTTTGTCCGTTGACAGTAAAATACCCGTGGATAAAAAGAGATTTGGGGAGCGGTAATTTAGCAGATAGCAAAAATGCCGGCCAGTATATGGCGTGGAAGCGTGTGATGCCTTTGCCAATCACGTGAACATCTGCCGGCCACCATTTGTTATACAGTTCGTCATCCCATCCAAATCCGATGCCGGATTGATAGATGTTTAGGGCATCAAACCAAACGTACATTCGTTGGCTTGGGTCTCCCGGTACGGGGACGCCCCAATTTTTTGCGCGTTGGTTACTGCGGGAAATGCTTAGATCCAAAAGAGGTTTTTTAAGGAATGAAAGCACCTCGTTTTTTCGAAAATCCGGAATAATGACAAGCGTATTTGACTCAACAAGATCGATTAACTGCTTTTGATATCTGGAAAGGAGGAAGAAATAATTTTCCTCTGATACGTTGTCTAATTTTTTTCCCGGATGTTCCGGACATTCGCCCTTTTCGTCCAGCTCGTCCGGAGTATAAAATGCCTCGCATCCAACGCAATACAACCCTTCGTATGATCGTTTATCGATGTCTCCTGCGGCTTGGCAACGCTTCCATAATTGCTGACTGGACTGATGGTGCCGTTGATTGCTGCCTTTTTGGAACACGTCAAATTGCACGTTGAGCTTAACGGCTAATTCTTGAAAAAGTTTTGCGTTTGCATCGATAAACTGCTGGATGGGAACGCCGGCTTTTTCTGCGGCATGGACGTTTTTGAGCGCATTTTCATCGCTGCCGGAAAGAAGGCACACATCTTCTCCTAAGAGTCTATGGTATCGGGCTATGACGTCTGCTTGGACAAACTCAAGCGCGTGGCCGATGTGCGGCTTTGCGTTGACATACGGAATGGCGGTTGTAAGATAAAACGTTTTCTTCATACAAAAAACCTCCTTGCGGAGGTGTGGCGCACACAGAGCCCTCCGCTTTAGCCGATTGTAAATATGGTCATCATTGCGGAGAACGTGTTGGGCATGAATTTCATGTTACCGTTTTTTGAGGTAAAGTTCAAGAGATAACAGGAGCGCGGCCAAGAGGAGAATATAGGTAAGCTCGCGAAGGTCAAGGAGTCGAAGGAAAAGAACGAGAACCGCACCGTTCCCTATCAACGTAGCACGTCGCACATTATTAAGGACGAAACGGAAAAGAAAGAATACTGCAATGAATACGAGAATAAAAAACAGAATGATCCTATACCAAGGGCTTGGCGGATAAGTGCGGATCAGCCATCCCAGCGCGCTTACGGCAGCAATTGCGATAAAAAGCCACGAGATGTTGCGTTCAGGCGCTTTACGCATTGTTCTTTCATTGTAGCTTTTTACGCATGAGTGTTACAATCAGTGTCATGGACAGTATCGTATGACCGATTGACCTTGTTGCTATGTTTTAAAACATAGCAACAAGAGCGTGGGTTACGACTGTCAAACACTATGGATGTTCCCTTTGTTATTGTATTGCTTGTTGTCTCGTGCGGCTTTGGCGTGCTGGCGTGGCTTGGGAAAAAAGAACTGGATAAACTTCATGAGAAAAAAGAAGATACGACAATGATCGAGTGGCTTAAGGCCATGCAGGCCGCGATCGAGCGCACTAACCGGACGCTCAACGACTCCATGCGGGGAACAACTAGCGATATGACGCGTGTCCTTCAGACCAATACCAAGCAGATTAACGAACGACTTGATACGGCTGCGCGCGTTATCGGAGACCTCAAAAAACAGTTGGGCGAAATGTCAGAAGTGGGCCGCGGCATACGCTCGCTTCAGGAGTTCCTCCAGTCCCCCAAACTGCGCGGCACCATTGGCGAGCAGGTTTTGACGGATATGATCGGGCAGGCGTTTCCAAAAAATTCGTTCTACCTGCAGTACACGTTTAAGTCCGGCGTCAAGGTGGATGCGGTACTTAAAACAGACGCAGGTCTCCTTTGTATTGATTCTAAATTTCCCATGGAGAATTTTACGCTGATGCATCGGGGCGAGATGGAGGCTGAACGTCTTCGGGCACGCAAAGATTTTATCGCCGACGTTAAAAGGCACATTGCGGACATCAGTAAAAAATACATTTTACCTGAAGAAGGAACGATGGACTTTGCCCTCATGTACATTCCATCGGAGGCAGTCTATTACGAGGTGGCCAATACAACCCAACTAATGGAATTTGCCCGCAGAAACCGCGTCTATCCCGTTTCCCCCAACACACTGTATGCGCACCTTCAGGTATTGTTATTGAGTTTTCAGGGCAGGGAGCTCGAGCAAAAGTCCCGCGAAGTCTTTACGCTTCTGCGAGCCATACAAAAAGATTACGGAAAAATTGAGGAGCAAATGGGAGTCCTGGGTCGACACGTGACGAATGCATACAATAGCATGAGTTCTGTAACAGGTGCATATGCTTTGTTGGGTCAGAAACTTATGCAAACCGGTCGTCTTGTAGAACCCGGAGAGACACAAAGAAAGACGTGAATCGTGTCGTGTTACTATGTTTTAAAACATAGTAACAAGAGGGATAGATGGAATGAAAATGCTGGGGTCTTAGCGGCTTTCGGATTGTTTCAGGAATCACCCCATACTGCACTAATAGATCGTGGATTTTCTATAGCAGGATTCATTGACGACCACAATTGGGATTCTAGGAAGGAACTGTTTCACTATTACATTGCTTGGTGAAAATAAGAAGGAGAAAAGATTTATCATCTTTCATTCCGATGACGACCCGTATGTTTCGCCGAGTCATGCACAGAGGATCAAATGATGGTTACACGGCGAGCTTATTATCTTAGACGGTCAAGGTCATTTTAGCGTTGCCACTGATCCGAAATATACACGATTCCATGAACGTCTCGAAAAGATTTTAGAGTACGTATATAATGACTGCACCATGGTAGGCGTTTCTGTTGAAGAGAAAGAGTTAAATCCCGAGCAGCGGCAGGCGGTGCGGTTTGGCGAGGGCCCCTTGATGATTATTGCGGGCGCGGGTACGGGAAAAACAACGGTTGTTACCGAGCGGATCAAATATCTCATTTCTGCCGGCAAAGCGTTGTCTCACGAAATCCTTGCGCTTACCTTCACGGAAAAGGCGAGTCGGGAGATGGAAGAACGCGTCGATCTGGCTCTCCCCTATGGTGTCACCCAGATGTGGATTTCTACCTTCCACGCATTTTGCGATCGCGTCCTTCGAAACGAGGCCGTCAATATCGGTCTTGATCCGGGATACAAACTGATGACCGAAGCAGAGACCATGCTTTTCTTCCGTAAAAACATTTTTAAATTTGACCTCTCGTATTTTCGTCCGCTCGGAAACCCGATGAAGTTTATTGCGGGGATGATACAGCATTTCAGTCGATTAAAAGACGAAGACGTGACACCCGCTGAATATCTGCAATGGGTGAAATCCAAAATTCTCAATTCTAAATCCAAAAAAAATCCACGATCAAACATTCAAAATTCAAAAGAAGACAACGATGAGAGAGATAAATTTCTTGAACTCGCGGGCGCATATAAAACGTACGAAGAGATGAAGGTGAAAGAAGGCGTGATGGACTACGCGGATCTCATAAGCCATACGCTTAGACTTTTCCGGCAACGAAAATCAGTCCTTGCGCGATACCAACAGCAATTCAAATACATACTGATTGACGAATTTCAGGACACAAACTACGCGCAGAATGAACTGGCAATACTTCTTGCCGGATCAACGAAAAATATTACTGTCGTCGGCGACGATGACCAAGCGATTTACCGGTGGCGGGGTGCGGCTATAAGCAACATCATTCAATTCCGCAAGCGATTTCCAAAAGCAACAATTATCGTGTTAACGAAAAACTACCGTTCGACCAAAGAGATTCTTGACCGTTCCTACGACCTTATCCAGCACAACAACCCCGACCGGTTAGAGGTTGCAGAACGCATAGATAAGCGTCTGGTGAGTATGAGACAAGAAAACGGCAATCCGATTCGCGTTATCGTCACTGATCGGGTGGAAAACGAAGCGGAAGAAGTGGCAAACCGCATTACGTATCAGGTATCACGTATCAAAGAAGAAAAAGAGAGATATCAATGGAAGGATATTGCGATCCTCGTGCGGGCCAACAATCACGCAGAGCCGTTTGCGCGTGCGCTTGCGCGGGCTGGCATCCCCTACCAGTTTTTGGGCCCGGGGCAGCTGTTTCGCCAGCCGGAAGTGAAGGATCTCATCGCATATCTTAAAGTTCTCTATAATTTTGAAGACAGTATCGCGATGTACCGCGTGCTTGCGATGGAGCTATTTAACATCGCGCCGAGAGATTTGGCCGCACTTTCAAATCACGCGAAAAAGTATGGCGTATCATTATTTGAGTCATGCGAATTGCTGGCAGGATTAGATTTTAGGAAGGAAGGATCTGACTCCAAGACGGTCGCGCGTCCGTTTGTTTCAGATAAAACTGCAGAAACGGTTAAACGCCTTGTCTTCATGATTCATCGGCACTTGGGGCTCATAAAAAAAGAAACAGCGGGCCAAATTCTTTACTATTTCCTGCAGGATTGTGGACTTCTTGGTCAGCTTGCTTCGTATAAAACCGCCAAAGAAGAACGCAGTGCACAAAATATTTCCAAGTTTTTTCATAAACTGAAAACGTATGAGGCGGAACACGACGACGCAGGGGTATTTGCCGTCGTGGATTGGATTGACCTTTCCATGAATCTGGGAGAGTCGCCGCTTGCCGCTGATACCGATTGGACGGAAAATAACGCCGTTAACATCCTGACGATTCACTCTGCCAAAGGATTGGAGTTTCCGGTTGTGTTTTTGGTCAACCTTGTGTCTGCGCGGTTTCCCACGCTTGAGCGCAAGGAACAAATTCCCATCCCCGACGCACTTATTAAAGAAATTCTGCCGACCGGCGACTTTCATATACAGGAGGAACGCAGGTTGTTTTACGTGGGCATGACGCGGGCGCGCGATTTGGTTTTTTTCACTGCGGCGAAATATTACGGAGAAGGAAAGCGCGAAAAAAAACTTTCGCCCTTTATTGGAGAAGCCATTGGAGATGGAGCATCGAGCATCGAATATTGGGCGTCGGAGAAAACGAAACAGTTGAGCTTTTTGGACTGGGAGAAGAAAGAAACGTCGGATGCGAAACCGTTGCGGCAGCCAATCAGCTATATATCATACTCACAGCTTAGCACCTTTCTGACGTGTCCGCTGCAGTATAAATATCGATATATATTGAAACTCCCGGTGCCGCCATCCGCTGCGCTGGTATTTGGCGACACGATGCATCGCATTATCAAAACGTTTTATGAACTAGTGAAACAACGCGCCAAACCCACCAAAGAAACGCTTCTTGGTCTTCTTGATAGCCATTGGTCATCGCTCGGATATGGAGATAAGAAATACGAAGAAAAAATGAAGCGGCACGGGAGGGAGCTTTTAAGCGGCTTTTATGACAAGGGATACGACCCAGCAGTTATTCCGTCGAAACTGGAAGAACCGTTTAAAATTAAAATCACTCCTCAATTGACGCTTGGGGGCAAAATTGACCGCATTGATGAGCATGCCGATGGAACGCTTGAAATCATTGATTACAAAACCGGTCAGACGCCTAAAGGCAAAGATGTCACAAGGGACCCACAGCTTACAGTTTATGCCTTAAGCGCCGTGGGACAAGGAATTCGGAAATTGCCTGCGGCCAAGGTGATCGTATCGTTTTACTTTTTTGAGGATCAGAAAAAGGTGTCAAGCAATCGAACGGTGGAAGAATTGGATCAAGCAAAAAAAGATATCAAAGCGATAGCTGATGACATTGCGAAGAGTGACTTTCGACCGACGCCCGGCAAACACTGCGACTTTTGCGAATTCCGCCTCATTTGCGAAGCGTGGCAGTAGTATACTTGACAACATTCTCTGCAAAGTGTCACAGTAGAGGTATAAAGGAGCCCGCTTACTGTTACTTTGAGCCTTTTGAGGTACTATTCGTATACGGCTCAAAGAGCGGTTGAGCGGCGAGTAAATAGTATGGCTATCCGTAAGAAATCATTTTCAGTCCACACATCCATTCTTTTTTTCATTGGAGCAATGTTTGGATTAGGGTTACTTGTAGTGTTGTACCAAGGCGTCATGGGAAGTACCGACTTTCGCGCCAAAGCGTCATATAGACTTGGGGAAATAACGTACAAACAATGGGAGTTTGCGGGAAATGGCGCTGAGGGATGGCGGCCGCAGGGTTTTACAAGCGCTAAGGTGACCGGCGGGGCGTATGCGCTTACCGTTGGAAAAACGCCGGTCAATTTGGGAATTACCAATAATACAGTCAATACATCGCTTAATCAGGGAATAAAATACATCAAGCTTGCTTTTGCAATTGATGGTACGGCTGAAAAGTCTACGTCAGGGCCGGTTCGGATAATTGATGATACGATGAAACCGATTACACCGAGCAATAAACAAGACGTGCAGGGGTCTGCTGAAGGAGATGAGCTAGCGCGGGTTGTACCCGCGAAGAATAGACAAATGATTATAGAAGTGGAGTACAAGACGAGCAAGAAAAATGTATGGGAAAAACCAATCAAGCTCACGCTTGTTCCCGTTGTTGATGTGACGCGGCCGAAAAATTGGACAAAACCAGTTGAACAAGCGCCATCGATTATTCCGTCACCAGCGGCTACACCGGAGATGCCCCCGCAAATCGTGGAATATATCGGGCAGTTTCCCCAAGGAGGAAATGTTATGATACGCAAGATGCGCATCAATTATTTGAGCGGATTAAAAGCAGGTGAGACAATCCGATTGGATTACATCCGTCTGACCGGAATTCCATATACGATTCAACCGACGGTGACGGGCGGGCCAATTCTTGAAACTCCAACGCCGCGCGGCCAGCAATACACGTGCCCGGAAACCGAGTGGATTAACTGTATGCCCATGATAGGCGATTCCACGGAGAGGGGTTTCAGTTGCTCGAAAGATTACATTTTATGGGCGCAAGCGAATTGTTCGGAGTTTAAGGGTGCGGCATATTAATTATGGCCCGTGAAGCAACAGGGTAATAGATTGTTTTGCCGCCGAAGCCTTCTTTGAACTTGGTAAAACCTTTCCAGTCGCGATATAGACGAGGAAGGCGTTCGTCCCACACGCCCACGAGGTCAAACAGTTTCATTCCGCGCGCTTTTGATAGCTTCATAGCTTCCCACATCAGGATGGTCGGAGCAAATAGTTTTTTCCCCTGTTTTGTTGCGCCGGCAACCCAATAGTAACCAATAGTGTTCCAAAAAAGCAACAACACTCCGCCGATAATCTGTTCATTCATTTGCGCAATAGCGTTTTGTAGAACATTCATTTTTTGGTTTTTTTGTTGCGTTGGCCGATACGCAAGCAAAATTGCCGCGTGGTTCGGTGCAAAGTTGTCCCATAGGTGATTAATGCCAGTGGTGGTAATGAATCCAAAAAGTCCTGCTGACTTATTCTTGATGGCAATCAATTGTTTGATATCCATAGACGTATGAACGGTTACGCCGTGTTTAATGGCGCGGCGCACTCCACGACGTTTGGCTTCGGTAAATTGCGCAAAAATTGTCTTTTCTGGCAAAGTCAAATCAATGCGAATGGTTTTTGTGGGCAAAAACGGTGATTGGTTGATGCGCACGTGGGAAGACAGTTGATTGATCCAGGCGGAAAATGTTTGTTGATCCTGATACGCCGGCGGCTCAACGGCGATTATTTTAATGCGGTGTTTGCGCAGAACCGGAAGGAGTGTTGTAAGGGATGGCAATGTGCGCGGACGATGAATTTTTGCAATCACGCCGAGAAACGGTATGCGTTTGGTAAACATGGTAACAGAATCTACCGGAACAACCTGCCACCCAAGACGCTGGATGTATTGGGCATATGGTTTCGATTGCTGAAGTTCGCTGAACGTCTGCATAGTTTTTATAATACGCGTTTCGTACGTTATGGTTGATGAAAACGCTTTAGCAGGAACCAACGGATACGATCGGTAAGTTTGTAGCATTGGTATAGAAATGGGTTGATCACAAGGTCGAAGGAACCGACAAGCTCCACAAGTTTCGGTCTATACCCTTCCTTAAATCTGTGGAAGCCGTACCACGGGTCGTTGGTATTAACGCCGCCGTCAGGAAGAGGCGCAAGCGCCCCCCACAGGTCGAAATACTTGAACCCTTTCGTTTTTGCCCACCGCGCAATTTCCCATAGAAGAAGATTAGGGGCCATCACTTCACGGAGGTGCCTGCTGGACGCGCCGTACGGGTAGTAGACGGTGTCTTTCCACACGAACACGATCCACGCGGCAAGTGTTTTGCCTTGATGCGCGGCAGTAAATACATGGGCAATACCCGCCCTCCGCATATGTTGCCACATTCGTTCATGATACAGTCGATTATGCGCATAAAATCGCTGTCGCCTCGTGGTTTCTTCTGACAGACGCAAATAGTCGGCAAATGCTTGAGACGAATCATCCTGTTTTATTTCGACGCCGTGCTTTTGCGCAACCTTAATATTGTACCGTGTCTTTTGCGACATGGCTTTGAGAAGCTCATCTTCGGACTTCGTCAGGTCCAGGACAAAGGTGTGTTTGGTAAAAAGAGGATGGTGAGAAGGCAGCAAAGGTTGTGGGTTGTGGGTTGTGGGTTGCAAGCGGGAAATCACATTCGGTTCCAATTGGATAAAGATGGCCTTTTTTTGACGGCCGATCGTTGTCAATTTATCAATCATCTCGTTCGTCGGGGCAGGGCCTTTGGGGAAGTAGCCGATGGCAAACGGTGTATAGAGAATTGTATGAAACGATAGCTGCCATCCCTCGACAAGCTCACTCCCCTCAAACACCCCCAGACGCACCACGTCAACACCCATCGCGGATCGAAATTCGCCCCATGCCCACGATTGCAAAGGGTGGCTTGCGGCGTTGTCCCACGGCGCGCGGTATCTTGCGTCGGTAATCAATCGGATTGATCTGTCGGCCTTGGTCATACCTCCATTATCGCTTTTTGACGGGTGTGTTACAATGGCCTTGATGAGGAAGCGCGCCAGCAGGAGTGAGCCGGTGGGCTGGTTTCCGGTAGACAGCCGGATATTTGCGCCTTTTCTTTCGTTTTCTCACGTTCGGGGTGTTGCGCGCCTGTTTCTCATCGTTGAGATGGCGCTAGCGGTCATGATGGTTATCGGCAGTATGACGCTTACTGTGCTTTCTTTCTTTTAGAGCATATAGTCTTCTTTATAAAACCCACGAGCGGAGTCTAATGACACGTTTAATTCCAAGAGGTGTTGTGGAATATCCGCGATGAAGCGCGAGATCACGTTTTGCGTCCGTGTACCGAAAAAGAGCCTGCGGTTGGCATACGTCAGGTACAATTTTTCTTTGGCTCGGGTGACGCCCACGTAGCACAATCTGCGCTCCTCCTCCAGCTCTTCGCGATCCATGAGGCTTCGACTATGGGGGAACAGTCCTTCCTCCATGCCGACGATACAGACGATGGGAAACTCCAGACCCTTTGCCGCATGGAGCGTCATTAACGTTACTGAATCTCTATTCTGGTCGCGTTTCCGAAGCGCATCAGAGTCATATGACTGTTCAACCAGCGCGACTGTTTCCAAAAATTCCTTAGGATCGGGAAATTCCGTCGCCACGGAGCGAAGTTCTTTAATATTTTCCAGCCGGTACGCTTCTTCTTCAACGCGCGCGTCATAGAGTTCCAGATAATTGGTCGCGGCAACGACGGCATCCAGAAGTTCAAGCGTTGTCAGAGCTACGAGCGTGTTGTCTTTCGTTACCTCATCAGCATAGGAGAGAAATTTCATGAGTCTGCTTTTGCCAAGCTTTTCTATCCGTTTATACGAAACCGTGTCTTTGGGGTTAATAAGCAGCCGCAGGTACGCCAGAACGTCTTTTATTTCTCTGCGCTCGTAAAACCGCGTGCCGCCAACGAGCGTGTAGGGGATTCCTGCGCGCAAAAACGCCTCCTCAAGCACGCGGGATTGGGCGTTGACGCGATAGAGGATGGCGAAATCCGCAAACGGCCGGTTGGCCTGAAGAATCGTTTGAACCAAGAATGCGGCTTCATCCTGCTCTGTACGCGCGTCGTAGAGCGTGATTTGTTCTCCCCCTGTTTTCTGCGTCCAGAGCTTGAGGATGGGGTGCGACGTATTTTTGGCAATAATGCCGTGCGCCGCGTCGAGGATTTTCTGACTTGATCGATAATTTTGTTCGAGATGAAACACATGAGCGTCGGGATAGTCGCGCTTGAAATTGGTGATGTTGCGAAAATCCGCGCCGCGCCACCGGTAAATGCTTTGCGACGCGTCGCCCACGACGCAGAGGTTGCGCCATCGGCCGGACAAAAGTTGCACGAGTACGTACTGCGCTTTGTTGGTATCCTGATATTCATCTACGAGGATGTAGCGGTATTGTTCCTGATACGATCCGAGAACTTCCCTGTGAGCGTCAAACAGTTGAACCGCGCGCATCAAAAGGTCGTCAAAATCCAGCGCACAGTTTTCCTTAAGGAGCGTTTGATATTCTAAAAACACGCGGGCGACTGTCTCTTGAAAATAGCCGCGGGCATACTGGGAATACTCGGTAGCAGTAAGTAACTCGTTTTTCGCTTCGGAAATGGTGTGCAGGATGGCGCCGGGGTTAAAATTCTTGGTCGAGATGTCAAGCTTTTTCATACAATCTTTGACTGCATCAAGCGAATCCTGTTCGTCATAAATGACGAACGTATCGGGAATAGCGATGTGTTTGCCGTGGACCCGCAGAACCTTGACGCAAAAAGAATGAAACGTGCCGGCAAACGGTTGTGAGTTGTGCGTTGCAGGTTGCAGGTTGTAAGTTGTAAGGAGCTTACGGATGCGCTCTTTCATTTCGTTGGCTGCCTTGTTCGTAAACGTGACCATGAGAATGTTGTGGGGGGGCACCTGTTTGACGCCGATAAGATACGCCGCTTTGTACGTCAACACTCTGGTTTTACCGCTTCCTGCTCCGGCGAGGATGAGGATGGGGCCGTCTGTATGGGCGACTGCTTTTTGCTGATCGGGATTTAAGTCATTGAGAAGCGAATCATTCATAGATTATAATCTTACCATGAAACATCTGTTTATCGCAGGGAATTGGAAGAGCAATAAGACAGTTTCAGAATCAGAAGAGTGGATAAAAACCATGAGTATTGCGTATCGGGCGTGGAGTATCAACAACGAAGCCGTAACAGTTGTATTGTGCGCTCCATTTACAGCACTTTATGTCTTAAAACAGAAGATAGCTGAAGCAAAAATACCGATTGCGCTCGGAGCTCAGGACGTGTCGCCCTTTAAAGAAGGCGCGTATACCGGCGAAGTAACCGCGCGAATGATTAAGGAGGTTGCCGACTGGGTGCTTATCGGGCATTCGGAACGCAGGAAGCTCTTTGGCGAAACCGATGAGATGCTTGAAAAAAAAGTAACGCAAGCCAGAGATGCGGGACTTAATATTATCTACTGTGTCCCCGATGATTTGACATTCGTCCCTGCGGGAGTCAGCGTTGTTGCCTATGAGCCGGTGTGGGCTATCGGAACGGGGAAGACTGATACGCCGGAGAATGCAAACACCGTCATTTCTGTAATCAAAGAACGAACGCATGCGGCAACGGTTATCTACGGCGGAAGCGTGACAGCGGAAAACGTCGCGTCGTTTTCCCGCATGCCTGCCATAGACGGGGTTTTGCCCGGCGGCGCAAGCCTGAACGCTGAAACATTTGCCAACCTTATTGCATCTGCTCAATGACCTCATGTATGGAACGATGGCGGCGAGTACGGGTGACAAAAGTAACAAAACTTATTGTATTGGGTCTCGTGGTTGTTGCGGTATTTTTTATTGCAAAAGGAATCCTATCGCTTACGACATTCATGCGAGAAACCGGTGTCACTCCAGGGCTCGTGACCCAGCTCCTCGTTGATGACGGCGCGCCCCTCAAGTCGTTTGACGGCAGAACAAACCTCCTTCTTTTAGGGATCGGCGGCGGAAATCACGCAGGGGCGGATTTAACTGACACAATGATGATCATTTCATTGCACCAATCAAACAAATCCATGGCGTTTATTTCCATCCCGCGGGACCTGTGGAGCGAGACGCTCAAGGATAAAATAAATAGCGCGTATCATTACGGAGAAGAAAAAAAACAAGGCGGCGGCACGCTATTGACCAAAGTTATCGTCGAGGACGTCGTTGGGCTTCCGATCCATTACACGATATTAGTCGATTTTTCGGGATTTCAGGAGATTATCGACAGGCTCGGAGGCATTGACGTCAACGTCTCGCGAGGATTCACTGATACGGAGTTTCCCATCGCCGGTAAAGAAAATGATGAATGCGACGGCGATCCGCTCCTCCGGTGCAGGTATGAAACGATTCATTTTGACGCAGGCGTGCAGCACATGAACGGGGAGTCTGCATTGAAATATATCAGAAGCCGCCACGCCGAAGGCGAAGAAGGCGGCGACTTCGCCAGAAGCCGCAGACAGCAGGAAGTGCTCCTTGCTCTTAAAGAAAAAGCGACGCATCCTGCCGAGTGGTTTTCTTCAGCCAGCGTATCGGCGTTTGCGCGCGTGGTCGATGACGCGATAGATACGGACATGAACATAGGAGAGCTTCTAAGTTTCGGCAAAAGGTTTAGTCAGATCGATGAAGGCAGTATTACGCGCATATCCATAGAGTCGCAGCTGTATGAGCCGCCGATATCGTGGTACGGCAGATACGTTCTTATTCCCAAGGAAGATTTTGCCGCGATCCACGCGTACATTAGGGGGCAGTTGAAATAGGTGTCGGTGTCAGCTTAAAAAGTTTTTCTAAGCTAGGGTTTTTCTTAAATTCCACCTGCTCTTCGGGCGTCATGGAATTGAATGTCATGCAGTAGACGTAGGTGTGTGTTCCTTTGTACGGTGCGCACTTTTTTTCTGCTGACGAGGCAGGGCTAAAAGCCCGTGATCCTCCAAGCATCGCATTGCCAACAAAAAATGCTGTCGCCGCGGCGGCGATGACCAACATGATGATACCGATAATGGTGATTAGTTTCATGGCACTCCTTTCCGTATCATAATACCAAGCCAAGGAATAGCAGGAATGCTCCTAGAGAAATAACCGACGCTCCCAAGACGCTCGGGCCGATGCCGGCTACCGGCACTTGGGGAGTTGGTACTGCTGCAATTTCACACGAACAGTCGGTTTCTTCGGTACACGACGGATTACGGCACGAGCCATCTATACAGACCAGATCTGACATACAGTCGGTATTGATGACACATGATACATTACAGCTGGCACGCGAGATTTCTGTGGGCGACGGCGTAAGCGTGCTGGTCGGCGTAACAGACGGCGTGCCGGTGGGTGTATTGGTGGGTGTTGGTGTTTTCGTTGGTGTTAGCGTGCCAGTCGGCGTATTGGTAGGAGTAGCCGTGATTGTTCCGGTAGGGGTGACAGTTGGTGTAGTGATAGAAAACGTCAGTGTACAGGCAGGCTCGACTGCTTTGGGTGTTGCTTGCGGCACGGTGGGAGCTACCGGCTTGGTTGTTGTCAGCCGTTGGGTAGTAAGGAACGTCATTATACCCAGCCCAAGGGTTATGAAAAAAATAATGACCAGATACCAGTATTTACGAAAAAACATAGAGTCGTTTACTGCCACTGACGGTTGCCGTATACTTCGGCTTCTATTGTAAAGTCTACGGTGCCGGGTGGAATAGTAAAGTCTATGACATACTCGTTGCTCGAATTCTTTTTGGTTGTTTGATCCCATGCTCCGCCGTTTACGCGGATTCTTCCTTTGGTTGCGTTGGTTCCCGCTACTCCAATCTGAATAGTGTCGCCTGCTTTCAGTGTCGAGAGGTCTGTGACCTGCGCACCGTCTTTGTACACGCGGATTCTAGAGCACTGCGGCCCCGGACGCATCGTGGGGGTGGGTTTTGATTTGCCATTTGTGGTTTTTTCTTCTCCGCCGCCTCCGCCGCCTCCGCAATTTGTTTTATCCATAATAAATCCAACAAGGTTGCCGCTGCTGTCCAGAACATCAACCTGACCGCACCCGCCGGTTGACCCCTGGCCGCAGTTTAAAAATTCTCCCATGCGTGCGCCGGACTGTACTTGTTCACCTGTACAAATGTTGACTGTGAAACCCAACTTGTTATTTGCCTCAACGCATCGGTTGATATCTGCCTGACTTTGAATCGTTTGACATTCCGGAATCGCCAGATTCGTCAAAAATCCGCTGTTTCGCACCATGCATTCGCGTTCAGCAGCGCACCCCGCGCTTGTCGCGTTGCTGTCATCGCAATGCGTTTCTCCCATGGAAGCCGCAATGCCGATACAGTTTTGCAGTCCGCCACCGCTTGACACGGTCCCTGCGGTTTTTGTTTCTATAAGTTTTTTTGTGTCTCCGCCGCCGGAACTCCCGTCCCCGCTGCCGCCGCAACTTGCGGCGTCCGGATTTGTAACACAATTTGGGTGTAGATCATACACCCCCTGCGAATTCATCAGCTCGACGTACGCTTGTCCTCCACCACCCCGTTCTCTGTGTTCTCTGTCAATTTGTTCTCTTTGAGGTTCAGGCGCTGATTCGTACGCGTTGCGCTCTGCTTGCCATTGCGCTTCTGCATTGCTTCCCCACACCGCCCTGAAGAGATTTTGAACTTCCTGTGGTTCGTCTTCAAATCCTGCTCTGCTTCTCACATCCGCCAGCTCTCGCTGCTGAGAGACGAAGTAGACAGAGAGGGGCAGTGTGACAAGTAGCAGTAATAGAGCAGCCACGAGCGGACCTGCGCCGCCTTTCTTTTTGCGCAGCGGAACTGGTTTGTTTTCGGTTGAAGATTGTAACGGCGATTGACTTGCTGGCGGGACAGTTGGCGGCGGCGGAGGCGGGGGTGATCCTCCGGACGGGCCCGCGCTGGAAGCAGGCGGCACGATGAGCGTGTCATTTGCCGCTTGAGGAGGTGCGGTGCCGGTAATGGGATTGGGTGGAGGTGTGGTTGTCGTTACTTCCTGGGGCGGCGGAACTGGCGGCGGACCGACTGAAGGAGGCTCAACGACAGGACCGGCCTGCTCGGCGGGCAGTTCCGATTGCTTGGTAGCTTCATCAATAATATCTGCCATACATGTAGGGCCCTACTTCCACAGTAGATGGTTTAGCGGGTAAAAGTCAAGGGCGAGTGGGGATTACCAAGGCGGCGCCGGCGATAAGAAATCCGGCAGACAAAAGAATAAGGAGTATGGTCGGCAGTGTGTAACCGCTCGTCGGAACCGGCTCGCCTGCGAGCGTGGACGTGGGAACTTCTATGGGTGTTGCCGTAACGGTTGCCGTGGGCTCAAGGGTCGCTGACGGCGTTGCGTCTCCAAGGACCTGTGTGCCGCTTTTGAGAATTTCAAACAGGTGAGTAATCGCGATGGGCTTATTATTTGCTCCAGTTGTTGTCATTGTAACGCTTTGTTTGCCCGGAGCAAGGCGTTTGGGCGGCGTAAATCTCCACGTGCCGTCCTCTGTCACCTTTGTCGTCCCGCTTATGGGATTGGTTATCCCCAGTGTTATGGAGACAAGGGCGTTTGGAATGCCGGTGCCGGATACAAGAGGCAGGGTAGTAGTGAGCGCGGCTCCTTGGGCAGGAGTGGCAAGCGTCACGGTGAATGATCGAGGGGAAGTAGAACCAAGGACAGTTCCGCCGGAAGGAGATGTTTGCGGACTAGGCCGCATCCCGAGCGCATTTGCAGAACCGGTTTTTGCCTGAAGCTTGCGAAAGTCGTATGTTTTCCCCAGCGTCATTTCTGGAACCGGGGAATCATTAAGCGTATCGGTGACTGCTGTCGTTTCTTCCGTACTGCTTCTAATAATGATGTGTTCGGTCATGCGATCCGTGACCGGCAAATATGAGGAAAGGTCAGCAGTGCGGACCAAGCTAAGCGGCAAGAGCCAAGAACCGGAAGGCTTGGTGATGGTAGAGAGCATTTGTCCGCCCTCTACTGTGACATACACCAGTGCGCCGTCTGCTGGCAGTCCGTCGATGGAATAGATTGTGCCATATGCCGGCTCCAGATTTGTCAATGAAGCGCCAGAGAGGCTTGGCGCCGTATGCACACGGGATATTTTTTCGTCAGTGAATGCTTTGCCGTTTGAAAGAATGCGGATTATATAATCGCTGTCGGGGTTAAGGTTTCGCACATCGACGGCGTGGGTTGTATATTTGCCCAGTTTACCTGCGCTGTCTCTTTGGTCATACGCCACCACGCGCTTGGCAAGCGATGAAGAAACTTCAACCACGCCGGTTGCAGGGGCTTGGGTAGTCCAGCTGACGGAAAATGATACATCGGAAAGATTGGTCAATTCCACGCTTTGCGGCTTGATGGATTCTGAAGCGACGGAACTGCCGCGCAGCATGAATTCGGAAACAACGATGATACTGCCGACAATCAGTACGACCAGCACAAGCCCAAGTATGGTTGGAATTTTCATCATTGATATGACCTTCGTTCGTTTACCATTATAATGGTATTCGTATCGATAGAGGGGTTAAATGGCACGACGATTTGCTGAACATCGCCTCGCACCGTCGTGGTTTTAATCGTTTTGATGAGCTCAAACGTGATCCACACCAAAACGGTAAAAAACGTAAAGACGGATATGAGAAGCAAATCTCGATCGTCACCTTTCTTCATAGGTATGAAATAGTCTAAGGAATAAGATAGTATCCTTTTACTTTTAACACAAGCTGCAACATGGGTTCTTGTCGTGATGCGCTTGGAGATGCTGTTTGAGATTCGCCGGCTGAAGGGATGATACTGACGGCGTCAATCCACACAATGCGCCGCATCGCCATAAGGCTGTCAATAAAGGATCGGATAGCGGCGTATGGTCCGACAAGCGAAAGACCAACGGATATCTCTCCTTGTTTGCCGGATGGCCGCGCTGGATCGGTTTTGCTGACGGCAGTCGCCGCGCCCGGCGTAGCTTCTTGTCCCAACAGCGGCACCGTGGGAAGCTGCATGGACGCAAGTATAACGCCAGAGATGCTGGCAAGATTTCGTAATTCCATAGCAAGTTCAACCGGCTGGGGCGTTTCAGGGAGAGACTCATATACGGCAGGCAGCAGGGATTCCACTTCCTGATATGCAGCCTGCGCCTCGATGAGCGCAGATATTTTCGTTTCCATTTGTTTATTTAATTCGGTTTTATCCTGAATTTCGCGGCGAAGGAAAAGAATCGTCTGAATCGTTGGGCGGATAGCGTACCACCCAAAGAGTGATACGGCTAAAAACGAAAAGATAATGGTCGTGTACGCGCGCCCTTGGGGTTTCTCCAGCATCGGGCCCAGATTTTTGTAATATCGTCGATAACGCTCCATTTCGGATTTGTAGTTGACTGGCATTATTTCCTCCCTACGATTGTTGCGGTAAACGAGAATTGAATTCCTTTAACAGGGGTTCGGCGAATATCTCCAAGTTCTATATTGGTTAGATTGGAAGAAGATTGCAGTTTGTTAGTAAACCGCGCAAAGCCTGCGGTTGAGCCTGCTTGTCCCGATACTCTAAGTTTGCCGTCTGATATCTCAAGCGTCTGAAGGTGTACGTCGGCAGGAATGGAAGACTGAATAGTCAGGAGAATATCCATAGGATCAAGCGGAGGTTTAAGCAGAGTAGAAATTTTTGCCAGTCGATCTTGAAGGCTTCGCACGTCTTTTTCAAACGGGAGATTGGCTTCAATAATCATTTGCTTTTGCATCAGCTCTTCTTTGAGGTCCGTGAGTTTTCGGTCTAGACTGAATCGCGAGATGAAAGCTAGAAGCACCACGATTTCTGTGCCGATCATGATGTACCTGCCGTAGGTTACCGCCCAGCCGATGATGCGCCCAACCGGCGTATGGGTAAGCTCGGAGTCTCCCAGCAGGTTTATTTGAACATTTTTTGTATTGGCAGGCATGTGACGATTATCAACAGCAACACTTCCTCGCTGCCGAGTCTGTTATCAGTATACCAAGGGGGTTTAAGAAAGGAAATAATTGAAAACATCAAAAACAACGGTGCGACATATACCGACCGGCATTTACGGCGCTACCTCTTCCCACTTGATGGGGACGTCGCGCATGGGGTCAGGCATA
>CAZQTD010000014.1:0-31825 GCA_964596355.1 uncultured Gammaproteobacteria bacterium
TGGCGAGCCGCGCCGTGCGCGGCGAGCCAGTGTTTCCATACCTTTCCGCGCTTCGCGCGGCAGAATCGGTCGGCAAAATTCCTGAAAGTTTAATACTGGTGCCGCAGAGAGGACTTGAACCTCTACGCTCTTGCGAGCACACGCTCCTGAAGCGTGCCTGTCTGCCAATTCCAGCACTGCGGCAATTTATGCGTATTATATCACCGCCCATTGAGTACGCAAACATCCCTACTATAGGTCTTGAGCGAGTTATCTGCAGAGAGTAGAATAGCACGTACCTATGGGAAGAAAACATATCACCCCGATTCAACAACCTGACGATACGTCATGCGGTCCCGCGTCGCTTAAGCGTGCGCTGGAAATTTTTGGCCAAAAGCGGTCGCTTTCCACGCTTGCTGCCTTGTGCAAAACCGGCAAAAACGGCACAACAACCAAAAACATGATTACCGCAATACAATCCCTTGGATACGCGGCTGAAGTCGTTGAACACGCAACGCTTCACCATCTGCAAAGCGCGCTTCGCTATCCAAAAAATCGACTTCGCGCAGTGTTAGTGACGTATCTTTATGACGTAAATAGAAAGACAGACACGCCTCATTCGGATTCAGGTCATTGGGCTGTTGTCTCATCCTATTCCGCGAGGAATAGCAGAATTATTCTCCTTGACAGCTCCACGAATCAAAAAAAATCCTACGAGTGGACAGACTTTCGCAGGCGGTGGATGGACTACGACCTACAGCGGAAACGCGTGGGTAAAAAAGGCAAACGGTTTAAGCTTGTCCGCAAGTGGCAGCAGCAGCTTATGATCGTGATTGCCAGAACAGAAGATGATCTTCCGTGGTTTCGCACAAACACATCACGCGTGTTTTCTCCTGCTAAAACGCCGCATGCAGGATAGCACGATGGCCTCGACAAAATCCTCAAACGTCATCCCTGCGGCTTTATAGGAAATTGTCATTCCGTACTCGTCGCTATCTCCTAATCCGGGATTCGCGTTTGCCTCCAGAACATAGATTGTGCCTGCACGAAGCCGAACATCCAAACGATTGTAATCGTGAAAACCAAGCGATGAAAATGTTGTGCGGCTTATCTGCTGAAGCGACTGAAGTTCATGATCGGTAAGATTGGCACGCTGCATATGAGATTTTTGATAATCGGGATGGCGCTCATCCCATCTGCTTTCGTACGTCAAAAAAGGAATGTCCGCGTCATACACTACTTCAGCAGACGGCAGAATCTGAATGCCTCTATCGGTTTCAAGACACGTAATTTGAAGCTCGCGGCCATAGATAAACTCCTCAACCAGCACCGGCTGGGAAAAGCGCTGTATCCGGTCAAGTACGCGGATCTTGAGCTCGAGAGAATCATATACAACGGCATCATGTGTTAAGCCGATGCTGCAGTGTTCACGGGCAAGCTTCACAATCACGGGGTACGCAAAATCCGTTCGAATAGGTTCTTTGCCTGTCATAAAGACTTGCCAGCGCGGTGTGGCAACACCAATTGCATCAAGCGCGCGCTTCATGGTTGCTTTATCTGTCGTCGTGACGTAATTATGGCGGCTTGCGCCGGTAAACGGAATTCCTGTCCGCTCAATTTCCGCAAACGCTGTATCTGCAAGAGGCAAATCAAGACCTGTCCATTCCACAAGATTAAATATGCATGCCGCTCGGACGGATCGAATCGAATGAAAAATGTCATCTTCTGATACCGGGTGAAGAGCCGCGTCGAATCCCTTTGACGCAAGAGCCTGCATAACCTCCTGCGCGCTCTCTTTCGTATCCTCTTCTGTTGCCGTAAAGCGCCCGGAAAGACTTCGCTTGGTTGCTTCGCTATAGACAACTGCGATACGCAATGGGTTACGCATGAAGAGAATTTTTGACAATTTGAAGAACAAAGTCGTCAAGCGTCATGCCGTGCGCCTTAATGGATACTGTCATGGCGTCTCTGGGATCTGGGTCAAACCCTGCGTTGGCGTTCGCTTCCAAAAAGAACCATTTGCGAATTTTTGGGTTGTAGCGCAAATCAAATCTGGCGTAATCGCGCAATCCCAACGCATAAAATGCCCGAATCGCGTCCTTTTTAATCTGGGAATCAATATCAGGCAGCAACCGCTTGGGCGGCGCGACAAAATGACAGCTTTTGTAAATCGGCAGATGCTTGCTCCACTTTTCATCAAATCCGTAGATATTCCATTTGTTGCGCATGCTGTTTTTGAACGCGATTTCTGCGATTGGCAGTGCGACTGTTTTGTCATTGGCTTCCAAAACCGTTACCTGCAATTCTTTGCCACTAATAAATTCCTCCGCCAAAAGGGTTTGTTTGTATTTATTCCGCAGCCTCGAAACAATCGCTTTGAATTGTGCGTAGGTTTTGGCTATAGATCTATCTGTGATTCCGATGCTGCAGTGCTCATACGCGGGCTTTACGATGATAGGAAACTTTCCAGGAACTAAACTTCGTTTCATTCGTTGGTTGACTCCAATGATGGTGTATTTCGGTGTTGGAAGCGCATGCTTCTCAAATAATTTTTTGGTACGCAATTTATTATTGCTTGTTTGGATAGCTCGAAATGTTGATCCGGAATGCGGGATGCGCAATCGGTCGAGAATCTTTGCAATCTGCAGTTCCATTGCCTTGCTATCAACCAAGTTAAAAACGAAATCAGCCCGCAGCTTTTTTAGGTTGGAAAGATCATCAGGAGCCACCCGTAGAATTTGTACGCGATACCCACGACGGGTAAACAAGCGCTTCATGTAGTGAATAATCTCATCGGTTTGATTGTCGACGATTTTGTGTTCGCGGCTAAAGTATTTTGTCGTAATATCTTTTGATACGTAATGATAAAGAAGCGCGATGGTAAATGATGGTCGTTTCCGCTGATTTTTTTTCATCGAAAAATATCAAATAATCTGTTCATACATACTTAATAAGAAATTTCGCTATTTGTCAATAGCAACTCTGGTAGGGTACAATACATTGTAACGCCGGGGTGTTGGAACTGGTAGACAAGCAGGACTTAAAATCCTGTGGTGGCAACACCGTGTGGGTTCGACCCCCACCCTCGGCACCACTTCGCTAAAGCTTCGTGGTGCTGAGCACCCTAGGACAGCATGTCCGAAACACCAGGACGAAGTGGTCGTACGAAGCCTCGGCGAAGTAGGACCCATGTTTTACGTATATATTTTACAACTTTCAAATAACGATGTTTATGTGGGCAGAACAGATGATCTTAAGCGCAGAATAAAAGAACACAGACTTAGTCAACAAAGAACGACAAGAAACTGTTTACCATGCAAGTTAATATCATATATAGCGTTTGATACAAAAGAGAAATCAATATTATTTGAAAAATATTTAAAGACTGGGTCAGGATTTGCTTTTAGAAGAAGGCATTTCACTTTTAACTCTAAATTATCATAAATATAGTTCTATGGAACCCTGTTATGACGATACAGAAATCCCGTTACGGAAATACAGAATTTTGTTTGCGTGGATCAAATCCCAAGCTCCTCATTTTATCCGGCATGCATGGCGATGAGTATGAAGTAATTGACTGTGTCAAGCGGTACGTTAATGACCACGACAGCGAGCTTCCCGATTTTTTATGTATTCCGGTGGTTAGCCCGACTGCTGTGAAGCAACGAACGCGCGTCAACGCGTGGGGTAGAGACGTAAACCGACACTTTGTAGACAATTCGCCCGACGAAGAAGTCCGCAGCGTTCAAGGCATTCTTTCGCCCTACCGATTTGATCTATGCGTCAATTTTCACGAAGACCCTGATCACGAAGATGAGTTTTATGTATATGACAGCGGTAGATTATCGGACGGTGAACGTTTTGAACTTGAAACAATCGTAACGTCTTCTGGCGCAACGCTTTTTAGCGGCATCGATGATACGTCAGATCCTGCCCTTGGCAACGAAGTCATTAACGGATATGTTTCTATACCGCCAAAATTAGAGCGTTCGGACGATGCGCTTTCATGGGACTGGCTTGCCCGTCATGGAATTGCCAAACGCCTGTTTGATCCAGAAATTCCGGGGAAAGCCCCAATAGCGCTGAAACAGAAGCTTGTAAACAAGCTCTTTCCGTTTTTTCTTTCATTTTTGTCTTCTCGTTTATAATCTTGGTATAATGCCTGTATTCGCGGTGTGGCGCAATTTCAGCCAAAGGCTGATCGGCCTCTGGCCGAGGCTAGCGCGATATGTATTTTATGTATCTAATTCAAAGCATAAAAAATCGTAAAGTTTATGTTGGACTTACTGGTAAACAGCCTGTCGATCGATTGAGAGAACATAACGCAGGATCCAGTGCATGGACGAAACATAATGGTCCATTTAAATTAATATATTTTGAATCATTTGTTTGTAAGGAGGATGCTCGAAGACGTGAGTTGTTTTATAAATCCGGAATTGGAAAACAATTAAGGAAAATTATTGTCAAACACGTTAAACCGGGGTGTGGCGCAATTGGCTAGCGCGCATCGTTTGGGACGATGAGGCTGTGAGTTCAAGTCTCACCACCCCGACCAATCTAAACATTGCGAATTTTGCGAGCAGTTTGTTTGCTCGCTCGCCCCGCCTGCGGCGGGGCTTCGCTCGCATTTTTCCTTGTATTTCGGCACAAAATCAAAGGGATGGACAAAATCAAAAATCAGTTTTCTGTCCAGCAGGCGGCGGTTCGTTCCAATTTTTTCCGCAAACGATTTGATTTCATCAAAATCGTTTGACGAAGCCAGTTTTTTGGCGTGGTGAGCCGATAAAATCCACTCTTTCAATGGTTCAATCCAATTGTTTCCCTTTCGCCCAAAATCAGCCTTTCTTTTGTTGAGGTCTGTTTTTGTTTTGATAAGTTCATCCTTTTTGGCAAGGTAAGTTTCCTTCTCAATACTTCCGTCCAAAAAGGCATTAACTAGCTTGTCTAACTTTTGCTCGGTTTCCTTGATTTCCTTTTCCAGATTTTGGGCGAAAGATTGCGAAAACTGGATATTTTCTTTTTCCCATATTTCTACTTTTGCCAGCATTTTTTCTTTCCAGTCTTCGCAAAGAGCGACTTTTGAAAATTCCTCTCTTATCTGCTCAACTAACAAATCCTCTCTCAAATATCTTTGTGAACAATGACCAAGCCGCTTGGTGCAACGGTAATAGCGATAAATTCCGCCGTTGCCGTGCGCCCATTGTGCGGTTATTGCCGCGCCGCACTCGCCGCATTTCAAAAGTCCGGTGAAAGGAAAATAATGTCTTTTTTTGGAATGACGCGGCTTGGCTCTGTTTTTCAAAACTTCCTGCACTTTCTCAAAAGTCGCTCGGGAAACAATTGCCGGAAAACCGCCCTCATAAGTTTCGCCGTTATGAACAATCAAACCGAGATAAACTTTGTTTGTGAGCATTCTTTGTAAGGTTGCCTTGCAAAGCGGTTTTCCGGTCCCGCTCGTCACGCCCCAAAAACTCAGGCGTTGGCCCAAAGATTCTAAAGTATGCCGTCCTTGCGCGTATTCCTCAAATGCTTTTTTGATAACTCTTGCTTTCATTGGTCAGGTTCAATCGTTCTCGTTTTCGGATTATTCACATAGCCAAACGGCGCAAGGCCGGGCCACTCGCCCCGCCTGAGTTTTTGTCTAATCCCGCGCTTTACATTTTCCGACAAATTGTCGGAATAATATTTTGATTGGCCAAAGGCGACTTGAAGCATAAACAACCCTTGCGGAGTTGGCTCAAACCAAAATGTTGGAAAGCGCAAAGAAGCGATCTTGCCAATGTCTATCAAATAAATCACTTGCCCGCCGTCAACAGAATTTCGAGCGAGACGGTCAGGGTGCCAAGCCAAAATTCCAACCGCTTCTTTGCTGGCATAAATTTTCTGTATCATTTCGTTAAAAATTTCTCGGCCCGGCTTCTTTGCGCTTTTACTTTCAATAAACCGCTCGGTAATATCAATGTTTTCTCTTTTGGCGTATTCTGCCAACTCCGCCAATTGCGCTTCAATAGACATTACTTGTCTTTCTTTGTCTTCTGTTGATTTTCTGGCATAAAGAAAATATTTAACTCTCATATTTTTACTCCTTAATTTTTAATAATTCGTCTTTGACCATAAAAAGTAAAAAACTGGCTTCGTAGTGCCGCAAAGCGGCACGCGGAAAAAATTGGAAAGCAAAAACATTTCAATAAATTTCTTAAAGATGTATTTTTGCTCTGGCGGCTTCGCCGCCCCGAACTGCCGTCTGCGGGACAGAAAACTGATTTTTGATTTTGTCCGTCCGTTTGATTTTGTGCTGAAATATACGGAAAAATGCGAGCGAAGCCCCGCCGCAGGCGGGGCGAGCGAGCAAACAAACTGCTCGCAAAATTCGCAATGTTTAAATTGGTCGCAATTACTGAACGAAGTGCGAACCTTTTTTGAGCAAGATTTTCTGCCCTGAAGGGCAGAAACCCGTCCCAGCGGCTCGCTCCGCCAAAGGCGGAGACAAAGCCCGCAAAAATTTCTTTTTCTTTTAATGGGCGCTCGCAAAATTCTTTTTCAATTAAGGAATCAATTTTTGCGGGTTTTGTCTTCCTGCTGACGCAGGAACGAGCCGCTTCCCACCCCTGCCGCGCCTTCGGCGCGGAAAGCAGGCGGGCAAAAATTCTTTCCCCCAAACCCCCTTCCTTTTTGCCCGACTGCTGGAAACCCGAGAGCGTTTTTTCGGACGGCGGCGGGACTGAAAGAAGAAAAGAAAGAGAAGTCGCCCTTGCCCCAGCCCTCCCGTGCGCGGGCGACAAGTAGGAACTCCCTTTTGTTTGGACAAGTATTTTAAAATTTGTTATCATTGTAATTGATGAAAGCTAAAGGATACTTTTTAACATATACAATATAATGGTATATCTTCCTAAAACCTATGTCAAATAATAATCAAGGTTCGAAAATAGCCAAAAACTTGAAGAAAATCCGGCAGGAAAAGGGCATCTCGCAAGATCGCCTATCCAAGCTGGCGGATTTGTCGCTTAATACCGTTGTTACGGTGGAATCGGGCGTAAATCCAAATCCGACTATTGATACGCTGACAAGAATCGCGAAAGCATTAGAAGTAGGAGTTGATGATTTAATCAAATAAAAGTATGGCAAACGGAAACGGAAAACAATTCAAATTCATAGACCTATTTGCGGGTATTGGCGGTGTCCGTATCGCTTTTGAGCGTGCTGGCGGCAAATGCGTTTTTACTTCCGAGTGGGACGAGCCGTGCCAAGTCATGTATGAAGCTAATTTTGGCGAAAAACCTTTTGGCGATATTACAAAGCTTGTCGCTGAGGATGTCCCCGACCATGACATTCTAACCGGCGGCTTTCCATGTCAAGCATTTAGCATTATCGGCAACAAACTTGGATTTGCCGACACGCGAGGAACTTTGTTTTTTGATGTTGAACGAATTTTGAAAGCGAAACAGCCGAAAGCGTTTTTGTTGGAAAATGTAAAGCAACTTACAACTCACGACGGGGGCAGAACCTTCAAAGTGATTTTGGAGCACTTGGAGAAACTAGGTTATTTCGTGCATTATAAAATTCTCAATGGACTTGATTTTGGAGTTCCACAGAAAAGAGAGCGAATAATTATTGTCGGATTCAAACGAAACTATCCATTTGAATTTCCGAAACATGGGACGGAAACAAAAACGCTTTCAGATATTTTAGAGCCGGAAAATCAAATTGATAAAAAACATTTCTTGAGCGACTACTTCCGCAAAAAACTTCAACGTAAATTAAAAGAGCAAGGCAAAAAAATTACCACCCGTCCGGTTGTGTTGCATGAGAACAAAGGCGGAAATCTCGGCATACATCATTTTTCCTGCGCTTTGCGCGCCAACGGCTCATACAATTATGTTACTGTGAATGCCGAACGGCGGCTTACACCCAGAGAAATGTTGCGCTTGCAGGGTTTCCCCGACACGTTCAAGATTGTTGTCCCCGACACGCAAGTTAGGAAACAGGCGGGCAATAGCGTTGTTATTCCAAAGATTGAGGCCGTGGCGCGCGCGATGGTGCAAGCCATGTCTCAAAAACCGCAACGCAGGCCAGTGCAGATTGATTTATTCAATGAGCAAAAATTAGAAAGAATATATGCGCACAAATAATAATTTATCAAAGAAGGCGTTGGACTTGGTGATTCGCAAATCACGCGTTCACTTGTACAAGCCAATCCAAATCGCTGAAATTCTGTATCACCATCGGACAGAGCGAGGTTGGGATTTAAGCGATTTGGAATCTTATCGCAATGTTTCCAAACGTTGGCGCGATGAAGTGTCTCTGCTTTTGGTTGGACGCCGAAGCACGTCAAGCCAAAAATATCAGGATAATGTTTTTGAAGCCAACGCTATGCCTCCAGAATTGCTGGCAAAACTCGGCATGATAAACAAGAAAAGCAAGGGGGTTGTTGAGGCGTATGTCTACAAAGCGTTGGAGGCGCGCCTTTCGTCTGTTCGGGAAGTTGAGGAGTACATTAGAAAATCAACGCCGGACACTTTTGATCTGAAAAAATTGGTCGCCATTTTCCAAACAACGCCAGGACTTCGCAGAAGCGTGGACAAAATGTACGAAATTTTGGTTTACGCTCTTTTTGCAACAATAGTTCGCGCATTGAAAGCGCGGGTAACTTTGGAGATTGGGAACAAAGACGAGGAAATCTTGAAGGACTTTGAGCGTTTCATAGAAATGGTTCTTGGCATAGACAGAAAACAAACGCACCTCGTTTTGCCAGCCGCACTTTATCGTGTCGGCGTTACCAACGCGGCGGATAGAGGTTTGGACATTTGGGCCAATTTCGGCCCAGCAATACAAGTAAAACATCTGACGCTTACGCCGGAACTTATTGAAGACATTGCGGACAATATCACCGCGGACAGGATTGTAATTGCCTGTGTTGATAGTGAGAAAGAAGCTATCGAAACCTTGCTCAAACAAGTTGGGTGGAGTGAACGAATACAAGGCATTATCACAATTAGCGATTTAGATGATTGGTACGAACTTTGCTTGAGCAAAAAATACCGAACGAATCTTGGCGCAAAATTGCTTCAGGACGTTAGCCGCGAATTTGCCGCCGAATTTCCGTCAAGCAAGGAAATCGGGCCATTTATGGCAAAGCGCGGATACGACAAGGTGATTATGCCTTCTGGCTGGCAAATTCAAATTTAGCGTATGTATGGACACTGTTTCAAAACAAAAGCGAAGCGAAATAATGTCTCGGATAAAAAGCCGAGATAGTAAAATTGAGACATTATTTCGTAAAGAACTTTGGAAACACGGGTTTCGCTATCGCAAAAATTCCGGCAAATACTTCGGAAGGCCGGATATTGTTTTGAAACAACACAAAGTCGTCATTTTTATTGATTCTTGCTTCTGGCACGGGTGCAAAAAACATTGTCGCATTCCCACTGCACGCAAAATTTATTGGACGCAAAAAATCACAAGAAATATCGCCAGAGACAAAGAGGTTTCTCGGTACTATAAAAAACAAGGGTGGAGAGCTTTTAGAATTTGGGAACATGATCTATTAAAAAAAGTTACGAAAATCATTGAGCAGATATGAAAATCCGAAGAATTACAACAATAAAAAACTACAAATCCTTTTCGGATTTTTCATGGAATAAGTTCTGTAAAAACGCTTCGGACCAAGAAGAAGTTTTGCAAAATTTCTCCATTGTTTTTGGTGAAAATGGGTCTGGCAAATCGGCTATTTGCGATGTGCTGAAAAGCGTTTCCCAAAATCAGGACTTTCCAAATACTCCACCAAGTTTAGCGGAAGTAGAACTGAACGATGGGAATAGAAATCAAGTCCATAAATATGAAAACAGAAACTGGGCAAGCCAGATCGGGAAAAAATCCTTTCTGTTTTTTGATGTTGATTTCGTTAATGCCAACGTTCATACGCACGGTGTAAGGTCAAGCAATTTGCAACAAGGAGCGCATACACAAAGAGCCGGAAAACTCATTATTGATTTAGACGAACAGGCAAACAATCTCAAAGAAGCAGTTAAGGTAAAGAAGGATGAAGTAGAAACCCTGCAAAAGTCCTGTGCCGGAATTTTGGAGCAACAATTTACGGATAAGGACAAAGAGTTTTATCAAACCTATAAAGAGGCTGACGACAAAACCAAACAAGAGACGCTAACCAAAGCGCAAGAGGAACTCAAAAAACTTGAGGCGGACTTAGCAACACTCCAGAAGTTGAATAAGAAATATGCCGAAATAAATCGCATATCGGCAGTTAGTCAAATAGTTTTCTCAAATCCGCTTTCTTCCAAGGCCACTCTTACTGAATTGTTTACTCGCCAGATAAAAGAAAAGGCGCAAGATGAAGCGGATGAAAAGATAAAAACACACTTTGCGAAACACCGGCAATTTATTGAATATGCCAAAGATCAAATACCTAAAAACTACACGGGCGAAAACTGCCCGCTCTGTATGCAACCGCTCGCAAATGCCACAAAGGTTATTGAGTATTACAGAGCCGCATTTGATCAAACTTATGAAAACGCCAAGCGCAAATTTTTGTCCGATATTGAAACGGCAAAAAGCGAGTTGGAAACAATAAAATCAAACTTGACATTACTGCCTTCAAAAACAACGGCGGTTTTTGATGCTCTGGAAAAGATAAAAACCGATTTTGAAATTCAGGATATTTACAAGTTAGAAGAAAAAACCGAACACTCCAGAAAATTTAGCGACATTACTACCAAAGAAATAGACGACTTGCTCACCGCATTGGAATCACTGAAAAAGATTGAGAGGGCACAAGTGGACGCGGCAAAACTATATGACGCGGTTACCAAGAAGCTTCAAGAAATTGAAAAGTCGGTCAAGGGCGTCAACGACCTTATCGTAGCAAAAAACAAGTTGTTAAGTGATTTCAAGGGCAAATACTCCGACCAGAGTAAAATCACGAGCGAAATACAGGAGAAAACCCAAAAGCAAACAGGGTTGGGAGAGCTGATCGATTTTCTGAAAAGCGAAAAAATCAAACTTATCAAAAATCAAAACGAAACAATCGCAAAGCAGAAAACATTATCCGAAGAACTGAAAAAAGCGCAAGAGGATTTGAAAAATTATCTTGCCAACACCATACCGGAAAGCGTTATCTCGCAAATGATAGGCATTCTTGGAAAATTCAATTTAAGCTTTACACTGGAACATATTAAACCCGCCCCAAACACAAAAGATTATTCTTTTTCATTTAGGATTAAGGATCAAAATGGCAACGAACGCGAAATGAAAGACGGATTGTCAGAAGGTGAAAGACAACTTATCTCTCTTGCCTTTTTCTTTGCGATTAACGAAAACTTGCAGGATAAGGACAAAACCATTTTGATTTTTGACGATCCAATAACTAGCTTGGACTCGCCAAACTTGAAAATTCTTGCGGAGATAATACACAAGAGAACGCAAGAGTTTTCACAAGTTATCGTTTTTACTCACCACCCGTTATTTTTCAAGTATTTGGCAAAGTGTGAAAATCCTAATCCATGCAAGTTCGGCGTTTTGAAAAATGCCGAGCCATTTGGGGGAAGTTTTATATTTTTTGACCCAGGATTTGATTTGACTGCGGAAGTCCAAAAATGCAATCAAGAGATCAGCCAAAATGCGCAAAATGGAAATCTGAAGCCGGAAGAAATCGCCCTAAAATACGGGCAACTCCTGCGCCTTGCCGTTGAAAAATTTATCAAAAATGACCTATTGATGTGGGATAAGGAAAAGAGATTTGACGAGGTAACGGAAAGTTTGAAGCAAGGAAAAAACAAAATGGCCAAACTTTCCGATGGCGATTTGGAGGTGGTAACGAATATGTATAAATATTGCAATTACTCCAACCTCTTGCATGCCGACAAAGAAACACCCTCTGCCCTTTCGGAGCTAATGACGTATATTGATAAATTTGTTAAGATATTGGACAAGGCGAACACCTAACCCCACTCGCCACCCGATTTGAGGCTCCGCCGCCGTCCGAAAAAACGCTCTCGGGTTTCCAGCAGGCGGGCAAAAAGGAAGGGGGTCTGGGGGAAGGAATTTTTGCCCGCCTGCTTTCCGCGCCGAAGGCGCGGCAGGGGTGGGAAGCGGCTCGTTCCTGCGTCAGCAGGAAGACAAAACCCGCAAAAATTGATTCCTTAATTGAAAAAGAATTTTGCGAGCGCCCATTAAAAGAAAAAGAAATTTTTGCGGGCTTTGTCTCCGCCTTTGGCGGAGCGAGCCGCTGGGACGGGTTTCTGCCCTTCAGGGCAGAAAATCTTGCTCAAAAAAGGTTTGCACTTCGTTCAGTAATTGCGACCAAGTGGTCGTTGCAAAAACCGGTCGTCTGATGAGCGTGTGATCCAATGATGCATCATGGAAGCGGTGGCGGAAAAAAGGCAATATCGACAATCTATGCCGAGGGCGGTATCACAATACAAACAGCGCATTGATGCGTTTGTGCGCAAATATCTGCAAGACAAACAACCTGCGTTTCGCGCCGTCAACCTCTGGGGATCTGATGTGATCACGCGGCTTGACCGCTTTGTAGCACGCGGCAAGACAATCCGCGGCAGCCTGGTACTTTTAAGTCATGACATGTTTGGCGGAGCCAATACGAACGGCGCGCTTCGCGCTGCAGGCGCGCTGGAGCTTATTCATGCCGGACTACTTATTCACGACGACATCATGGACCAAGACCAACTGCGGCGGGGACAAGACGCCATGCACGTGCAGTATGAGCGCGCCACGTTTCCTCGCGCAGCCGTCAATGGGGAAGGACAGCGTAACCATGTTAAAGAAACGTTATCCAATGAAAAGCGAAAACGCTGCGGTGAGGCCATGGCGATGTGCGTGGGCGATGTGACGTTTTTTATGGCCATGGAGCTTCTGTCATCAAATCCACAGATCCACCAACTTATTGCCTCTGAACTGTCCAGCGTATGTCTTGCGCAGATGCAGGATGTATCGTCTTGTTGTTCCGCTGTAATCCCTTCATCAAGCGACGTAATGACGTTGTACCGCTATAAAACCGCGCGCTATTCGTTTTCTCTTCCGCTTACCATCGGCGCTATCTTGGCACAAGCACTGTCGAAGGATATACACATCCTCGACGAATTGGGTGAATCCTTTGGTATCCTATTTCAAATCCGTGATGACCAACTCAACGCCTCGGGAAAATCGGAGGAAACAGGAAAGCCCGTGGGGTCTGACGCAAGGGAAGGCAAAAAAACATTTGCTCGCATCGAAAAAAATATCTCGCGCCACATCACTCGCCTGACACTAAAAAGCGAATCACTCATTGACTCGCTATCAGCAGACGAATCGTATAAAAAGAATCTTCGTGATTTGTTACACTTTATAAATACCCGAAACGTATGACTGTCAAGAAACTTGTCATAGCCGCGCTTGTCACTGTCATACTTTTTATCGTCTGGTTTTATACGCGTCATCCCCTGGGTGTAACAGCTCAAATACGCGGCCACGTGTTTACGCTTGACGTTGCCGTCACGCCGCAGGAGAAAGAGCAAGGACTTGGATACCGCCAACGACTTGATGAAAACCGCGGCATGCTCTTTATCTATGACCATCAAGAACAATATTCGTTCTGGATGAAGGGGATGAACTTTCCGCTTGATATTCTATGGATTCGCGGCAAGGAAATTGTCGATATTAGCAAACATGTTTCAACAGGTCCGCCGTATCCTCACATCACACCGGCACTTCCTGTCGATAAGGTTTTGGAAGTCAACGCGGGAACGGTGGATAAATACGGCATTCGTGTGGGAGATCACGTGACAGTGCAGTTTTAGCGCCCCCAGGCGGAATCGAACTGCCATCGCCTCCTTAGAAGGGAGATGCTCTATCCGTTGAGCTATGGGGGCCCTTCCGCAAATACTTCGCTGTTGTTGAGCGGGTGAAGGGAATCGAACCCTCGTCACCAGTTTGGAAAACTGGCGCTCTGCCATTGAGCTACACCCGCAGTGGTGTGAGATAATTATAGCATGCTCGCTGTTGTCTTGTCGCTGTTTGTACTGTTTTTTGTCAAGTCGTGCTACGCTATCTACGACCCGTTGAGCGTCCCCAACAATCGATTTGGCATCCATATAGCGGATTTTACCGACATAGACGATGTGGCGCCGTTGGTAAACTCTCAAGGCGGTGACTGGGGCTACGTGACGCTGGTAGCTACCGACAATGACCGAGATCCCTCGAAGTGGCAGGCCATGTTTGACCAGATGCGGCGTCTGCACCTTATTCCGCTTGTACGGCTTGCTACCCACGTTCAGGGTGATACGTGGGTTATACCTGACAAAGACCGTCTCGACGAACTCGTCTCATTTTTTGCAAAACTCAACTGGCCAACGGAAAACCGGTACATCATCCTCTACAACGAACCAAACCACGCCAAAGAGTGGGGAGGAATCATCGATCCGGAGGGGTACGCAGAAATCGCGTCACTACTGGCAGAAAAGTTCAAACACGCATCGGATGATTTTTTTATCTTGCCCGCAGGGCTTGATGTATCAGCGGCTACCGACGGCAATGCGCTGGACGCCGCAGATTTTCTTCGCAGAATGGTGGGTGCAAAACCGGATCTTTTGAGCAAGCTCGACGGATGGACCTCTCATTCTTACCCAAACCCGGGTTTTTCCGGCTCGCCATATGCCACTAACCGCGGAAGTCTGCGAAGTTTTGAATGGGAACTGGCTCAACTGTCGCAGCTTGGACTTACGAAAAAACTGTTGGTATTCATCACCGAAACCGGTTGGATGCACAATCAGGGAAAAACGTATGATCCTGCGCTGTTATCTCCAATCGAAGTAGGCAAACGAGTAACGATAGCGGCAGAAACAGTCTGGCACAGCGCGCACATCGCTGCCGTAACGCCTTTTGTGTTTAACTATCAGGATGTGCCGTTTGACCACTTCTCATGGAAACGGCTCGGCGACGACTCGTATTACGAGCACTATTCTGCATACCGCGACATTCCCAAAACAAAAGGAGCTCCAAGGCAACGAGAGCAGTATAAAGGACTCGAAAATCTCCTTCCACCGACCCTTGTTGCACGATCTGCCTACACGCTGTCTGCTGCGGTCGAAAACACCGGCCAGGGCATATTAGATAATGAAAACTATTCGCTCCTCATCACGTCGCGGCCCGAGGGATTTTCATTTTCATATGGCGCGCTACCCACCGTTGAGCCGAATCGCAAAGGGCTAATATCCGCCACGTTCAAAACGCCGGAAAAGGAAGGTGCGTACATCGTATCGCTTACACTTATGCGACAGGGAACACCGATATGGGGCACCAAGCGCACGGTCACGATTGTCCCTCCGCCATCACTTCATATTACCGCACGCCTTGGGTGGCGCGTATCTAATACCGCGCACAACGCAAAAGTTCTCATCTATGACGATAAAACGCTGATTCACGAGGTTGCAGGATTGGCGCTGACCAACGGAGTAATACGCGTTACAAATCTTATCAATGTCATCCCCGGCAAACGCTATCGAATCGTTCTTATTATCCCGTATTACCTGCCGCGCCAAATTATTCAACCGCTTTTTGCCAACGAAACGCGCGTGCTCATGCCCAGACTTCTGCCGCTTGATATCAATGGCGATGGGAAATTTTCCGTAGCCGACATCCGAGAGGTCTTTCACCAAAAACCCCATGTCATCATTCGCCGCGCGTGGGGTTTGTAGGGGACTTCTGTTGTTTTGGGTGGATGACGGGTGCTGCCCCCGCTCCCTCCTGCTCCACAGGCAGGCGCTCTGCTGATGAGCTACATCCACCAATGGTGTAAGGTATTTTTCAATTGCTTTTTAATAACTTCGTGTCCTCTTCCCGATTTTAAAAATATCTCTCTGTTTCTCGCATCTTTTTCTGTTGCGTACGCTTCGTAGTATATCAATTCTAAAGGCCTACGGTATTTTGTTGATGTGTTTAGTCCTCCGGCGTGAAATGTAAGTCTCTTTCTCAAATTAGAGCTATACCCGATATACAGATGGTTATCTTTTAATGATCGAAGGATATATACGTAATACATATATCCTGCTCCACAGCCCTCCGAATCGGAGGGTCTGCTGATGAGCTACATCCACCAATGAGCGCATTATACAGCAACGGTATCGACACGGAAATAATCCTATAGTATAATAACTGACTCTATGAGATATCTTGTTGAATGCCGCGGTGAAACACAACATTGTGATCATTTGCCATTTCCGCACGTTACGTCACTGAATCACGCTAAAAGAAGACCGGAACGAAGAGTACGGACTACCATAGGGAACCTTACATTTGTTTCGTACGCAGAAACAAATTTGCTCCCAACGTGGCAAAATTATGCGTTCGCTCTTCGCATCGCAAACGCAATTCGGCGTAACGCGCGGGACAGAAATCTCTTTAATTAACGGCCGCTCCATATTCTTGACGTAGGAACAGGCTCTGGAGTCATGGCGCTTGCCATCGCAAAACGCATGAGAAAAGACATTGAAAGAGGAACCGTATATATTACTGCTACGGACATTTGTGGCCGAGCGCTCACCGTTGCCGAGCTTAATGCGAGAATAAATGGCTTGGAGAATTATATTGCGTTTGAAAAACACGATATGTTTACGGGCATACGATCGGCTCGAGGCGTTGTTGATGTTATCATCTGCAATCCTCCGTTTCATCCGTTTCGACGTGTAGGAGAAAACCCTTATGCACCGAGAGTTGCAATTGACGGAGGAGAAGACGGATAGAACTGTATGAACGATTGTTTCGTGAAATGTTTGAGGTTATTTGCGATACGCCACTTGTTGCTGTGAGAACAGAAGAACCATTTTTTGCTACCGTGGCAAAACTTGCATCGTATATTACCGGTTGGGGCGGTATAGCAGTCACAAATCCCCATGGAAGGCGGGTAGGGTTGCTGCTTTCGCCTAATTTTTCACAATTTCCAGATCTTAAACCTCAAAGTAACGGCGTCACAGTTCCAACAATATACGTTAGCTAACTTACTCAAACCCTCGCGTTTGAAGGACCATTGCAATGTGCTCGGCGCGGCGAAGCGTGCGGTGAAGGAGGGGAATCAACATTGGTAGAAACGCTGGGATTGGATTCCACCATACCGCGCGAACCCCCCTCGACAGCTGCGCCTTCCGTATTTCTGCCGCTTCGGCAACAAGAATTGGAATAAGAGACACGCTGATGGCTACCACCAGCCGCAGGCGGCTTGGCAAAAAAGTCAAACCCTCCAAAAGCGTCGCAGGCGACGTCGTCTGCGTAAACAAAAAGACCAGCAAACTTAATGTCATAAGCCGCATAGCCGAGGCTACACCGATAATAAACCGCGCTTCGACAGGAACGTTTTTGATACACAATGTGTGATAACTGACAACGAGTACTCCAATAACAGCAAGAGGCTTTACGCGTCTCAATAGGCTCCGGGGTCCTCGGATAAGACAAAGCAACACAAGCCCGGCAAACAATATGGCAACGAGGCAAACATCACGAAGAAGAATAACGCTCGTCGTCACGCCCAAAAGGCCAAGAATTTTTAACCGGATGCGTGTGCTGTTCATTACGTTACGCTCCTTGCAATTTTAATCCCCAGTGTTTTCAGCAGTCGATGCTTACGAAGAACGTCGCTGGTTCTCCCGAAGGCAACAACCGAACCCTCATGGAGAAGCAGCGTATCGCGGGTGTGCTGCCACAAAAAATCCGTGTCATGCTCAACGACGATAATGGTTTTACCTTCACGATTGAGCTTTCGTAACAAGGCATACAGCTCAATTGAGCTTTTGTAGTCAAGTAGCGCGGTTGGCTCATCGAGGACGAGTATTGGAACATCAAGCGCAAGAACGCTTGCCAAGCACACTTTTTGCTTCTGTCCATATGACAATGTTTGGGGATCGCGGTCTTCAAATCCCGCCAATCCGACCACATCAAGCGCGCGGCGGACGCGCTTTGCATCGGGGGCGCGCGTAAGACATCGCATCCCAAACATAATTTCCTCTGAAACCGTCAAGTTGAACAGCGAAAAATCCGGATTTTGAAATACCATGCCGACGCTTCGCGCCATATCAGCTACCCGCCGCGCTTTTGTCGAAACGCCGTCCACCAAAACTTCTCCAGTGAACGTCCCGGAAAGTGCATGCGGGATAATCCCATTGAATAGGTACGTTAACGTGCTTTTACCCGATCCGTTTCTGCCGCAGATCCCAACAAAGCGTTCGCGAGGAATGGCAAGCGACACATCATGAAGGACCGGCTTCTGCTGTTCATACGCAAATGATGCGTTGCGTACGACAATCGCGTAATTCATATCATCCTTCAGACAGCAAGCGTTCGCCTTGCAGTGTTGAAAAGCGATTGAGCTTGAACTTGTACACGACGATCCACGCAAGTACGACGTCCAGCACGCTTTGAACCGCGTTAAACGCAGCGATAATAAACCACGGAATCGTCTTCATCGCAACCTCCGGCGTCATACCGGTCCAGATAGGGATTGCATAGAAATAGTTAAGCGGCACTACAATTGCACACCGCGCCGCTACGCCGGCAATCATGGGAATTATAAGACGCGAAGGATTTGTATACCGCTTGCCGTCCGTTGTTCGCAGCGCGTCCCATGCAAAAAGCGCCGTGATAACAGGCATGGTCGCCGCCCACTTCATGCTCGCGCCAAGCCACGTATCAGGCGCAAAAAACGTAATGATAAGTGCACCAGCTAACGAAACAACGAATGATGACCGCATGCCAAACAGAAAGTACGCAATCACCCACGTAACGGCAACCACGTCTATCCACATCCCCCACACAGGTGACTGATACCCGACATGAATGAGCTGAACGGTAGCGGAAAGCGCCGCTAGAGCCCCGGATAGGGCGAGAGTTCGCGTTGACAGAGATTTCATCATGGTTCCTCCTTTGGAGCATAAATATACCCCGAATTTTCTTCGGGGTAGTCAATGCCGCGCACTCGACGATGGTACGCTCATGGATTCCTTCTTGTTTGACGCCAATAAGTCTTGTGTGTCGTTGGCGTCAGCCACGTCGTCCGTGATCCCGACTGTAACGGTCGCTGCCGGAAGTTCACCGGCTCGTGTCACCCGTTTTGGCGACTCGCGGAGTGTACCGCCGATTATGAATTACGCAATACCCCGAAGGAATATCTATGTGTATCCTACACAAATTTGCAGGAATTTCAAGGAGCAGCTATACTGACAATGCATGACTCTGGGCATGTGAGCCTCATAAATCTTTTTCTATGGATACCCCGCAGGACACTCAATCGAACGAGCTTCAGCCGCCTGCGGTTGTCGAGCCGAAAGCGCTTGCCAAACATATTGATGCGTTTCTTGCCAGCTATATACAGTGGCTCACAGCGCCCAAGGGCGGCAAAACGCCCATCCACGTTGATGAAATCGCCTCCAGGATCGCCAAAGCCTACGAACTCATTCGCAAAGTGATCGACTGGAAAGATGACAATGTTTTGCGGCGAGCGGCGATCGAGCGCATCATAAAGCGTCTGCTCTTCGGCAAATTGTCCGGCATATCCCAGCCGCATACATTTACCCCAGAATACATTGCCCAAACAGTCACAACCGAACTTATTCGCGGAGGCCATTTACCCAACAACGCAATACCACAGGAAGTAATCCCGCATTTGACAAACAGCATCACGAAATACATCACGTTTCTTCACCTTTCAGAACTAGAAGGCCCGGATCCATCGCGCATTAAAACCCGCCATAACTTCCAAACATTCATCATTGAGCTGATGGCGTGTGAAATAGAAGAGCATTTGACCGATTCAACTAAAGCCTACGGCCTCTTAGACGCAATGACAAGCGCGATGCTTGAAAGAATCCACGTGCGGCCAAAAAACGCATTGTCTCGTGATGAGGTGTACGTCCAAACGTATATCGGCACGTGCAGAGCATTATTTGATTTGGATAACGCATTTATCATTTACCGCTTATTATCGTTTCAATACCCTGATTGGAAACACCCAAGCGCAGAACGTCTCAAGCAGCTAGAGCACGATATTCTGTCAATTTGGCAGGAATCTGCCACACTTCTTTCTCACCCCTACGCCAGACGATTCTACAGCGTCTGTGAACAGGTTGATACGGTATTTGCGCTCATCGGAGACGTGCTTGACCGCTATAGCGATCGGCCGCACGACATCATGCCGCTTTTTACTGATTCGACCAGATTACTTAACGAAGTTGAATCAGCGTATAACAAACGCTATACGACGCTAAGAAAACGCCTGCTTGTCTTGGGCATTTTTTCCACACTGTCGGTTTTTACGTCCAACTGGTTTACGTTTTTTTTAGTCGAAGTGCCGCTTGCGCACCTTTTTTATGAAGGATTCAACCCGTTTACAACGCTCATAGACTTTACTGTGCCAACGCTGGTTATGTTTCTTTTGGTGATAATCATCCGACCTCCACCCCCAGCAAATAAAAAAAACACCCTCGAAGCAACAAAGGAGTTTGTGTACGCGCTGACGCCGTCGGTATTCTACGAAATAAACGTCCACGAGCCTCGGCGGCCAATTGTACGAGCTGTATTCAGCGCAATGTACCTTGCGCTTACAATTGTCTTTCTATTCGCTATCGCGTGGATATTTTATACCGCGGGGCTTCCGATTACGTCCGTTGTCTTTGACACGCTGACGATTGCCGTTACAGTGTTTGCGGCAGTGAGCATTCGCAACAAATCCAAAGAGCTCACGGTAGGCGAACGAACAAGCATCGTGGAATTTACGCTCGATATGATCTCGGTGCCAGTTGCGCGGCTTGGGTCGTTTCTCGCCAGAAAATGGAAGGAATACAACGTCGTGGCATTTCTCTTTACCTTTGTTATCGAAACGCCGTTTACTGTCATTTTGAACCTTATTGAAGAATGGAGCAACTTTCTCAAGGAACGCCGCGCCGAACTCCACTAACGAAAGAACGTTCCCACGAAATACGCGATCGAAGCCGATACGCCGCCGATGAGAAGCGTCTCCCCTATAGCACGCGCTGGATGGCGCGAAATAACATGGTAGCGCAGAATTCCCAGCAAAAGCAGTGCCGACGCTGTGAAGAGTACGGAGTATGCAAACAAGTTGCCGCTGTGCGGGAGAACTATATACGGCAGAAGCGGGATAAAGCCAAAACTAACAAACGACAGAAACGTCGCCAGCGCAGTGCGCCAAGGGTTTTCCTTCTCCGGATTGGGAAGCTCCAATTCATGATGCATCATAAACTCTGACCAGTATTTTTCGTTTTTAGCGTAGAGCTTGGCAAGCGCAGTCGCGTCTTTCCGGTCATACCCTTTACGCGTAAGAATTTCAATTGTTTCTTCAAATTCCATGCCCGGCTCATGGCGGATTTCGTAAAGCTCCTTGGACTTTTCACTGCCGTAGACATCTTTTTCCGCGCGAAGGGAAAGAAAGCTTCCCAAGCTCATGGAGGCGGCGTCCGCAAAAAGGTTTGCCAGACCAAATAGGAGAACAGTGCCGACGGAATGCGACGCAAGGCTGGCCTGTGCATGGGCTCCAGCGTACCCTGCAACCACAGCGAACGTCGTCACAATGCCGTCATTGCCGCCGTAGACGATCTCTTTGAGGTGCACGCGAAACGGCGACATGTTGTGTTCTTTCGCAAGGTGTTCATTAAGGTCCATGCGTGCCTTAAGCATATCACAAGCATACACACTTTGATATAATACGATGGCCCACAGGCGTTGCCTCCGTAGCTTAATTGGATAGAGCGTCTGTCTTCGGAACAGAAGGTTGGGGGTTCAATTCCCTCCGGAGGCGCTGCGCGTCGCTTGGCGTTAGCATTTAAATGCCGTATAAAACGTTTCGTACGTATGACGTGGTGGGTCTATATTGTCAAATGTTCCGATGATTCGTACTATACCGGTGTAACAACCGACATCGATAAAAGGCTGCAACAGCACAACAGTGACAATACGCGTGGATCACGATACATACGCTTCCGAAGGCCGGCGACGCTTGTCCATTCAGAAGCGATGGCTACCAAATCCCAAGCGTTCAGAAAGGAGGTACTAATTAAAGGATGGTCGAAACAGAAGAAAATGACTTACATTCAAAAAGCCACATGTGCAAAATGAGGTCCTGATGAACGAAGTGACGAAGGGCGCATAGCTCAACGGTAGAGCAGCTCCCTCTTAAGGAGTCGGTTGGGGGTTCGAATCCCTCTGCGCTCACCATTTTGGAAATTGCGGATTCGCAAGGTGGGGCGCTCGCAACGCCCCCACCCGTTGCGAGCGCCCTAAAGGCAAAATCCAAATTTGCCGAGAGCCGCCGATTCATTAAAAAGAAGTTCGAGCCGACTTTTTTTGCCATGATTGATAAATCATGGCAATTATTTTTTGCGCGCGCGATTTTTTGCGCCTGTAAGGCGTAATTTACGAATTCTCTCATAGGTTCGAGCCAAACAGTTCCATTCTTAGAAATTTGCGATTTTTTCTCCTCCAACTTTAGTTTTTCGTCAAACAAATTGACATTTGGGGTATATTGGGGTATGATACAAGGCGTAAGAATATAGAAGTGAGCGCATTTTGCTGCGCTTTATTTTTATCTCTTACTTAGTAACTCTCTTGCACTTTTACATGTTGTGGATAGTCCCTATTAGTATCTCCTTGAACATTGAGTGGATAGCATTTTAAGCATGAAATACTCGTGCTTAGGCTGCTATCCATTCGGTTAGCCACACGAAAGTGTGATCTATAACACAAAGGAGACTATGAAATGGCTACGTTATCACAGAAAGAACTTCGTAAGTTGGCATACATCAACCCCCGACCTGGCGACAGCATTACAAATGTTATCGCTGCGATGCTTGAGCGCTCTAACACGCACAACATCCGCGTGACCTGTGTGTTCAACGACGCGCAGTTCACAGTCGAACCAGGTATGGACGCCGAGACCGCCTACGCTTTATGGCATACAGAGATGGAGCGCCAAGGAGAACAGTGGTCGAAATCCATGAAAGCTGAAGCCTCGCGCAGGAAGCAGAGAGCTCGCGCTGATGCGGACGCTGCTCGAGGTATCGAGATTCGTACCATGCTCCAGGAAGAATCCATCCAAGTACCAGAAGATAAGTTGGCCGAATTCAACGATGTCGTAAAGGCAAACTCATCCGACGGGTACAGCATGGCTGCAGTCAATTATGCCATCTCCTGGGCAGTCGCAATGCAACGCGCCATGCGTGATGGTAAAACTTTAGAGAGTGTCGCCGAAGAGTTGTCGCACTATGTTGATTACGAGGGGATCACCGGCTTCATGTACGGCTGGGCAGTATCGTTCCTCGCAAGCTTCTGGCAATTTGGCGAACAACTTCGTCGCTGGCACAACATCAACACTCAGTTGGGTAACGAAGGCGAACAAGCCAACGAGTCTGGTGGCGTGCTGAATCCCGCATTGCTTGTGATCGACCAGAAGTAAATCCACAACTAAATACGCAAGAGACAAGCGCCTGAAAGAGCGAAAGAGACGATGAGTCAGTGTGGTTGATTATTCAATCACGCACGTGTGTCAACCACACAACTCATCTCTCAATCAATCCAGTAAGGCGCTTTTTTCTTGGCTTAAAGCAAGGTTTTGAAATTTTTATCGCGTACAGGAGACAGGCTTAGTTAGTTAAGCCGGATGGGTGAGCTGGGTGGGGTAGGGGGTGTCAGAGCGGCTCTAACTTCTTGGTGAACGGTTCCAGCTCTTGAGTCTGGATGTTTAGTTGCGTCTGCAAGAGGCTGCGCTGGATGTTGAGGTTTCGTAAGTCATTGGTGGATTGATATAAATCACAGGAGTCGATATTTACTACACACAATCTGGCTAGGTTATACGCATTCGTGCAGTTCTTAGTGAGCCGGTTACTAATATCCAGCGACTCGGCGCATAATTTAAGGCCTGTTTCTATGTATTCCTTTCGTTCATGTACCCGATCATATATCCAGGTAGTATCAATTAAATACATTAACCCACCACCAAGTAAGAAGTTGATAATGGCGACAATGGCAATAATGGCAGCAAACTTTGCTTTACCGAGTTGCATAAGCGTAGTTGGGTAACGGATATTGACCTAATACGATTCGCCAATCCTTGAGGGTCTTGATAAAATTATCTATAATATCGTTCGTAAATGATAAACGGAAGCTCACCAAAAAAACAGGTGAAAAACTTGTCTCTAGGAAGGCTGATGCTTCAACCTCGGGTGAATCTTTCCATATAACATGCAAGGCAAAGATCGAACGCTGACCCTGAAATGCTTCATTTGACAGCCATTTCGTTGTATGGCAGTATGGGGGTATGATGCGCAAGACGATTATGGTGTCGTGCTGGTTTGCGGGAGCATTCTTCATGCTTGCCGTCAACTTGACGATCCTTACGGTATCGCTTCGCGAAGCGCGCGTAGTCCTTCAACTTTCCGCAACCGTTGCTTCCGACAACGAATCCGATGATCGAGGCGACGGCACGTCGCAAGTTTTAAGCGCGCACGTTATCGCAGGAGACGCACGCGCACTTCTTCTTCATTCGTTTCTTTCGCGCAACCAATCACCCATGGCGCCATACGCTGACCTTATCGTTGAACAGGCAGACCGATACAAATTTGATTTCCGGCTGGTGCCGGCTATTGCGATGTGCGAGTCCAATTTAGGCAAACGAATCCCCAGCAAAGATTCCTACAATGCGTGGGGCATAGCCGTCTATACCGGCGCGTCGGGGGGCAGAAAGTTTACCGGCTGGGATGACGCCATCCGCTGGGTATCGCGCTACATCAAAGAGCGCTATTATGACCGCGGCTATGTGGAGCTTGAAGATATTGGCGCTGTGTGGGCCCCTCCGTCTGTTGAGAACGGCCATTCGTGGAGCAACTGCGTCAACGGCTTTATGCAAAGTATCCTCTAAGCCCGCCCCAGACGGTCGTGTTTAGCCTCAATTTTTGAATAAGCCGATAATACGCATAATTATACTATCCGCTGGTAATCGATAAGCCGTCATAAAAGCTAATAAATTATTATCGCATAAAGTCGTTTATAACCCATAGCACTTGACAAAATGTCTTAGATGCAGTATACTCGGCACTTAGATCCTAAGGTTGATACCTAATCGTGTCAGCTTTAGGATTTTTTGATGGTTGGTTAATGAGCGAGTATTACGAGTGAATTTACCAACCATCAATCCACCGAAGCGAACATTCGTCTGCGTGGATGTAAACCACGAGACGAATTTGAGCGAAGGTGGATCGGGAGCAAGTAAGCGTTCTACTGTGATATCTATCGTACACCTCTTCCTATCCTCCAAACCTCCTTTTTCACCTCAATTGGTCACAAAACCGATTGATGTGAGGCAGGAGCGTATGAAAAAGCTCATCACATCCGTCATGATCCTTAGTGCGCTGTTTGTAACGGCGAATCCTGTCCATGCCCAGGAAGAAGCGCAAGCCGCAGGCAAACTTGTATCTACACAACCTGTTGCCGACTATCGCATTGTGCATCTGCAAACGTACCTGGCGTCTCACAATTCGCCGCTTGCAGGTGTTGCAAATGTATTTGTGCGCGAGGCCGATGAACACGGGCTAGACTGGAAGTTCGTCGCGGCTATCGCAGGTGTCGAGTCCACATTTGGCAAACATACGCCCCAACACTCATTTAACGCGTGGGGGTGGGGCATCCCAACCGGCGCGCAATCCGGCGTCGGATTCACCGGATGGGAAGAGGGGATTGCGACTGTCTCCGAGGGCCTTAAAACAAACTACATTGACCGGGGGGCCACGTCTATAGAGGCAATCGGCCGCATCTACGCCGCTTCACCTGCGTGGGCTGCCAAGGTGCGCTTTTTCATGGACAAAATCGAGGAATTTACCCCAAACACACCAGCGCTCCTTGATGTAACAATTTAGGGTATAATACGCCTATGCCGATGTGGTGAAATTGGTAGACACGTACGGCTTAGGACCGTATCCCGCAAGGGTTGGGGGTTCGAGTCCCTCCATCGGCACAAAAAAGCGATTGGCGTCGTAGGCGTTCGGCGCGGTCCTTGACCCTTTGCGCACCACTCATGTACGATGGGAGTATGAGGAAGATTCTCCCGTTCCTTGTTGTTTTAGCACTGTTTGTTCCGCTTAAACCAGCGTTTGCCTCATCCAAGCAGGCGTACCAAGACTACCTGTATCAGCTCGACACCTACCGCCAAAGCCACACCGAATTTTCCGTTGCGAAAAACGAGTATCTTAAGTTTAAGACATTAACCGCGCAAACCACCGCGCTTGATAAAACCAAAGTCATGCTTGCTCACCGCGCTGAGCTTCTGCGCAGTTACCTTTTTGTCCTCAATGAAAAGCTCAACGAAGACACGGGATTAACGAGCCAAAGTAAAGCGCTCTATCAAACGCTTATTGCCAACGAAGTGGCGTTTTTAGAAAAACACGCGCTTTTGGTTCCTTCGATTGGATCCATACAGGACGCAAATACAGTAAGTCAGCAGCTTGAATCCCATTACAATATCCTGCAGGCTTCAATCCGGCAAATTATTACCGGCATTGGACTGGGCAATTTGGCCGTCCTGTCTAAGCAGTACGATACGACGCTTGCGTTTTCACAGAACCTTGTGAATCAATATGCGAACGTATATTCCGCAGGCAAACAGGGGACGATTAACCGCTGGATCCTGCAAATAACGAACAAACGATCGCTTTACGAACAAAAGGTGAATGAGATTCGTCAGGAAGCGGCAAACCTCAAAGGCAATCTTGCAAGCCTAGACAACGCATTGCAAAAAATCGTAAGACATACCGAAGAAGCCAAGCAGTATCTCGTGGAAGGAACGTCCTACATGGGAGAACTCGTAACGGCTCTTCGCTATCAGGACTAGCTATGGCAGACACACCGCCACCATCGTCACAACATACGCCGGAGTCAATTCCCGAGGTAGTACCGCAGGTGGCACCGGAAGTGACCCCCGAAGTCCCAATCAACGCTCCAAAGCACACCGTGTCGCCATTCGTCGTCATTGCCGTCGTTGTCGTCATTGTTGCGTTGGGTTTGGTCGTAGGTTCTGTACGAACTCGCACGCCGGCTTCGGACATTCCGCCCACACCGACGCCAACGTTTACCCCCACGCCGACGCCAAACCGTCCGCTTTCCGCACTTGCTACTCAAAGCGCGTTTCTCATTTTGCAGAATTCCGTCGCGTCGCTTTCCGCGTCACTCCAGCGCTATACCGTCAGCGATCCGATGCTCAATCCTCCTGTCATAGACCTCCCTCTGGGCTTTTCGCAATAAGCGCGATGTGATACAATGCCCAAATCTATGACAAGCGCCATGAACAAGCGTGCTGACGGCACGATAGAACTCACCATCACCATCCCGTGGGTCGACGTTGAGGCAACGTACCAAACCGTCGTGACGCAGATGGTAGAATCAGCCGAAGTGAAGGGCTTTCGCAAAGGCAAAGCGCCGCGCGCGCTCGTTGAGAAGAAGCTTGACAAAACTGCCGTGTATGAAAAAGTTATCAAACAGATTATCCCCAAAGCGTACGCAGAAGCGGTGACAGCTCAAAATATCCGGCCAATTGTCAATCCCGCCATTGAGCTTAAAGAAGCGCAAGAAAAGAAAGACTGGATACTCGTTGCTCGAACGTGCGAAAAGCCAGCGGTCACACTGGGCGACTATAAGGCAAAGGTCGCGGAGGCGAAAGTAGCCAAACACAAAAAAATCTGGGTGCCTGGACAGGACAAGAAAGAAGAGGACAAAACCAACGCCGCAAAGCCGTCGCTTGACGACATTCTCACGGCGATTTTAGACGCAGTAACCATATCTCTTCCGGACATTCTCGTTGAGCAGGAGGTCAATCGGCTGCTTGCCGACCTCATTGACCAAACCAAAAAACTCGGCATAAGCGTCGAACAGTATCTGGCAAGCACTGGAAGGACATCGGACTCGATCCGTCAAGAATACCGCACGCAGGCTTCTCGCACGCTCACGCTGGAATTTGCGCTTGAGGAAATCGCGGATAACGAAGGAATCTCGGTATCCGACGAAGACATCGATGCCGTCATTAAAACGGCAAAAACCGAGGAGGAGAAACAGTCGCTTTCTGCCCAGCGGTATTACGTAGCCTCTTTATTGCGTCGCCAAAAAACCCTTGACTTCCTCACGGCGTTATAGTAGGAACAAAATGACATATACGCTACCCTGTAGTACAATACTAAAACAATGGACGACACGACATTGAAACAAACCCCTCAACAGCAAAAGCCCAAAACGATGTACCAGAATGACAACGTTGTGGAGTCGCTTCGCGCGCTTGGCGGCAACGTCGGCCAAGCCACGGCAAAGGCCGCAGGCGGCGTTGCCAGCGACATCATCGCGTCGCTTTTTGGCACGCTCCCCAAGCCGGGTGAAGCGCGTCCGTTTGTGGGAAAACCCGAGCGTCAGCCGTTTAGCGCATTTCGCAGGCCAGAAACGCGGCGTGAACCGGTTATCATACAGGAAGATCAGCAAATTCTTAAACAGCAAATAGAAGCAATCCGCCATGAACTCAAAGCGCTCGCCGCATCGATTAAGAACTTAAATAGCGATATCCAGCGAACGATCACCGAGGTGCCGGTCGATCCGGGCATTTACCACAAAAACTTTCTAGAGCGCATCCGCTCGATCCTCATGCTGCTTCGGGAACAGATCGATGACAGCAGAACATGGCTGTCGCTTTTCACCCAGCGGAAGCAAAAGCGGGCATACTGGGGCATGTACAAAAAACACGGCACCTCTTTTGGACTCTCAAGCGAACGCACCATCGCAACAAGCGCAGGATAAGCTTCATGGTATAATAAAGCGTTCGTTCACCGGCAACAGCAATCAGCCAACGCGCGCATAGCTCAGCGGTAGAGCGCTTCGTTCACATCGAAGAGGCCCATGGTTCAAATCCATGTGCGCGCACCACAGTCAAATTTCGTGGGGCGGCGCAAAGCGCCGCCCATTGATTTTGCGCGCTGCCGCGCGCTTTTTTATTTTCGAGGACAAGGTTCGAGCCGAAGATTTTCAAGGCGAGAACCTTTTTATTAAAAAGGTTAGTATCCCTTGCGATTTTAGCCGCATTTGCGGCTTCATTTATCCAATTCTTGAAGGGTTCGAGCCAATCATTTTGCTTTTGCTCAAAACGAATGTTTTGTTCTTCTAAAGTTTTAATCTCACTCATTAGTTTTGACTTCTTTTCAAGATAAATTTCTCTTTCAATAACTTGGTCGAGATAAGAATCTAAAAGGAATTGTAATTTTTGCTTTAATTCCTTGATTTTCTGTTGATTTTCCTGAGCAAAAGCAAAGCAGGATTGGGTGTTGTTCTCTTTTTCTTTCTCCAACATTTCTAACATTTGTTTTGCCCAATCCTGACGCAAAGAAACTTTTTGAATTAGAGATGATAACTGCTGGTCTAAATCTTCCTCTCGGGTATAAGGCTGATTGCAGATTTTAGTTTTTGATTTTTTAGTGCAACGATAGTAAACGTGACTTTTTTGGATTTCCGCAGTTATCATCATTCCGCATTCACCGCAGTGGAATAATCCGGTATATGCTTTAGGAATTTTCTCTTTCCTTTGGGGTTTACTTCTCTGTTTTAATACCTCTTGTACTTTGTCAAAAAGTTTCTTTGCGATGATTGGCTCGTGTTTGCCTTCGTGAAGCTCACCTGCATAACGAAAATGGCCATAATAAAATGGATTGGAAAGGATAAATGAAATTTTATCTCTTTTGAATGGTTTATTACCTCTGGTTCTAATTCCATGCTGCGCCAAAAAGTTTGAGATGTCATCTAAAGTTGAGTTTCCCTGCGAATAAAGTTCAAAAACTTGTTTAATAATTTTTGACCCTTTTCTATTAACAATAATTGTTTTAGTCCTGACATCGTTGAGATAACCGATTGGTGCAAGTCCGGGATATTCACCTCGTCTCACTTTTTGGCGCAACCCTCGTTTTGTATTCTCACTCAAAGAATCAACATAATATTTGCTTTGCCCAAAAGCGATTGACAACATGAATTTACCTTGAGAGGTATTTTCAAACCAGAATTGAGGAAATTTCAGTGCTGTAATACGCCCGCAATCCAAAAGATAAATAATTTGTCCGCCGCAACAGAATTGCGCGCCAATCTGTCTGGGTGCCATGCCAAAATTCCGTCTGCCTCGCCTCTTTCAATTCTTTTTAGCATTTCGCCGAATACGGGACGACCGGGAATTTTAGCTGATTGTTTTTCCACTAATTCCTCAATAATATTGAGATTGTTTTGTTTCGCAAAGGCGCGCAATTCTGCGATTTGGGCTTCAATAGATAAAACCTGCTTGTCCTCAACATCGGTTGATTTGCGGGCGTATAAAAAGAATTTTTGCGAAAGATTGTTTTCCATAGATTTGTTTCTAAGACTTCAATAGCCGCCCCGGTGATCTCAACTCAAGTTGCCCTGAATTGTCCGAAACGGCTACTAAAAAGGATAACCTTCAAAGTTGAGATCAATTATTACTATAACAATAAATCGAAAGGGGATGCAAGAGCAAAAATTTTTTTTCGCTTTTGGGCAATTCTTCGCCGAAAGGCGAGGAAAAAAGAGATAAAATTTCAAAATTGCAAGGGATAATCTCCCCGCCGCTGGCGGGGACTGTCCTCGAAAATAAAAAAGCGCGCGGCAGCGCGCAAAATCAATGGGCGGCGCTTTGCGCCGCCCCACGAAATTTGACTGTGGTGCAGCTTTACAACAAAGCTCGAACATATTTTATCAAAAATTCGTAGAAATTAACAGCGTCGGCGGCTGCGGCGAGGAAAAGGGGTTTAAGGGGAAAAGGAATCGCCGCAGTCGCCTCCACTATTCGCTCGCCCCGCCATTCGGCGGGGCTCGCTTCCCGCAAAATTTTTCGCGCCAGGAAAAAACAAAGAGGAAGACACGCTTGGCCCACTCACCCATCTGCGCGTGTCAAAAAGTACTCCCTTAAAATTTGAAATTTTCGAATGAATTTGATAGAATGACTTCATTAATACACCATACAGTAATGTTTATGACTAAACAGGTTTTAGAAAAAATAGAGCTAATAGATAGGGTATTCCCCCATACATCGGGAGTGGTTTTTATGTGGTTCTATATCAATCTCTCGAGCGGGAGGTTTAGTTCGTAGTGTAAATTAATAAGTTTTTACTACAGACCTCCCGCAAGGGAGGTTTTTTATTGGCTGAAAATATGGAAAGACTAAAACCCAACACAACGTTAACACTAAATCCTGATTCAAAAGATCCGGGCGAGACTGGGCTGCTTTTTGAATACCAAAATCCAGAAAAACCTAAAAGGCTGAATCCTGTAACAGTCGAGATTAATCCACAAGTAATAGAAGTAAGAGAGAGCGACTGGCCCATAAAAGTTTTCTATTCTATTATGAGACGTTTAAAAGAAAATAGTAACACACCAATACTGGATATCGCTTCTTCTGTAGAGGTAGACCAAGAAGAAATGGAGGTGATAAATGCTGTAGTTGAAAAAGGGCATAAAGAGTCACTGGACGATAGTCACTATATGGAATATCCATCATCTTGGGGATTATTTCGTTTACGGGAAAGTATCGCAAACCTATTTCAAAGAAGGGCAGGAGTTGTGCTTGATCCGAGTAAAGAGATAATGGTCACCGGCGGAATAATTAAAGCGGTTGATGCGGCTATTCAATCCTTAAATATAACCCATGTCGCGATTCCTTCTTTGGCTCCATACTTTGCTCGATCGCTGGCAATACTTAGAGGAAAACAGACCATTGTCAACTACCCAAAACGTGGCGAGGGTTGTCTGAGACAAGTTTGGCATAATC
>CAZQTD010000015.1:0-30636 GCA_964596355.1 uncultured Gammaproteobacteria bacterium
TATGCCTGACCCCATGCGCGACGTCCCCATCAAGTGGGAAGAGGTAGCGCCGTAACAGAAGACAAAAATTGACGTATGGACACTGTGCTGATCGCCGTGTTGGGTGTTTTCATAGGCTCGTTTATTAACGTTCTAATTGACCGGCTGCCCGTCGGGGAAACGGTGTTGTGGGGCAGATCGCACTGCGATCACTGTAAGAAAGTCCTTCGGTGGTTTGAGCTTATTCCTGTGTTGTCGTTTGTCATACAAAGAGGGCAGTGCCGCAGGTGCCGCAAACGACTGTCTATCCAATATCCGATCGTTGAGATATTGTCTTCTTTTCTCCTTGTTTTTCTTGTTTTCCACACAGGGAATTCACTCGTTTCGCTAATTGGCTATTCGCTTATTGCGTATTCGTTTCTTGTCATTTTCATCGTTGACCTCAAAACCCAGATTATTCCTGACAGCATGCTCCTTACCTCTCTTATTGGGATTGTTTTCGTATTTTTTCTTTTCTCCGGAACTCCTTACTCGTTGCCCATTGCTCTTGCTTCTGCTTCCGGCGCTTCTGTCTTTTTTTTGTTTCTTTGGTTTGTTACCCGCGGCCGCGGCATGGGACTGGGAGACGTCAAGCTCGCGTTCGTTCTTGGACTTTGGCTGGGTTACCCGAAAATTGTCGTAGCGCTCTACCTTGCGTTCTTGACGGGCGCATTGGTGGGTGTCATACTGATGTTGACAGGCAACAAAACGCTTAAAAGCACAATTGCTTTTGGGCCGTTTCTCATCGCAGGAGCGATGTGTGCCTATAGATATGGCGATCAGATAATGCTGTTGTGGAGGATGCTTGTATGAAACGATTGGGTTTTACACTCATGGAGATGCTTATCGTCATTGCGATTATCAGCATTCTTATTTCGCTGGGTATCGTATCGTTTTCTTCAGCGCAAAAGAAAGCAAGAGACAGCAAGCGCCGCGCTGATATGAAAGCCGTACAAAATGCGTGGGAGCAATACTATGCGGACAATGACGGCGTGTATCCGGCCACGTGCAGCGTTCCGGTGAATTATTTGCCCGCAGGTCTGCCGATTGATCCTAAAAATTCAAGCCCCTATGTTTATGACTTTAGCAGCGGTCATTGCGCAGCTTCTTCATATTGCTTCTGCGCGCTTCTGGAGTCCGGAACCGGCAACGCGCAGTCAGCTGCGTCAGGCAGTACATGCAGCTACGGAAGCGGATCGTATTATTGTGTTGGAAATCTGCAATGAACAGGCGCGGCTTTACTCTGCTTGAGCTTTTGGTTTCGGCGACACTGATTGCGGTACTTACGACGATCGGCATCGTGTCGTATAGTTCTGTCAATAGGCGCTCCCGCGACGTCAAAAGGAAAAGCGACATAGAGCAAATTCGCTCGGCACTGGAGATGTTTCGTTCGGATATGGGCTACTATCCGAGCGTTGGCGATGGAAGCTGGACGAATGCGGCCGGACTAGATACGGGCGGCGCAACCGGACTCGTGTCCACCTACATGCCTTCTATTCCGGACGATCCGCAGTCGTCATCCAAGGATTACTACTATCGCGCAACCAATCGAGATGCAACGACTGGCAGGTATTACGGTTACTGCGTCTGCGGATGTTTGGAAGGCGGCGTCTGCGACGGCACACACACGATAGCCAACACCTGTACGAGCGTATCACTTATTGCAAGCTGTAATTACTACCTCAAGAGTCCATGAAAGGCTTTACGCTTCTGGAAGTTATTGTCGCCGTTTCGATCGCTCTGGTTATCACGGGGTTTGTGATTGCAAACTACAACAACTACAACGACCGGCAACAGCTCAGACAAGCAGCATTGACGTTAAAAAACAATCTTCGTTTTGCGCAGAATAAATCAGCTTCCGGGGAAAAACCCAAAAACAGTCCGTGCGAACAGCTTATCGGCTGGCGGGTGACGTTTGCCGCCGCATCATACTCGATGCAGGCGCATTGCACTGACGGACTTGCGCAAGGAGACGGCGACGTGACGACATTTTCACTTCCAAACGACGTGTCATTCTCCCCTGTTCCCCAGCCGATTACGTTTCGTGTGCTTGCCCGCGGGACAACGAATTCTTCTGCTGTGGATATCATCACGACGAATCAATCGTATAGGTACCGCATCAGTGTGTCGCCAGGCGGCGACATACAGGATGGAGGATTTCAATAATATCGTGTATGCGCAGGCGGCAGGCTGGTCAGTCTATTGTTGAGGCGATTGTCGTTGTGGTTATCGTGGTCATTCTTGTTACGGGACTTGTCGCAGGCACAACGACATCGCTGAAGTCCTCACGTTCGGGTAAAATCAAGAGTCAGGCGATCCAGTATGCGCAGGAAGGCATCGAGCTTGCTCGAGCGCTGCGAGATCAAGGGTGGACGGCCTTCCGCGCAAAAACCGGCGATTGGTGTTTAACGAAAGAAGGTGAATGGCGTTCGGCCGGTCCGGATTGCCCGCGGGACATCGACGAGACGTTTGCGCGTCGGGTGATATTTCGATGGGACGATCCCCGAATGATCGTGACAGTGCGAGTTTCATGGATTGATGAAACGGGCGATCGGTCCGTAGAATCAACCACGTATTTTACACAATGGAAATAATACACGAAAAACAGCAGGGTTTTACGCTTCTTGAGTCGCTTATTTCCATTGGCGTGATTGCTGTTGTCAGCACGCTTATCGCTCAAGCGTTCTTTGCGACCACACGTACGAATACAAAAACCGAGCTGCAAAAAGATATCAAACAAAATGGCGAGTACGCAATGCAGGTAATGTCGCGGATGATACAAAATGCGCTCAAGATTGAGACTGCCTGTTCGCCATCTGGAACCGCAACTCGATCGCTTAGTATCCGCACGCAGCACAATACGACAACGACGTTTGAATGCGCCATGAGTGAAGGCGAAACGCGCATAGCAAGCAGCGGCGCGACGGGCACGTTTTATTTAACCAGTGCCAACGTGTCGCTTGGCGGCGACACATGCGACGCCAGCAGTCTTCAATTTATTTGTACGACACTGCCTGATGAACCCACAAAGGTGCAAATCTCGTTTCGCTTGAGTCAGAAAGGGACTCCGACGGATCAGTTTGAACAAACAAGCATCAGTTTCCAGTCAAGCGTCGCACCGCGGAATTAGAGTTGCATATGATGGGAATTATTCCTACAATGGATGAAGAGCCATGAAACAGACAAACGGTCAGGTTGTTCTCATCACTCTTCTCGTTTTGACAATCGCTACCACGGTCGCGCTGTCGTTGATCGGGAGGACGACGACGGATACGGCAATTACGACGACGATTGAAGATTCCTCCCGAGCGTTTAATGCGGCGGAAGCAGGCATTGAGGAAGCGCTTCGGTCCGGCGTCGGCAGCGGCGGGGCGCGGGTGCTCACGGGCGCAGATCAGGACGTTTCCTATGACGTATCGGTTGCGGCAATCGGCGGAGAAGCGGGTCTGTATGAATTTCCCAAAAAAACGTTCGAGGGTGTTACGGAAACGCTCTGGCTTGCCGCCCACGATGACGCAACGGGAAGCATCATAGAGACGCCCTACTATCAATCGCCGTCGATTAGCATCTGTTGGAGCAGCGAACCTGTGACGCCCGCGATAGTGGGGACCATTCTCTATAAAGAAGAGAGCGATAACAGCTACCGCGTGCTGAAAGTTGCGTACGACCCTGATCCGGCGCGAGCAACAACAAATAATTTTTCATCGGCATACACAGAAGGAGGGTGCGGTGAGGGAACAGGCACGCAGTACAAAGAAACCATTGTCTTTTCGTCGCTCAACGCGACAGTGAATCCGGCAAGAGATACGCTTATTGCTCTTCGCCTTCGTCCGGTCTATAGCGACGCAAAAATCGTCATTGATAGCGGCGGCGCGGTATTGCCCCAGCAGGGCAGGCGCATCGAATCTGTGGGGACGACCGCTGCGGGAACAAACCGCAAGATTGTTGTATTTCAACTGTATCGATCGCCGTCAACGCTTTTTGACGCGGCGCTCTATAGTCAGGGATCATTGCGTCATTAGATCCCGTACGTGAAACTGCCTATGGATACGATTGTCGGACTGGATCTTGGAAGCCATGCTATTAAGCTTATCGAGCTTGGCCGCGCTGGCAATCAGATAACCTTGCTTGCCGCAGGGAGTACGCCCGCTCCGCCGAAAGCGATTGGCTCCACAATCCCTGCTGATCAGGAGGCGGTAGCGGTCACAATCAAGCAGCTTATTAAAGATACCGGCACCAAGTCTAAAAATGTCAACATTGCTCTCCCCGAATCCAAAGTTTTTACCCGCGTGATTGAAGTTCCGCAGCTTTCAAGCCGAGAGCTTGCATCCGCAATTAAGTGGGAAGCGGAGCAATACATCCCCTTGCCGCTTGAGGAGGTCAACGTTGATTTTACGGTGTTAAGAGAAAGCAACGAAACGGGAACAAATAAAATGGAAGTTTTATTGGTTGCGGCTCCCAAGACGCTTCTTGACACGTATTTGCATATTATGGAGCTTGCCCAGCTATCCCCTCTTGGCGCAGAGACAGAAATCATTGCCACAAGCCGGGCGCTCGTTCGATCGGTTCCGACGGTACGAACCGTTATGGTCGTTGCGATGGGAGCGCAGACAACGGATATTGCGATTATTCGCGCAGGAACATTGGTATTTACGCGGTCTATCAGCGCCGGCGGCGAGGCGCTGACGCGAGCAGTCGCGCAAAGTTTGGATTTTAACCTCACGCAGGGAGAGGAATACAAAAAAATTTACGGTCTTCAGAAAGATAAACTTGAAGGTAAACTTGTCGTCGCATGCAAACCCATTATGGACTCTATTACCGGCGAGATAAAGCGCGCGATTGCGTTTTATGAAGAAAAATATAAAGAGGAACACATTGAGGCGGTGCTTTTAAGCGGCGGCACGAGCAGGCTTCCGGGCATGGTGATTTATATGGCAGAGACACTTAATATCGAAGTGCAGCTTGCCAACCCGTGGGTGGGAATCGCCAAAGAACCTCGGTTTAACATACTGAACACCGAAGGCCCCAATTTTAGCGTCGCCGTGGGATTGGCGCTTCGTTAGGGTTTCGCACTATGGCAAGCGCAACCATCAATCTTATTCGAACAAAAACGAGCATGTCTCCTCAGGCAGAGGGGATAGAGGAAGGTTTAAGGCGCACGAGCTACATTCTATTGGCGGCGACGATTTTCGTTGGCGTATTGTTGAGCTCCGCCTATTTCTTTTTAATGAACGAAAAGCAGTCGCTTGAGGAAACCAAACGTCAGCTGACGACTCAAATTACCATCGACCAGGTCAAAGAAGCGCAGTTTCTCGCAATCCGCGAGCGCATCGCGATCGTTCAGAAAGCAATGGGTTCACAGCGTCCATGGTCTCGGCTTCTGGATATCATCGCGACATTTGCCTCACCCTCGGACTTGACGAGTGTGGTCGTTGAGGGAAATGCGAAAGCAGTTATTACCATGCGAGATATCTCAATGGAAGATGTTCTTCGGATCACACGCATGCTTATGCAGCAGGTTTCGCAGGAACGCATGCGCAATCCCCAGCTGTTATCGCTTCAACTGACCGAAGAAGGATCTGTCGATGTGTCACTATCGTTTTTTCCGGTGTTTTAGCAACGTATGAATATCCAAAAATTCATCAGAAGTTACCAGAAACTTTTGGTGTTTGGCTCGATCATCCTTCTGTGCGTATTGAGCGGCATTTTCGGCATTATTCCTGCGGTTTTTAAGCTGATTGCCCTTCAGGAAGCCGTTCGTGAGCTTCGCGGCCAGACACAATCGCTTAGAATGAAGCTGGAAGTCCTTCAGAGTCTTGATACGGAAGTGCTTGAGCAGACGCTTCAAGATCTTCTTTCCGCTGTGCCGTCGGACAAGTCTCTGTCCTCTGTATTGTCCACGGTTGATGGATTGGCAGGTGAAACAGGCGTCGGCATTGTCGATTTTACGCTCGTTAATCCCGGGTCGCTGGCAACAGATTCTGCTCGCAGAAAGACCGAGGAGGAATTAACGCTGGGGAGCAATCTATTGCCGTTTTCTGTTACGATCACTGGTTCATACGATCAAATCCGCAAGTATCTGGATAAGGCTGTTGGCGTTCGCAGGTTTTTTCGCGTCCGCCAGTTTGATATGGCGGTAGCCCCTGAAGGAGTGTTGAGTGCGCGTCTTGACATGGATGCTTATTATGCTCCGTTTCCGACCGATCTTGGCGGCATCAATCGGCCATTGACGCTGTTGACTCCCGATGAAGAGGATTTTATTAGCCGTATTTCCGCACTTCCGGTAGCGGCTCGCGGCATTGCCGTTCCGGGAGTTGAAATCGTATCGGAAGGTGTGACTGGTAAGGATAATCCATTTGCCCCCTAGGTCGTTAGATAAGATCCGGCCGTCGCTTTTTCGTTCGTTTAATTGCTTGATTGTGTCGCCATGCAGCGATGGCTTTGTGGTTGCCGGACAACAAAATGGTTGGGACGCGTTTGCGCTTATAAATTTCCGGTCGTGTGTACTGTGGGTACTCAAGACGCGGCACGTCGCCTGCAAACGATTCGCTTTCCGTTGCCGTTGGTTTGACCAGTACGCCAGAAATGAGTCGGACAACGCTGTCAACAATAGCCATCGCGGGAATTTCTCCTCCGGTTAAAATGTAGTCGCCGATGCTAAGCTCTTCGTCAACAAGAGATCTGATGCGATCATCTACTCCCTCGTAATGGCCGCAGAGGAGTATGAGGTGGTTAAGGCGTGACAGCTCTTTTGCTTTAGACTGTGTATAAGGTGTTCCCTGCGGGTCCAGGAGGACGATTCTCTGTTGTCGGTTGTCTATTGTCGGTTGTTTGACATGGTCAAGAGCGCGATCGACGACGTCGACGCGCAAAATCATGCCCGTGCCGCCGCCGTAGGGGCGGTCATCGACAGTTTTATGAGCATCAGTTGCGAAATTGCGAATATTGACGAATGAAATGGTGACGAGGTTCTTTTGCTGCGTGCGCTTAATAATGGAATAGTCAAAGACTCCGCGAAACATGTCCGGGAATAGCGTAAGAATGCTAATGGTCATTGGACTGGTGAGTCTTGCCCTCTTTCACTTCTACATCCGCGTACAGATTGCGTTTGGCCGCAACAAGTTTGACGAGATCTCGCAGGGCGCGAATAATGCGACCGTTTTTGCCGATTATTTTCCCCATATCTTCTTGGTTTGCATGGATGACAAGAAGCGTTCTGGTTTGTTCCTGCATTTCTTCGACACATACGTCGTCCGGATGGTCCACGAGCTGTCTGACGACGTAATCGACAAGGTCTTTCATAGCGTGGCAAGGAGCTTCTGCACAGCAGCAGTCACTTGGGCCCCTTGAGACTTCCAGTAGTCAATGCGGTCTCGTTTGAGTAAGACGTGGGCAGGCTTCACGCGAGGGTTATAGAACCCAAGGATTTCTACGGCTCTTCCGTCTCGACGTTTGCTTTCCTCGATTGCTATGACGCGGTAAATGCGCTGATTTTTGGTTCCGGTTTGGGTAAGACGAATCTTAAGCATATGACGACCGTGCTGCTATACGAATTGATATGTCTATAGTATGTATAACGCGTTGCAGTCCTCTGACAATGGTATTGTATCAGATTTTCCCCATCTTCTCAAGCGCGTTTTGAGCGGCGTATTGCTCTGCTTCTTGTTTTGATTTTCCCGATCCAGCGCCCAGCGTTTTACCTGCGGCCACGGCTTCTACCCAGAAGGTTTTGGCGTGATCCGGTCCTTCACTTCGTATTACTGTATAGGTTGGCGAGATACGGGATTCTTGTTGGATAATCTCCTGAAGCAGGCTTTTGTAGTCCAGATACGATTTGGTTTCCACGATGCGGTCTGCGTTGGGGAAAAGAAACCGGTTAAGGAAATCTCGCGCTGTATCGATCCCTTGATCCAAAAAAATGGCTCCAAGGAGCGCCTCAAAGGCATCGGCAAGAAGCGACACGTTAGTTCTGCCTCCGGAGGCTTCTTCACCGTGGCTCAAAAGAAGAAGATCGCCAAGCCCCAGTGTTTTAGCAACTGCCGAGAGGCTTTGCGTTTTGACAAGACTCGAGCGGATATTTGTAAGGGTCCCTTCAGGAAAGTTGGGGTACTTGGTGAATAGAAAATGGCTCGTGAGAAATGACAGCACGGCGTCGCCTAAAAATTCCAGACGCTCATTGGATTGGCTTTCGCTCCTTGCCTCGTTTAGGTACGAGCGGTGGACAAACGCGCGCTTCACGAGCGCTTTGTCTTGAAACGCAATACCGATCGTTCGTTCTAATTCTTCTATCGTCATATGGTGAAATCGTTGGAATGAAATTAGGTTGATGCGGATAGTTCTGTAACTAACGTTCCCAATACGCCGTTGACGAACTTTGGGCTTTGGTCGTTGCCAAAGGATTTGGCAAGTTCGATTGCCTCGTCGATGACCACTCTGTGGGGCTCGCGTTTTGAAATAAGAAGCTCATACGTTGCAAGCCGCAGAATAGCGAGGTCTATTTTTGCGATTTTATCGATGGGCCATTCGGGAGCGGCGTGTTGAATTTTTTGGTCAATGAATGTCTGCGCGTTAAGGATTGCCGCAAGGTCGTTGTGCTTTTGGTGTTCATCAAAGCTGTATGAAAATAATTTTTGCATGAGGTCGATGCGCTTCTGGTGTCTGGGGTCGTTTGCTGTTTTCATTGAAAAGAAGACCTTACGATATGTTGTATTATCTTTGCTTTGCGGTTTTTTTCGTTTTGCGCTTCACAACCTCTTTGCCTCCATAGTATCCGCACGAGCGGCACGCACGGTGCGAAATTCTAGGCTTTCCGCAGTTGGCGCAGATGAGCAATCCCACAAGCGGGAGTTTGATTGCGGCGTTGCGTTTGCCGCCTCTTCGTGTGCTGTGCCTGCGTTTTGGTAAGGGCGCCATAACGGTTCGGTATTCGCAGATTCAATCCTGCGTTCTCCTATCAGCTATTGTATATCGTTTTACCGCTTCTCTCAAGAGGGGGAAGGCGGTAAGATCCGGATCGTCTTTAGTCAACCGTTCAACAGCGCCATGGGCTTGCTCAATTGTCTGCATATCGGTAAATGCTGCAACTTTTAGATACGGAATTCCGTGCTGTCGCGTTCCAAACAGTTCTCCGGGGCCGCGAAGTCGTAAATCAGCCTCGGCAAGAAGCGGCCCGCTGTGCGTAGTTTCAAGAATTTTCAGTCGATCCAAAATGCGCTTGTCTTCCTGTTCGGTAAACAAAAGGCAGTATGACGCCAGCGTTCCCCTACCCACCCGGCCGCGCAGTTGATGCAGCTGTCCCAGGCCAAAACAGTCAGCGCCTTCAATTATCATGATCGTCGCGTTGGGGATATCAATTCCCACTTCCACGACAGGAGTTGACACCAAAATCGTATGCTTATTGTTTCGAAAATCGGCAAGGACAGCGGTTTTTTCTTTTGGCGTGAGCCGGCCATGCAGGAGTCCGATGGAAATGTCGGGGAAACGGTGTTTTATACACTTGAATTCCTGTGTCACTGCTTTCACTTCGCTGCGGTGTTGGGACTCCTCGACAAGAGGGCAAATGACGAAGGCCTGCGCATTTGTTTCTCGCAGCGTCGTTTGTATCCACGCGTAGGCCTTTTCCCGCTTCATGCTGGGGACCACCCACGTTTTTACCTGTGCTCTGCCCGGCGGCATATCGGCAAGAGACGAAAGGTCGATGGCTCCGAATATCGTCTTGGCAAGTGTGCGCGGTATGGGGGTTGCCGTCATCGTTAACAGGTGAGGAATGAGACCTTCTTTATTTGGTTTAAGAAGCGTTGCGCGCTGCTTGACGCCAAAGCGATGCTGTTCATCCACGACAACCAGACCCAGGCGATGAAATGCCAGCGATGCGGATAGAAGCGCATGCGTTCCGACAATAATCGATGACCCCCTTCTTGTTCGCGGCAGGGTTTTTTTGTTGCCGGTCACAAGGTGAACCGGTATGCCACGAGGGGATAGAAGGGCATGGATTGTTGTGAAATGCTGTTCGGCTAAAATTTGTGTGGGCGCCATAAGTACTGCGTCCAAACCGTTTCGATAGGCTGCGTAGATGGCAAGTGTGGCAACGACTGTTTTGCCGCTGCCCACATCTCCGACGAGCAGTCGGTTCATGGGGATTGGTTGACCAATGTCGTTTAGAATTTCATCAACAGCGGTTTTTTGATCGTTTGTCAGCCTAAACGGCAGAGATGCAACGAGTCCCGCAATATCCTCGTTCGGAATCGTTATGACAGTGGAGCGTTCGCGAGTTTGGCGAATGCGTTTTTCATTATGCGCGCGAAGCTGAAGCATAAATAGTTCTTCAAACGCCAGCCGCCGGCGGGCGTTTTCTGCTTCCGCAAGAGAATTCGGGAAATGGACACTGCGGAGAGCCCAGTGGAGATCGCCAAGACTGTAGTCTTGAGCGATTGAACGCGGGAGCGTATCGTGTATTGACGGAAGCATGGCGTCAAGGAGAAACGCGATTCTGCCGCGCAGCCACTTAGACGAAACGCCTTCTGTTTCCGGGTATACAGGAACGATTCTTCCGGTATGGAGACGGCTGCCTTGTTCGCCGCTGACGTTCTCGTATTGCGGGTTGCTTAACACGAGCGTATGTCCAAACCACGAGATCGTTCCCGATAGATGGAGCGTATTGCCGGGGCGGATGACGTTTAGGAGATACGGCTGGTTGAACCATACAGCCGTGAGCCGGCCTGACGTGTCTGAAATAACCGCTTCCTGTATTTTTTTGCCGGTTTTCGTATAAAAATTTTTCATTGATTCCACGACGCCGCGTATCGTGACGGTCTCCCCGGGTTGGACGGCCGCGATGGGAGACACAAGGGAAAAGTCGTCGTAGCGGAAGGGGATGTGGTAGAGAAGATCCTCTGCCGTTTCTATATCCAAGCGGGCAAGCCGCGCCGCCATCGCGGGTCCCACGCGCGGAAGGTATCGAACGGGAGTATCGCATGTCAATTCCATGAGGCCATTATATCAAGACAAGACGCTATTACATCAAGATACTGTGATGACGTACCGCTATGACATTCTTTGCCGCTGTTACTATGTTATAAAACATAGTAACAGCGATTGAGATATTCATCACACTGCACACCCCTGGGGTGATATAGCTAGACACCTCCTGGTTATAATATCAACGGAGCGATAGAAGCGGGATAAACGACGAAGCAACAAGCGCGAGGCTCGCGATAACAACGACCACTTTCCAAAACTTTTCGTGTTTGCGAAAAAAGTTCATATCCTGAAAATTTCTAATTAATCTAAGTACGCTAATTACACTAAGTAAATCTACTGACCCAATTCCTATTTTTCTTTCTAGTGCCTATTTAGGTCATTAGAAATTAGGGAAATTCGGTCAATTGTATTTTAATAAACTTCTTTTTTCCTACTTTCAGTATAGCACCATCGGATATGGTAAGCAGTTGGTTAGTGACCACTGTCCCGTTTAGTTCTACTGCTTTCTGTTCAATGAGCCTGCGTGCTTCAGATTTGCTGACCGCGAGGCCTGCGGCCACTAGGAGGTCAACAGGATTCCAGTCTTTTTGTTTTGTCTCATATATCGATATATGAGAATCGGAAAGCTGGCCCTGTTGATACACGCGTTCAAATGCTTGCTGTGCTAGTTGCGCTGCTTCTTCATCGTTAAACTGTTTCGTCAGTTCAAATGCGAGGCGCTTTTTAAACAACATGGGATTTTCTCCTGCTTTCATAGCGTTTTGCATCGCCTCAAGCTCTCCGAGAGGGAGGTCCGTTAAAAGCGTGAAGCACGGGATAATCGCGTCATCGCCAAGCGACATAATTTTGCCGTAAAAATCATTCGGAGGATCCGTTAGTCCGATAACGTTATTTTCAGTTTTGCCTATTTTGATCCCAGCGGCGTCCGTGAGAAGCGGCACAGTGATAACAAACTTTTCCTTGCCCTTCATTTTTCTCATCAATTTTCTTCCCATCATCATATTAAACATTTGGTCTTCTCCGCCGATTTCCAGATCGACGTTCATGGATACAGAGTCGAATGCCTGCAAAACTGGATACAACACTTCGTTCAGAAAAAGATCTTGTCCCCTTTTCAGACGTACTTGGAACATATCCCGTTCGATGACTTGTTGGACTGATAAAAGGTGCGATAGTTGGATGAATTCAATGGCGCTCATTTTCGAGAGCCATTGGCTATTGTATTTAATTTCAACAGGATTTTCGCCTTCAAAACGGATAATCCTCCCTGCCTGTTCTTTGTAGGATTTTGCGTTTTCCATCACCTCTTCTCGTGTTAACACTTTTCTTTCTGAATATTTTCCGCTTGGATCTCCAATCATAGCGGTAAAATCCCCAATGAGAAAAATTACCTGATGTCCTAAATCCTGAAACTGGCGTAACTTTCGAAGTGCGACGGCGTGACCAATATGGAGTTGCGGCCCCGTCGGGTCAAACCCCTGATAGAGTCTGAGCTTTTTCCCGCTTCGCAGGACCTTCTCAAGCGCCTCACGACTTGGATAAATGGTGTCAACCCCGCGGGTTAATACATACTCTATGTCATTCACAGAATCTCCTTTGATTATTCTGTTTATACTACATATAAAGCATGTACGCAATCAATTTTTGTTTGCTACGTCGCCATTGGCTAAAGACCATACGCGATTTGGTGCCGCATGTTTAGATAATAGGTTAATTCAACGCGTTGACGACTGCACACGTCCAGCATGGACGTATTAACCTGTTATGCTACAGTGATATAACACGTCGTACGATCAGGATTGTAAGAAATGTAAGAGTGCGAAGCGTCTTTTGTGGGCATACCTCCGTGGAAGCGTAGCAACTCATGCTCTTCAATTGTGTTTACTTCGTTAACTGACAACTGGCGATGACCATCTCATGTGCGAATGAATAAAATGTATAATTCATATGCTGCAGCAAGTGAGTTATACAGAATTAAAGCTCTTGCTAGTCCTTGACTCTTTTCTTTTTCTCGTGCAACTTTCTCGTGCAACTCGTGCAACTAGCTGCGGGTCAATCCTGCGGCATGTCGTACGCAGCATGCCAGACTGACGGTACGGCTTGTTTTGTTAAGGTGTTACTATGTTTTAAAACATGGTAACACGCCATCAGCGGACACTGCGTGAAAGTTCGTTAGCCGTCAAAGAACCAAACAGAAGTCGGTTATACCAGTGCCTCATTCGGTAGGGCGTTTCATTAGGAAATTAAGCGTTTCACCTTCGGCGCGTTTCTGTTCAATTGCAATGTTGCTCGTGTCACATGGAATGATATGTGTATCCATCGAATTACCGTGGTACGCGGATAAACACGCATGCCGGTCTGTTCGGCCGCTTCTTATGGTGAATGACCTATGCAAGTAGCGGATCGATCACATCAAAAATATCAGGTATGACCTTTGTAAAACCCAGTCGCGTAAAAGGTCCTTTTGCAACAGAAAGCACAACATGCCGCTTGCTCCATCCGTGCGCGTGGAGCGCGTGGCGCAGTATTCCGTCCATAATACTCATGTGTCGATACGGATGCGCGACAACACCATTATGTATGTAAAACCAATGGGCACACACCCTTCAATGGTTTGATCGCGTATATTTCTCCACGAGACATGAAGTCGGGTTCAAGAAGGTTGTATACACGCCGCAACCACGCTTCCTCTGCAACAGCAGACATGTTCGGCGAACAACTCCTTTTCTGTTTCGATAACGGTTGAATAAAATCCTCCCGTTTGGGAGGCATTTTGGATAGCGCAATGGTTAATGAAAGCATTGCAAAAAAACACTTTCCGTGAGGGTGAAGTATGTAAACGCTGACGAGCGTCGTACTGCCATGCCACTTCCTCGTACCACTCAATAGCCATGGTTGCAAGGATCAGATACAATAGATGGTATGGTATTAGAGATATTTCAAAGCCGCCAATTTCGGCGGAAGTTCCCCATTCACAGGGTTCGCATGAAGACGTGGGCGACAGTGGCGATGGCAGGGTTTATCGGATTGGTTGTATTTTTTCTTTGTGTCGGCATACTCTTTGCGTGGTACGCCAAAGATTTGCCCCGTCCGGATAAGGTGCGCCGGACCGAAGGCCTTTCGACCGTCATTTTGGATCGAAACGGCGAGACGATCTATGACATTTTTGAAAACCAGAACCGCCTGCCGGTCAAATGGGAAGACATCCCAGAATACCTTAGACAAGCCACGATTGCGATTGAAGACAAGGATTTCTATAAACACCAAGGATTATCCACAACCGGTATTATTCGAGGCGTCGCGGCTTGCTTTTTCCTTCGTCGGTGCCAGGGGGGGTCCACGCTCACCCAGCAGCTTGTCAAAAACGTCCTTCTTTCCGGCGAGCGCACGCTTCCCAGAAAAATGAAAGAAGCGATTCTTTCGATCCAAATCGAGCGCCGATATACGAAAGATGAAATTTTACAGATGTATCTTAACGAAGCGCCCTATGGCGGCACTGCGGTTGGGGTGGAAGCGGCCAGCCAATACTACTTCGGCAAGCCGGTCAAAGAATTGAATCTTGTTGAATCCGCAATCATCGCAGGGCTTCCCCAATCGCCGAGTCGCTACTCGCCGTTTACCGGAGAGGAAAAGGCCTATGTGTGGCGAAGTGAACAGGTCTTACGAAGGATGCGTGAAGACGGGTACATAACGCCCATTCAGGAGACGGAAGCACGGAAAGCGTTGCCCGATGTTGATTTTGCCAACGAAGCTACAAGTTTAAAGGCGCCGCACTTCGTTGCATACATTAAAGACCAGCTGGTCAAAATATTCGGCTCAAAAGTAGTGGATGCCGGAGGGCTTAAAGTTACAACGACCTTAGACAGCACGCTTCAGGAAAAAGCCCAAACGATTGTCAAAGAAGAGGTGGACAAAGCAAAGAAACTGAACGTTACCAACGGCTCGGCGGTGGTTATCGATCCTGCGACTGGTGAAATATTGGTGATGGTGGGAAGTAAAGATTATTTGGCTACAGATAGTAGCGGACTTAAGTTTAACGTCGCCGTGCAGGGGCTTCGGCAGCCGGGAAGCACTATAAAGCCGATTACGTACGCAGCGGCGTTTAAGAAAGGCTACACGGCCGCTACGGTTCTTATGGATGTGGACACCAAATACCCTTCGGGCGACCCTAAAAAACCTGACTACAATCCCAAAAATTATGACGGCAAGTGGCGCGGGCCGGTGCAGCTTCGTTTTGCTTTAGGCAATTCCATCAATACGATCGCGGTTAAAGTCAGCGCGCTTGTCGGCGTGCGCGATATTTTGCGGCTTGCGTACGACATGGGGCTGTCATCGCTTGAACCCACCGATGCCAATATGCGAAGAATCGGGCTATCGCTGACGCTCGGCGGCGGTGAAGTGACGCTGTTGGAGCTCACGAGCGCTTTTGGAGTATTTGCCGCAGGCGGACTGCGGAGGGATCCTGTATCGATTCTCAAGGTCGAAGATGCCAGAGGCAAAGTGATGTTTGAACATAAGCCGTCTGCGCCGCGGCGGGTGTTAAGCAGCGATATTGCGTACCTGATTTCCGATATATTATCGGATAATGACGCGAGGAAGGATGTGTTCGGCGCAAATTCATATTTGCGCATCCCTGGGAAAACCGTTGCAGTGAAAACCGGTACAACCGATGATAAGCGCGACAACTGGACTATTGGCTACACGCCGAGCGTCGTTGTTGGTACGTGGGTGGGGAATAACGACAATTCTCCAATGAACCCCGCGCTTGCCTCCGGAGTAACCGGCGCAGCTCCGATGTGGAATCGCATCATGACCGACGTACTCAAGGGAAAACGCAACGAACCATTCGTTCGTCCGGATAACATCATTGAAATGGATATCGATAGCCTTGGCGGCGGGCTGCCTGTAGAAGGCCGGCCGACGCGTAAAGAAGTATTCATCAAGGGAACCGAGCCAACCGGCATGTCTCCTATCTATCGGATGATTAAGCTTTCGAAGCGCGATGGCAATAAGCTCGCAAGCCCTGTTGATATCGCCAGAGGCGAATTTGATACCAAGCTATTTATCGTGATACAAGAAGATGATCCGGTCAGCTCTGACGGCAAAAACCGCTGGCAGGAAGCCATCGACGCGTGGGTCGCGAGAAATGGAGACAGCATGTACCATCCGCCAACAGAGGTTGATCAGACAAGTGACGCGCTTATCATTTCCGTTAAAGAGCCGTCTGATTACGCCCAGATTAACGGCAACGACTTCCGGGTGCGCGCAGAGGCAGCCGGCAGCGCGGATATCGTTAAGATAGAATTGTTCGCAAATGGTGAAAAGAAAAAAGACGTATCGGGCAAAACGTTTGACGAGAGGGTAAATTTGCCAGACGGATCCTATACATTGAGTCTTAAAGCGACAGACTCTCAAGGCCGCACGACGACGCACGACGTGCGCGTTGGGGTGAACCAACCGTACGCCACGCCGACAGAATCTCCCACGCTTTCGCCCACCCCATGACGTGTTCCGGTTCCGGTGTTACTATGTTTTAAAACATAAGTAACACGGTATGCGGCGTGTTATATGTTTCGGATGATGTGATTCACGATTGAATCTGCGACTATTCGTTTCGAGGATCGTCTGACGTGGGTTGCGTGACCATAGGCATTGATAATAAACACCTCGTTTTCATCTGATTGGAACCCTTGGTTTATTCTGCCAACATCGTTTGCGACGATGAGGTCGGCTCGGGCATCTCGCAGTCGTTCTTGGGCAAGTGCGACCAGTTGTTCATCGGTTATTTGCCATTCAGCCTTAAACGCGACGAGAAAGATGGCGGGATTATAGCGTTTTATCCGGTTGAGAATTTTCTTTCTCGGCTCTAGTTCAAGCGGGAGCGGCTGATCGCTTGAAGACTTGCCTTTGTACTGCTCTTTTACTTTGAAATCCGATACAGCCGCTGCATGGATGCAGATATCGTGTGTTGGAACAAGCCGTGCAAGAATTGCCTCTAGTTCTTCTGCGTTTTCAAACAGCTCTTCGTAAACAGGGTAGCGGGATGAAACAGATGAACGAGATCGTACAAACGTAACGAAAGCACCCCGCAGGTAACAGGCTTCGGCAAGCGCTGCACCCATTTTGCCCGAACTTTTGTTGGTGATGAAGCGGATGTCATCGATTTTTTCCAGCGTACTGCCTGCAGTGACAATGACGCGCTTTTGTTCCAGTTGCGCTGACTTCTTGACGGCGCGGTTAATTTCCCGCACAATGGCGCGAATATCGGCAAGTCTCCCCTGCCCCACATCGCCGCAGGCAAGCAGGCCGTCTTCGGGCTCGACGATCATGACACCGCGTTGGCGTAGTATTGCGATGTTGTGTTGCGTTGCCGGGTGTTTCCACATGGCAACGTTCATTGCAGGGCACACAATGATTGGACACGTGACGGCAAGAGCAACGGTGGTTAGATAATCGTCGGCCAAGCCTGCCGCAAGCTTCGCAATGATGTTAGCAGTCGCAGGAGCAATAATGAGAAGTTTCGTTTTTTTTGCCACGTCAATGTGTTGGACAGAGCGACTTTCCATGATGCGCACGCTGTCAACGGGATTGTCAAAAAGATTCGTGTAGACAGCAACCGCACTGTTTGTAAATTTGTCCGGTGAAACGATGGCTTGTGCTCCTCTGGTTAGGATTACCGAAACGTCGTACGTCTTGTTTAGGAGCTTCACAAGCTCGGGAATTTTTACCGCCGCGATGCCGCCGGTGACACCGACAAGGATTGTTTTTCTCACAAACGGTATTGTAGCAGATTAGAGGCGTTTGAGCGTCGCATTGAACGTCTGTTCCGCCACACGGATGAGTTTTTCACGGATAGGCTTGACGTCGTCGGTTGACAGCGTTCTGGACAAATCGCGGTAGGTAATCCGAAAGGTACGGCTGTTTTTATAGGTATCCAAAAGCGTCACCGTGTGAATCAGCCGATGTTGGGCTTGTAGTACGTCAATCATTTTATTTGTCTGCGTGCCCGGCAATACATTGAAGGATAAGTCTTCAACAACCGGCGGATATTTCGGTATCGGCATATATTTCTTGGCGGGATTTGCATGCTTTGTCATGACAGAGACGTCAAGCTCGAGGATAACGACCGGTACGTTGATATGCATGGTGGTGAGAAACTCTTGTGCTATTGCGCCGAGCCATCCGTACGGTGCCAGCGAAAGTGAACGCGCGTGTTGTACGTGTTGCGAAGAGGAAAGCAACTCTTCGCGCGGCCACGCAATGCCGAAAAGCGAGAGTATGGCCTGCGCCAACCCCTTGGCGTGACGGAACGCGTCGCCTGTCCACGCCACGAGGAGTGTCGGTGTTTCTTTTGGAAGGCCCCCTTTGTTGGGGTGGTAGCACATGCTTAGCTCAAATAAGCGGAGCGTATCGCAATAGGCGAGATTTTGACTGATTGCAGCAAGCATGCTTGGCAGCAAGCTCGGCCGCATATAAACCCATTCGCTTGAAAGCGGATTGCTGATTTTGTATGCCGTTCGTTTATTCAGATGAAACGCTTCCATGAGTTCTTCAGAAATCATTGAATAGGTGTACGTCTCTGTATATCCCCAGTCGCGAAGGCGAATCTTTAGCTCCTCTTCCCAAGCAAGCGTGTTGCCGGGAATAATAAGCGGCGGTTCATTGGCTGGCAGGCGCGGCGCGATGGCGTGGTAGCCATAGATTCTGGCGATTTCTTCGATGAGGTCAACGTCAATTGTCACGTCGCGGCGAAAACTTGGGACGCGCACAACAATATCGTTGGCTGTCGTTGTTACCGTAAATCCCAGCGGCGACAACATGGCGTTGATATCGGTATCAGATAGCTTTTCCCCAAGGTACGTATAAAGTTTTTCTTTTGCCAACGATACGGTATAGGGTCTATATGGCTTGGGGTAGATGTCATAAAGGCGGCTGGCAATGGTTCCATTTGTAATTGAACGCATCAACTCAATGCCCTTGATCATTGACGGCAAGACCAGTTCGGGATCAAGCGATTTTTCAAAGCGCGTGGACGCTTCTGTGCGGTGTGCGAGTGCCATCGATGTATGACGGATGTGTATCGGGTTATACGTTTGCACAAAAAGAATAATTGTCGTTGTCTTATCGCTGATCTGTGAGGAAGCGCCACCCATAATGCCGCATAAGTCAATCAATCGTCCCGTGTAATCTTCAATGACGATATCATTGCCGGGAAGTGAATGGACTGCGCCATCCAGTGTTGTTACTTTTTCGCCTTTCTTTGACGCACGCAACGTGAGTGTCGCCGATGTATTGCTTGAAGCAATGGCGTCAAAGTCAAACGCATGGACAGGCTGTCCGTACAGCTTCATGATGTAGTTGGTGATATCAACTACGTTATTGATTGCTCTCGTGCCGGTAAGCTCAAGTCTGCGCGCGAGCCATTTGGGAGATGGAGCAACGTTGACATTTTCCATGACGATCGCGGTAAACCGCGGATTTAACACAGAATCAGTAGAAATAATTAGTCGCTTTCGCAACGACCCTTGCAGGGTCGGACCCTTCAAGGGTGTCTGATATGGATCGCCGACGAGCTGTGCGCGGATGCCGAACCTTGGCAGAATTGAAGCAGCTTCTCGCGCCACTCCCACAACTGACATGGTGTCCGGGCGATTCGCTGTGACTTCAATATCATAGACGACCTCTTTGCCGATCCGGTTGATCCGTTCAACCGACGGCCCGCAAAGAGACAGGTACTCCTGTATATGTTTGGGAGTTGCTTTGGTTATTACGTGTTCTCGCAGCCACGAATCAGGTATTACGATATTCATACGATGAAATTAAAATTGCTCTAAAAATCTCACATCGTTGCTGTAGAGCAACCGTATGTCGTCAAGTTGTGTTCCGCTTTTCATCATATATGTTCGCTCCACGCCCCAGCCAAAGGCGAAACCGCTGTATGCGGCTGGATCAATCTTTCCGTTTTTCAAAACGACCGGATGGACCATGCCCGCGCCGCCCAGTTCAAGCCACCCGGATTTACACAATTTGCATGGAGTCCCGTTTTTAAGCGCACCTGTTCCGCTGCAAATACCGCAGGTGATGTCAACTTCAAACGACGGTTCGGTGAATTGAAAGTGAAATGGTCGCAGGCGCACCGCGCGTTCTTCGCCAAAAAACTGTTTGGCGAAATAGTCAAGCACTCCTTTTAGGTGAGTGATAGAGACGTTTGTATCAACGTAGAGTCCTTCAAATTGATGAAACATCGGCGTGTGGGAAACATCGATTTGCCTGCGGTAACATTTGGCAATATTTATCATTCGTATGGGAAGTCTCCCTTTTTCCATTTCCCGCACTTGGCCGTTGCTTGTATGCGGGGTTAGAACAATTTGTCTAAATTTGTCGGTGTGAAGCTTGTTCACCCCGGGGGTGTGATGGCTAGACACCCCAGGATACTCGATAAAGAAGGTCTCCCACTCATCGCGAGCAGGATGGTTGGGCGGCATATTAAGCGACTCAAACGCGTACCAATCCCAGTCAACTTCCGGGTGTCGTACACGGGTGAATCCGATGCGTTCAAAAATCCGCGTGATTTCCATGATCGCCTGGGTAACGATGTGTAGGTGTCCCTGCGCGGGCAAAATGCCCGGCGCGCTTATATCAAAATAATCCTCATCGAAACGTTGGGTGCCGAGAGATGACGATTTGGCACGAAGCGCCGTTTCGATACTTTCTTTTACCTCATTGACGGTACGACCCACCTGCGCACGGTCTTGCGGAGCTACACGCGTGATGTATTTTGTAAGCTTGCTTAAGCGGCTTTTACTTCCCAAAAGCGTTATCCGCAATTGGTCAACCGGCGTATCGCTTGTTCGAATTGCGGTAAGCGCCTCTTCTTGGGCCTCAAGAAGCAATCCGATAAAATTGGGTGTTGCGATACACTCCTCGTCCGGTATTTGATTCTTTGCCATACGTACCTCTCCCTTGATTGTATCAAAATCCCCGCTTTCGCGGGGCATTTTTGGGTGCATGCGTTAGTTTTATTTACCCAAAGGATCCCGCTAGGCGGAGCGAAAGAACAACACAAAAAATTGTCGGATTGTCATGACCGCATGTTAATTGACGCGTTTTGTCTTGCTGACGATAGCGTCAAAGACCTCCGGGTCCTCCATGACGAGGTTTGCCAGTATTTTTCGATCAAGGAGCACCTGTTCTGCTTTGAGCTTGTTCATAAACACACTGTAGGTGAGTCCATGCTGTTTGACTGCTTCGGAAATTCGCGTAATCCAAAGCCTCCTCATATCGCGTTTCCGTTGTTTGCGTCCGGCATAGGCATACTCTCCGGCATGTAAATACGCCTCTTTGGCTACGCGAATGAGCCTGCGCTTCGTCATGCGATAGCCTTTGTTGGCTCGAAAGATCGTTTTGTGTTTCCTGTGGGTGGTGACCCCGCGTTTGACTCTCATGTTTGCAAATAGTGCTTTATTACCCGTATCTGTTTTCTGTTTGTCAATTCTCTTGGCGCGTCCTGCCGCCGTTGTCGCGATTTGCTTTTTTTTCTGCGCAAATGCCTGCCGCCTTGGCCGCGGTGCAACACCTTGCCGCTTGCAGTTACGGTAAACCGCTTCCGGACGACTTTTTTTGTCTTCATCTTTGCCATATTACTCCTTTTTTCTGTCTGCCACGACCATAGCCACCAGGTTTCTGCCCTCCATGTGGGGCTCGCGCACCACTTTTATCGGATCAATCGCCGCGATAAATCGCTTAATGACGCTAAATCCGAACTCTTTGCGGGTAATTTCTCTCCCGCGAAAAAACACGGTCATTTTTAGCTGATTTCCGTCGGCTAAAAAGTCTTTCGCTTTGGCAGCGCGCGTATCAAAATCATGCTGGCCAATGAAGGGCCGCAGCCGGATTTCTTTGACGCCGACATTTTTCTGGCTTTTGCGGCTTTCTCTGTCCTTTTTGGCCTCCTGATACTTAAATTTTTTAAAGTCAATGAGCTTGGCTACCGGCGGATTGGCGTTGGGGGCAATTTCAACAACGTCAATCCCCAGTTCCTTGGCTTTTTGCAACGCCTCTATTTTGGAAACGATTCCAATCTGTTTACCCTCCTCGTCCAGGAGCCGCAGCTGCGGACTGGGAATCTGGTAATTGAGGCGATAGTATTTCCGTTGACTAGTCAAATGGATCCAAAACCGACGAAAACGCTCAAGCGTGACAACAAGTTCTTGAGCGTCCCATCAGGCATAGTATATCATTTGATGATCTTTTTGTCTATCTCCTCGCGTATTGCTTGAATGAACACATCAAGTGTGCTTGCGCCTTGATCTTTCCCGCTTCTTGTGCGCACGGCGACAGCGCCTGCCTTTTCTTCCTTATCTCCCACGACGAGCATGTAGCACACTTTTTCCCGTTGTGCGTCGCGGATTTTAGCAGAAAGCGTCTCGTTTCGCGCGTCAAGTTCCGCGCGTACATGAGCCTGTTTAAGTTTTTGCACGACCGATCGGCCATAGGCAATAGTTCGATCGGTAATTGGCAGAACGCGCGCCTGTTCGGGCGCCAGCCACACGGGGAATGCACCGGCGAAATGCTCGATAAGAATGCCGATCGTCCGTTCGATAGATCCGGTTAGTCCTCGGTGAAGGATGACGGGATGTTTTTCCTTACCATCCTTGTCCGCATACACGAGCCCCAGACGTTTGGCCATAAAAAGATCAAGCTGGAGCGTGCTCATTTGCCACAGGCGGCCGATAGCGTCGTTCACCATGAAGTCTATTTTTGGTCCGTAAAACGATGCCTCTCCTTTGCCGATGCGGTACGCAAGTTTGTTGTCTTTGACGATTTCCTCGAGCTTCGCGCCAGCTTTTTCCCATGTCGTAGTATCGGCGATGTATTTGACCGCGTCGGTTGGGTCATTCAGCGACAGTCGTACCCAAAAGTCCGTCAATCCAAACGCGTCAAACATGCGTTTCACCATCGCAATGCATCGGTCAAATTCCTCGTGGATCTGGTCTTCGCGCATCAAAATGTGCGAATCGTCAATAGACAGCGCACGTACGCGGGTTAACCCCCCCAGCTCGCCGCTCTTTTCGTAGCGGTAGCACGTGCCCGGCTCGCTTAATCGCATCGGCAAATCGCGGTAGCTTCTTGGCCTTGACGCATAGATCATGTAGTGGTGCGGGCAGTTCATGGGTTTAAGCACGTACGTTTCGTTGTCTATCCCAAACGGCGCGTACATGACGTCTCTGTAGTGATCCCAGTGGCCGGTTCTTTTATACAACTGGTTTTTGGCGATGTGCGGCGTCCATACCTCGGTAAAGCCTGCTTCGGCTTCCAGCATGCGTTCGTACGCAAGGATTTCATTGCGGATGATTGTTCCTTTGGGCGTCAAAAGCGGAAGGCCTTTGCCGATATCTTCGTGTATTACATAAAGGTCAAGCTGCGGGCCCAGTATTCGGTGATCACGCTTTTTGGCTTCTTCCAGTTGATGAAGATATGCGTCAAGTTCTTCCTTGCTTGGAAAGCATGTGCCGTAGATTCTTGTGAGCATCTTGTTTTTTTCGTCCCCCCGCCAGTATGCGCCGGCAACGGACAGAAGCTTAAAGTGCTTAAGTTCTCGGTCCGGGTGCTCGCAGTGGCCGCCACGACACAGGTCAATAAAGTTTCCCGACGTATAGAGCGTCAGAATTTTCCCCTCACGAGAAAGTTCACCAATTAACTCGCGTTTATACTCGTTGTCGTGAAAGTGTTGCACAGCGGTGTTGCGGTCAACTTCTCTGCGCTCAAATGAGGTCCATGAAGTGACCAGCCGTGCCATTGTTTGTTCAATGCGCGGCAAATCGTCTTCGGAAATTTTTACATTTCCAAAGTCAAAGTCGTAGTAAAACCCGTGTTCAATCGCGGGTCCTATTGCGCGCTTCGCATCAGGCCACAGTGTGACCACCGCGGCGGCAAGCAGGTGCGCGCACGAATGGCGCAGATTAGTAAGATACGCCGTATCACTATTCATACCATAACACTCTCATGTATCGATAGATAAAAAAATTCCGACACGTGACGCAAAGATCGCCAAACAAAACCCGTTCATCTCTTGCGCCCCTTCGATGAACTCCGGGAGGTTCCAGCGCAATCAGAACGGTGCTTCATTTTTTCTTCTTTTACGCCGAAGATCGCGCTTCTCTTTGAGGTTGGTTAGGTCTCATGCAGCGAGAAGAAACGATGTTAGTATATCACGTTGCCGCACGGTGTCAAACGCGGAAAACGAAAACGTGGCGCTTCGCATCGCAACGAAGCACGTTCCATTGAGGAAATAAAAAACTGTTGGACACAACCAGCGCTTTCGGCTTAAGTTCGCGACGGAGTTTTTTTTTAAGCCGCTCCATACGCCACGGCAACAGATAAATAAAAACGACATCAGCGTTGCGCAAATTTGCGCGCCAGAAGTTTTTCCACCGTACGCGGATGCGGCCGCGGTATGGTGAAAACCACACTTTGATCGTGGTGAGAAGTACGAGAAACGGGTTTATCTCAAAGCCCACCGCGGTTGCTCCTCGCGCCGCAGCCAGAAACAAAAGCCTGCCCTCTCCGCTCCCCAGGTCATAGACGATCATGCCTTTTTTGATGTGAGCCAAGCGTATCATCGCGTGAGCAGTCGGAAAAGCTGACGGTACAAACGGCGCGCCGGTGACAAAAGCGATGGTTAGGTAAAAGAAAAGGAGCGCAAGCGCCGCGTGAACAAGTGTAAAGAAAAGTGCGAGCATACACACAGTATAAATCAACAAACGATTAGAGAGTAGTGGGGTGCGCGGTGACGACCAAACGTTTGCTGTCAAGAAACCCGGAGCATGTAAAGAGCGTAAGACGCTCATTGGGTGTTGGCGCAATGACCTCGGTTTTGTCGGGAGTTACGGTTTTGATACTGTCAACGACATAACTGTGCCATCGATCATCTGTCAAAAGGTAGACGACTGTTCCGTGAGAAATGCGTTGTAATGGCAAAAACAGCCCTTCGCGCGCATGGGCGAATACGACAATATTCCCCTTTTCTCCCGGATTCGCCGACCCTGCGCCGTGCGACGCGGATTGCTCAAAGATTTTCCAGTACCCGGCGACAATGGGCGCTTCCTGAACAGGAACATCCATCGCGTACGCAGGGATAACGATTCGCTTGATTGCTCCCTTGCTTAAGCGCGCAGTAGTGAGGGTGGGATCAATGCGGATCGGTCCAAATCCCGCAAACGATGCGCGACCGATTTGACCAATCGGGCTGTGACGACGGATATATGGAGCAAGAATCGGGATGCAAAGCAGTATTACGCCAAAAAACGAAAGGAGCTTGATGAGACGCGGCTGAACGACAGGCAGGCGGCGCACGGTTTTTAGGCGTTTTGCACTCGTCGCAGTGCCTCCAGCGCGCCTGCGGATAGAAGACATAGACCCCCTATTATTTGCGTGATATATCTTAGAGACGTGTTGCCGCTGGTAGAAGACAGTCCCAGCACCTCTCCTTGCGGAACTGCTACGGCGCCAGTTGTGTTTACGGTTCCGCCGCCTATTCCTCCGCCGCCGCCATTGCCGCTTCCTCCATCGCCGCCGCCGTTTGACGGCGGGCTTGTCGGGTCCGGTGTGCCGGTCGGCGTGATTGTGGGGGTTTTGCAGCACGTATTGATGACGCTTGTATTGACGACATTGGTAACGACGCTCGTGGCTTCACTATCCCCGGTTTGAACTTCTGCAGAACCGTACCCGTCGTTTCCTCCGGAATTGGATTGGGTTTGAACAGTATTTTCCACCCTCGTTCGTGTATTGGTTACATCTACGGTACGCGCGTGTATGGTTGAGAAACGCACAATAAGTGACAGAAAAAGAAATAATATAGGTACAATATATTGTTGCATGCTACGTACGGTATTGAGCAGGAAAATAGATACGAAGGCAGGTGGTATAGGCAAAACGATTATTCGCAACTATAGCATATCGGATTAAAAATATCAACTATAGGGCGAATTAGTTCTACAGAAGGAACACCTGAAGCGAGCGGATTCGTGCGTACAACGGCGCGCCCCGCGAAAAAATTTGGAGAAACGTTTGTTTTTCTTTGGACAATCGAAGCGCGACATAGGATGGAATCAAAAGAAGGAGCACCAACAGCGCTTTCAGTATGTTCGCGTCAGTTGGCCGATCAAGCGAAGTTCCCATCACCATGGGGTGAGTTTCTTGTTGAACAACCTGCGGTTCTTCAGGCTCTGGCGCCAAACCGGAAAATCCGGCGATGTAAAATGGCTCTGCTTCTGACGTTGCGCTTACGGCGTCATTGGTGGGCCCGACGACACCGGACACCCTTCCAACCGCCCCATAGAGTCCTGCCGGAGCATTATTCGCCAGTACCAAACCGGTACTCAACTTCACGGTCCCAAACGGTTTAATTGTTCCAATAGGGAGACGCAGTCCCCCGACGTTGCTTCCGTCAGCGATAAGGGAGATATCCAAAACGGTTTCGTACACGCGTCCCGGGCCGGGGTTTTTTATCGTTGCAAAAAACGTGACGGTGTCTCCCGGCAACACATACTCACCGACGTTGTGTGAAAGCTGCAGTTCCAGATAGCCGCCCTTTTCCCGCTCCTTGGGCGCATCATCTGTTGACGCGCTCGTTTGCTGCGGGGCAAAACCGGCAACCGTCGTTGGGAACATGCTTTCTCCGCCTATATCACCGGTAAGCTCGCCAAAAATATTGATAAATCCGATGTATCCGGTTGACCCAATAAGTGTCGTGTTGACGAAGTTCACGAGATTGATGGCGGAAAATGCGTTTCCGGTATTCATGAAAACGCGTGTGCCGGTGAGATTATTATTGCCTGTATTTGCGCTCGCTGTAATGACGTTGGTTACGTGGGCGGTGTTTTCTGCGGAGGCGGTATCGAAGCAGTCGGGACACGACTGGTTATCGACCGGCCGAAGATTGGTGAGTAAAAGATTTGAGCCGTCGCTGCCAGCAAGCGGCCCCCACCCGAGGAATGACCCGTTCCACGATCCGAAGGTATTGATGAATAAGTAAAGAATGGTGGAATCTATGTACGTGCTGTTGACGAGGTTGACTACATTGATTGCTGTAGCCGCGTTTCCGGTTTCCAGCGTTGCGTCGTCAGATGCTTGGATCGTGTTTCCGCCGGTAGTGGATGAAGCTGTCAGCGTATTGTGAACGGAGGCGTAATTTGTTACTTGAACAGAGTTATTGCAACATGAGGAACTGTTGTTGAGCAAATCTTCCGGCAGAACGATATTACCAGAGTGCTGTCCGTAAATATTGACGGTAAAGAGGGCAAGAATTGAGTCGATGAGCGTCGTATTGACCTGATTTAATACCGATGCCAGACTGATGGCGTCTCCTGTAAGAAGCGCCGCCGATGACGCGCTTTCGATGGCGTTTTCTCCGGTATTTGAAGAAACGTCAATGGTATTGACCAGTTCCGTCATATTATTAACCGTGACAGAACCGGAAGGATCCTCTGCGCCGGTTTCTGTTGACGCATCACCTGACGCTGGTTGTCCAGCTGGCGTTGATACCTCAATAGTTCCGCTTGTCGTGCCGGATTGGTTTTGCGTTTGGTTTGAAATTTGTGAGTTGACGCTTGTTGTATTGACGTCGTTGACGACCGTGGTATCGCTTACGGCTTGTCCGGTTTGAAGTAACACATCGGGAGTTGATGTGGGCGTTGGTGGTAAGGCATCTGTCGTTTCTGTCTGGTCATCTGTTTCTGCTGCGTCGGGTAGCGGTGACGGGTTTGGCGTAGGGGATGGATCGATCGTTATCGTATTATCGCCGCTTGTTGCTTGCTGCGTTGCATTGTTTGTGACGTTGGCGCTATTATCAACTGTCGCGGTATTGGCGGGCTGCTGCGCTGATGGTTCGTCGGGAATTGGGGAAACAATTGCCTCTTGAGAGTTAAACGACGATTCGCCTTCTGACGTTTCTTGAGCGCGGGTAAACGTGAACCGCGGTGCCCACAGCGGGGAAAGAACAAGGAAACAGGACAACGCCGCGGCTATGACGCGGTTAAAAAATTGTTTCTGCGCATTTTTTTTACGATCGTTCACGTTTTAGCTAACTGCTTATCCCCAGGGAAGAAGCACGTAACCTCTTCCCCGGAGAATAAGCAAAGATGTTACTCGACGTCTCCGACAAGTGTCGTATTGACGTCATTCCATACGACCGAAGATGCAACTTCGTCTCCGGTGTAGATTTTTGCTCCACGTCGGTACCATCCGCCGACTTTAAAGCCTTTGACTTCGTTGTCGCCGGTGTCTGCTTTGGTCGTCACGGTATTTTTAACCTTTGTATTTTTATTTTTCACCGTTACATCGTCAAAGCAGCCGCATCCTGTTACTTGAGTGTAGTTCACACCGTTTGTGACCTGTGCGTATGCGCTTGCATCGCCGGTAGAAATTTTTCCGCCGCGCACAAACATTCCGCTGACTTCGTTGTCGCCGGTGTCTGCTTTGGTCGTCACGGTATTGGTAACCTTCGTATTTTTATTTTCAACAGTCACGTCGTCACTTCCCCACCAATGAGCGAATGCTGGAGTTGCCAGTGCGAGTGCTGCTGCCAATATCGCTAATTTTTTTACCATTGTTGTTTCACCTCCTTTCATCATGAAATCATCACACACTGTTTGTGTTCATACTACAATAAAAAGGCACCATCGGGCGTTCTTCCCCTTAGGTGCCTCCGTGAGCGGTCGGCGAAATTTATAAATTATTTGGCTCTATCTTATGTTCGTACACTATTGCGTCTTATTTGTAAAGACACGAGTTTTTCTAATATGGCGTTTGGTAATTTGTACGACATGTCCATTCACGACCTGAAGTTCGACTGATCCGTAGTCGAGGCCTTTGAGGGTTGACGATACCTCGTCAAGAAGTTTTTGGGAAATTGTGTGGGTTGTATAATCGGTATTCACAATAAACCCTGCCTCCATGATGGGCAGGGTACGCTACATTATGGACTACCTATCATTTATTTGTCAAACGCAACATGGTAAGAAACGATTGCCACAGCGGCTGAATAATCGTCAATATATGCCAGCGGGTACGAACGTGTTTGCGCTGCGGTGTCGCGCTTTTGGACGCAAGAGGATAGAGTGTTACACGCGCTGTTGCCGCTGGATACTGCTCGACAGTCACGGTGCCATTGATATTCTGCACAGAAAGCGTGCCGGACTCATGACTCTCCACGGTTTGGCTTGTTCCATTTGCTTGTGTGGTTATTTGTGTATAAGCGGACGCGTCGTTACCGGAAACGTGTGTTGTGACGGTGCTTTTGCTTGTTGCTGACGCAAGGAAAAAAAGAGGCAATGCGATATACCACATGGTCTATAGTACTACACTATCGTGCGGTCCGCTGTCAAGCGTTGCTGCTTCGTTTTTTTCCTCGGAATACGTTCCCACTGATGACAGCAACCCGTGACGACGCGTTTGCCGTGGTGCAGCTTTACAACAAAGCTCGAACATATTTTATCAAAAATTCGTAGAAATTAACAGCGTCGGCGGCTGCGGCGAGGAAAAGGGGTTTAAGGGGAAAAGGAATCGCCGCAGTCGCCTCCACTATTCGCTCGCCCCGCCATTCGGCGGGGCTCGCTTCCCGCAAAATTTTTCGCGCCGTTTGAAAGCTAGGAAGGGGAAAAAACAAAAAATGTGTCGTTGTCCCGCCCGCCTGTACGCCGACATGCACTCTCCCAACAAACATTCTATAACCTAGTCAAATCTAAATGTTCTACCAACTTTTTTGTTCGGGTAATTATTTCGCTTGTTGGTCTCGCGGTCTCCCAATCAAAACCTGCCTCCATAAGTTTATCTAGGGCCGTAGCAATTTTTGAGCCTCTTTGTTTAAGCACTATTCGAAGATATTTATCTCCATTAGGACCAAACACAGACGCTGGACAAAATGCAACACCGTACTGCAAAAGCAAAGATAGCGATGTCAATAATGAGCGATCAACAGTTGTTTCTACATCTCGATAACCCTTGGGAATTTCAACAAGCATATCTAAACCTGCCTGCGGAATAATCACTGGCCAATTCATTTTTTTAAAGCGGGGGAGAATATCAGAAAATAACTCCTTTGCTAATCTTTTGCCGATAGACTCTGGGCTAATTGTGTCTAGGGCAATAGCGGCAATATTTTGGTTAGGCGTGGGCAACATTTCTAAGGAACAAGCGGCAAGTAATCTCATTGCGTTTATCATCTCGTGATTCCCAACAACGCCACCTATACGTATCCCAGGAAGCCCAAGTTCCTTTGCCACAGTGATAGCTTCTACTGCTACATCAATTGAGCCTGGATAACTCATCAATGTCCTAATAGGTTTGCCGGAAAAGGTGGTTGCAAAATATAAGTGTCGCTAATAATTGGCATATTGTGTTCTCGAGCAAAGGGGATTAACTCGTTTTCAATAAATAACTCACCTGGCAATGTTCCCGCCGGAGCAGAAGGTAGTGTCATATACATAAGAACTCTACCTCTTTCTACCTGTTTTTCAGCTAGTCTTTCTTCTAAAAATTCCAGATCAAAATTTCCTGTTCTCAAATCAAGCAGAACATCTATGGTGACCCATACCCCGTATAGTGCGAGTGTTGTCTGAGATAATTACTTGAATCAGA
>CAZQTD010000016.1:0-28760 GCA_964596355.1 uncultured Gammaproteobacteria bacterium
GGTCGCTTCTTTGTGCGATACCGGTTATGTAAACTAAATTGCTGATACTTTAAGATAAAATTGCAACGCGCGGAAGCATCGCTCGTGATACAATGGTAAGGCGTATGAAGATGCGCTTTTTTGCTGTTTTGGTCGCGCTTGCGTTTACTTGCATCAGTGCGGCTCCGGCCATGGCGCAGACGTGCGACGCCAACTGCACGAACGCAATTGAATGTAGAGATAAAATTGCCAAATGTCAGGAAGCGTGGAATCAAATGGAAACGGCTAAAAAGCCGCACGTGGATGCGCTGCGGAAAATGGAGGCAGATATCGCAGCGTTTCAATCCAGAATTAAAACAATCGAAGCAGATGTAGCTAAAAAGGCCGCAGCAATTGCCAAAGGAGAGCAGGAATTATCCGGATTTTTGGGAGTCGCGACCAGAAGAATCCGCGAATTTTATATCCGCAATATCAGAAACAATGTGCTTTCTTCCTTTTTTTCTTCGACGAACATTGGATTTGCCCTTCGTGTACTGGCGTATCAGAAGGCAGCAACAAACGAAGACAAAAAGATTATTACGCACACAGCGTTATCTGTGAAAGACCTTGAAGAAAAGAAACAATCGCTTGAGAAGGAGCGCGCAAGTCTGTCGTACTTGAAAGAAGAAACAGACAAACGCGCAGCGTCAGTGCGCAAGCTGGTTGGCGAAGCCAATGCGTACCAAAGCAAACTTTCCAGTTTTATCGCTAGCCTCACCGCTATCCAGCAGCAATTTTTGGCGCAAAAGCTGTCGGGTTTGAACTTGCCCACGAGTTTGGGAGCTGGCCCACTGTACTGCACGGATGATCGGAAGCTTGATCCTGGGTTCTCTCCTGCCTTTGCCTTTTTTACGTACGGCATCCCGCACCGCGTAGGCATGAATCAGTATGGGGCGCTCGGGCGTGCGCAAGCAGGTCAGAGCGCAGAAGATATTCTGCGCGCGTACTTTGATAATTTTGAACTCAAAAAGGACTACGACACGAATATAACGATTACCGTGGACGGATACGGAGGATTCAATATTGAAGACTATGTCAAGCGCATCTACGAAATGCCGGAAAGCTGGCCGCTTGCAGCCCTTAAAGCTCAAGCGGTTGCGGCTCGGTCATACGCACTGGCTTATACCGGAAACGGATCAAAGTCCATTTGCGCCACGCAAAGCTGTCAGGTATTTAAGCCAGATCCTAAGGGTGGCGCGTGGAATCAGGCAGTAGAAGAAACACGCGGGTGGGTGATGGTAAGCGGCGGCAGTCCCATCACTGCATGGTATTCTTCAACCGACGGTGGATACACATTTTCCTCTGCTGATGTGGGGTGGAATAGTAGGCCGTGGACCAAAAGGACGCGTGATACAAGTGGAGACGTTGGAAGCTTTGGAGACTTGCAGTCGCGCGCATTCGATCGAGACTCGCCGTGTTTTTACGCAGCGCAAGGGTGGCGAAACGAGTACGCTAAATCCGCGTGGCTTAAACCTGATGAAGTAGCGGACATTGCAAACGTCATTCTCCTTGCGCGCCGCGATTCGTCAGTCCGCGAACATCTGTACCAAACCGATAAGCCTAACCCAAGCGGCACGGACACGTGGGATAAAGAACGGGTAAAACAGGAACTGCGGACACGAGGCGGAAATCCCTTTAATACCGTTTCTTCTGTATCGGTAAGCGGCGTTGATTGGACAAGCGGCATAACAACTCAAGTGACGGTCAGCGGTGACGCAGGATCGCAGACATTTGACGGATCTGAATTTAAAAGTTTTTTTAATCTCCGCGCGCCTGCCAACATCCAAATCGTGGGTCCTCTCTTTAACATTGAGCGCAGGTGAGACTTCGTAGTACAATAGGCGTGTGCCGACCATATTTGAAACGAAGCCCAAAAAGAGCGCAGAAAAACCCGCCCCAACGCTCAAACAGCGACCCACACACATGGGGCCGCTTACGGCATTTGCGGTAAACCCCGACGGCGTCCGATTTGAAACACAGGAAGAAGAAGAGGTTGTTATCCTTTTTCTTCGGCAGCACGTCATTGTCAATCTGCCGTGGGTTGTTGTTGCAAGCTTGCTTATTCTTGCGCCAACGGTGCTGATCCCGCTGTTTGCGCGGATTTTATCCATTACAGTCAACATACCGGTGGGATATTTAATCATCGGAACGCTGTTTTGGTACTTGGCGACGGTGGGATTTATTCTTGCCAACTTCATCAGTTGGTTTTTTAATATCTACATCGTCACCAACGAGCGTGTGGTTGACATAGATTTTTTCTACCTCCTTTACAAACATTTTTCCCAGGCGGAACTGGGAAAAATTCAGGACATTTCCTACTCCGCAGGCGGCGTATTTGCTGCGGTATGTAACTTTGGCAACGTTATCATAGAAACAGCCGGCGAAGCGCCCAATTTGGAGTTTCACAACGTTCCGTTTCCGGAAAAAGTCGTCGAAACAATCCGCTCGCTTACGGAGAAGAGAGGCGGTGGCATATGATGTCGTCGTTACCTGGTGTCGTATGGCTTGTTATTAAACTCGTCGTGCTTCTGGGGCTTGCCATTTACGCAGTGTTTGCCGGCATCATCGTGCGGCAGGAACATTTGATGGCTGGCGTTTTGGAGGAAGCATTTGAACCGATCCTTAGAATTATCGCCTATGGGCACCTTGCTGCAGCAATCGCGCTGTTTGTTGCCGCCTTCATACTCCTCTAAGCCAGACGTGGCGTGGTAGTATAAGAATGTATGCGGATAAAGCCATCCGTCGCCTCGGTTGTGGGTCCGACCACGACAACCCATTGGGGTCAAGTGCTCATGCTTCCCAATGCCTACGGCGTCATTGAAGTTGAAGATTCTGACGGCATTGCGCGCCAAGTGGGCGTGCGCGCGCTTTCTTTGTTAAATAGCGCGTTAACTAAGGGAATAACAAGTTTAGCGCAGCTTCAGGAAGCCGCGGAACACACGGTGAACGAAGGCGCCCTGACAATTCTTTTGTTTGTGCCGGTTGGCTCTGTAGCGTACATAGTCCTTCGGGGGAAAGGGATTGTCTATATTAAGCGTGGCAACACGCTGTCGAAGCTCATTAATCATAATACAGCCATCTCCGGAGAGGTACAAACGGGCGATACGTTTCTGTTTGCCTCCTGTGGCTTTGAAAAGGCGCTCGGTCATGAGGAAATTTCGACGCTCTTTGATCACCTGACGCCTTCAGAGGTAGCGGAAAAATTGACGCTCATGCTCCACAAAAAGACTGCAGGAGTTGGAAGCGCCGCGCTTATCTATCAGGTGTCGGGATTTATCGAGCATGAACCGTTTGTTCCTCAAGAGTCTTCGCATGAACTGGGTGTTAAACGGCCGCACGAAATGGTTTTACACCGTGTGATTGCCCGTGCGCGCCGCGCCGCGCGAACGGTAACATTTCGACCAAAAAACAGAATCGCTGCGATAAGCGTTGCACTCGGTACGCTTTTTGTTATTAGCGTTGGTTTAGGTATCATGAAACAAACGAAGAAAGCAAAAAATCAGCAGATTGTCCGAACGCTTGCCGAGGCGCAGCATGCGTTTGACGAAGGCGTTGCGCTTTTGGACCTCAATCCTGTAAAGGGGCGCGAGCGTCTGACGACTGCTAAAGCATCGATTGAGCCTCTTGTTTCTCGTATGCCTCCGAGAAGCAGCGAAGGCAGGCAACTTGCGTTGTTATACACGAAGATTCAGGAACACCTTACGCAATCGCTCCATAGCAAAACCGTGACGCTCCAGCTTTTTTATGACGTGAGTCTTTTAAAAAAGGGCAGTTCCATCGGAGATATGGCGCTTTATCAAACAGCTCTTGCCCTACTTGATACCACAACGGGAACAGTGTATCAGCTTGACATTGCATCCAAGAAAGGTCAAATTATTGCGGGCGGTGCGTCGTTTGAGGGCGCAACACTGGTTGGTATTCATGGGGATAGGCACTTTGTTCTAGGCAGTAGCGGCATTCACCAAGTAGATGTAGATGACAAAAAGACATCTTCAGCTGTTATATCAAAAGACGACGCGTGGGGCGACATACGGGATCTTGTTTCCTTTGCCGGAAACATATACCTTCTGGATGCACAGAAGGGGAGGATTTGGAAATACGTCGTAACAGAAAAAGGCTTTTCAACTATCCGTGAATACCTCAATCCCGACACGCTTGTCGATTTGTCGCAGGCAACAACGCTATCAATCGATGGGGCTGTTTGGGTGGGAACGCGTATTGGGAAACTATTCAAATTTACTCAAGGGAAAGAAGATACGTTTATTTCAATAGGCATCGACCCTCCGTTAGGCACCAATCTCGTCGCGTATACGAATGACGAACTTAAGCATCTGTATGTGCTGGATGCTGAAAACAAGCGCGTCGTGGTGTTGGATAAAGACGGCATGTACGTAGCGCAATACGCGTGGGAAGACGCGCTGCCTGTTTCAGATTTGGTCGTAAGCGAGGCGTCGGGGAAGATTTTGCTTCTTGGAGAAGGTAAGTTATACGTTATTGAACTCATATGAAGATCGTCAACAAGAAGGTGTCGTATGATTATGAAATCCTTGATCGATTTGAGGCTGGTGTCCGCTTAATGGGCGCAGAGGTGAAGTCAATCCGAGGCGGTCACGCCAAGCTCGAAGGCGCGTTTGTTCGGATTGTCGGAAGCGAAGTTTACCTCGTGGGAGCCGAGATTTACCCATACCCGTACGCCCGGCCGGAGGGGTACGATACGAAGCGGACTCGGAAGCTCCTTTTACATAAAAAACAGATTATTAGCCTCAAAAACACGCTTGCGGGCGCCAATTTGACCTTAGTTCCCTTAAGCTGGTATACTAGGGGGCCTCACATCAAGCTTGAGGTAGCGCTTGCTAAAGGCAAGCGAGAGTACCAAAAACGCGAAAAAAAACGGCGGGAAGACCAGAAGCGCGAGCTGGAGAGGGAATTTAGGGGAAAGGTGACATAGCGCTTCAAAATGCGCGGGCTTATAGCCCCGAGGAGCGAAGCAACGAGGGGATGATTGATTCGACGAAATATGCACATTGACAACTGCAAGCCGGCTTTGATAGGTAGCCGTTAAACAACTATCAAAACATATCTGCTGACAACACAGTAGAAGCACTTAAGGAAAAGCTTGCTCTTCTTGAGCAAAAACTTGCCCTTAAGTATTCCAGAGCGTACGCGTTCGCGCGAGCGTAAAGAATCGTCTCTTTTGTTCTTCGTTTGGTGAGACATGAGAGGCGGAAACAAAGCCAAACCGACAGAAATCAATTGACCAACTGATTTCGGAGCACCTTGGTCAACCCTCTTTGGTTCATTTTGTCCGTTTTGAAAATCAAAGAGAAATCAAACGGACTACGCTTGTAGATGTTGAACATGTGGTTTTTCGGACCCGAGCTCATTACTCGGCATCTCCACAATCGTAGTTAGCGTTCCGTCTTCGGAAAATGGCGTACGAGTGTGGATGTCCCGCCTCCGGCGGGACGCCACAGACCATCTCCTTGTTACAATAAGAACAAGGAGATTTTTTGTGGGCATTTTGGACATTGTTTTCCCCAGGAGGTGTCTTGGCTGCGGGAAGCTCGGTTGCTACTTCTGTCAAGCGTGCAGAACAGCGATTCGTATAATTGGGCCTCGCGAAACGATATGTCCGGTTTGCGAAAAACCAGCGTTGGCAGGGATGACTCACCCACACTGCAGGACTAGGTATACGATCGACGGATTAACGAGCGTGTTTTGTTACGATGGAATAGTGCGCCAAGCCGTTAAAACACTCAAGTATCGCTACGTTTCCGATCTTGCCAGCGAGTTTATTTCTCTCATTCCGCCTTTTGTTTTGGACGAATTACCGAGCCGTCGGCCAAACGAAGCAACGATTGTTCCCATCCCGCTTCACCCCTCGCGCCTGCGCGACCGCGGATTTAACCATGCAGAAGTACTGGGGAGATGCTTGGCTGATCGGTTGCAGACAGCCATTACGACCGATATACTGCGACGGATACGAAAAACTGCGCCGCAGGTAGAAATGAGAAACAGAACAAAACGCTTAGCCAATATGGAAGGGGCCTTCGCTGTCACACCAAGATTTGATAAATTACTGCTTAAGCATGGAAAAATCAAGAGCTTGTTTGCAACCGTTGTGTTATTTGATGATGTGTTTACCACGGGGGCGACGATGCGGGATGCGGCGCAAGTGTTGAAGCGTTCTGGGGTAACAACCGTTTGGGGCATGACAATGGCAAGATAGAGGAAAGTTGTTAAATTGTTAAATTGCTTAAAACAATTTAGCAATATAGCAATAGTACAATGAATATAACCAGAATAATTATTGTAGCGAATGGCACGCTCAATCCTTCTTTTTTATCTGAATTGCACAGCGATGATTTCGTTATCGGCGTGGATCGGGCGGCATATTGGCTGATTCAGAAGGGGATTGTGCCCGATATCGCAATCGGCGACTTTGATTCAACGAGCAAAAACGAATTGCTGCGTATTACAAACGCCGTCAAAGAAGTCATTATGCTGCCGCCGCATCCCAAAGATCACACGGATACAGAGTTGGCCGTGCAAAAGGCCCTTGCTTTTTCGCCCAAAGACATTACCCTCTATGGGGCAGTAGGGTCGAGGATAGATCATACACTTGGGAATATTGCGTTCTTAGAGCAGTGCCTGAAGGAGGGTGTTCGCGCCACGATACGAGACGATCACAACGTCATACAGTTGTTAGGAAGAGGTCGTACAATAATTAAAAGAAGGGGAGACATGCGCTATTTCTCTGTGCTTGCGTACACACCATCAATGACGATTTCATTGCATCACGTTAAATATGAAGTTACAAAGAAGAGCATTACGCAATCTATGTCGCTTGGCATCAGCAACGAATTTGTTTGCTCCCAGGGCACGGTTACCGTTCATAAGGGTCTTGCGCTCGTTATACAAAGCCGAGATTAGCCACCGTTTACACACGGCAGGCGCAGTTTTTTTCCTGAAGGAGACGCATTTGGGCGGCAATGGTATCGATCAAAATATTCTGTTTGGAGCTTCCTGATGCTTTTTTCTTATCAAGCGGCGTGTTGTGTTGATACCCTCTGCGTTTCATTTCGCTCATCAGCGCATCATGCCGGACATAAAGCGCCCGGAGTTTTCCTTTCCACCGCATGGTTTCCGGATGGCGGCTGTAGCCCCCCTTTCCGCCGTGGACGGTCAGTATGTTCCACAGACCGTGCAGCTCCCGGTGTTCGCCCAAGAGGTGCTGCCTGCACAGCCTTGACGGATGGATGTCCCAGACGCGCATAGTAATACGTATTATTTATACCCTTTCCTTGCGTGAAGTCTTGCTGCAGAGGTTATCCCAATTAGGACATCCTTCGCAAAGATGATCTTTGTTTGGTTCACCAGTTGTTGGATCAAAATCGGGAATCACGTCATACTCACCGGATAAAAACACTCGATACACCTCAAGCCAATAACGCTCAAGCCTCCGCCTGCCTTTGGGTCTTTTGTTAAAAAGGCGTAGATCGGATTTCCATTGGAGTCAACCCGCTTCTTTAGTTCGGGAATAACCTTCTTATGAACATCACTAATGGTTGGCTCTAAACCTCTCGCCGCCCAACCATCGAAAACGCCGTATTCACGCCAAAGACCAACTGGACTAACATGATGCTTTAATAACGGTATTTTCATATTGAAAAGCCTATTTCCTTCACGATCTGCGGAAGGGGTGGGATTCGAACCCACGAAGAGCTTGCGCCCTTAGCGGTTTTCAAGACCGCCGCACTAGACCACCTATGCGACCCTTCCCCGCACGTTTTCACGGTTATCAGCGGAGAGTGTGGGAGTCGAACCCACTCGAGACTATTCATCCCGCAGGTTTAGCAAACCTGTGCCTTACCGTCCGGCCCACTCTCCTTACTATCTTCAGCCTTGTGATTATATCAAAATAAGCCGCGCATTGTGGTATACTGGTTTTATGGACAGCGAATCTGCCCAAGAGAAAGAAACGCGACAGGAAGTGTACCTCTCCTGGTCTTCCCCTTCCCGCTTATTCAAACAGCGGGATAAAGAGTATTTCACCAACGTGGGTGCAATTGTGTTTCTCCTCGTCATTATCCTCGTTTTTGCCAGAGAGTTTTTGCTTATTGCGGCGGTTGTCTCGATTGTGTTTCTCATTTACGTTCTTTCGACTGTGCCGCCGGAAAACGTAGAGCACCGCATCACAAATCTGGGCATCGAAAGCGCCGGGCATTTTTACCGGTGGGAGACGCTTGTGGAATTCTGGTTTGAACAGCAGTGGGGACAGACGCTTGTTATTCTTCGCCCCATACTTGGGTCGCGGATAATCATCCTTGCGGGTGATCAAGACACGCAAAAGATCCGTGAGCTTATCGCCAAGCACATCCCGTTTCGCGAAAAGCCGGAAAAAACATGGGTTGACAACGCCGCCAAATGGTTAACTGAAAAAGTTCCGCTTGAGAAACCTGCTGCGTAATTTTGGTTTAGCTTCAATTCACGGTATAATACAGCAGCAAGCGCCCGTAGCTTAATTGGATAGAGCAGCAGATTGCGGATCTGCAGGTTGTGGGTTCGACTCCCGCCGGGCGCACCATTTGGGAAATGGCGAAATCGTTGGGTGCGGCGCTCGCAACGCCGCCGCCCGATGCGAGCGCCGCAAAAGGAAAATTCAAGTCCGCCGAGAGCCGCCGATTAAATAAAGAATAGTTCGAGCCGACTTTTTTTGCCACGACAGCAAGGTCGTGGCAATTATTTTTTTCACGCGCGATTTTTTGCGCCTGTAAGGCGCAACTTACGAATTCTCTCATAAGTTCGAGCCAAACAGTTCCGTTTTTAGTAATTTGGGATTTTTTCTCTTCCAATTTTAGTTTTTCGTTAAACAAATCATTCTTTTTCTGCTTGTAAATTTCAGGTTCAATAACTTGATCGAGATATCCATCGAGTAACCTATTTAGTTTGATTTCAGATTCATGAATTTGTCCGCATAGTTGTTTTTCCTCAACCTCGGCAACCAGCTTGTCTTTTTCTTCTGCTTCGGCGATCCATTTCTCAAAATATAGTTCCCAATCTTCATGCAAGCCGCAATCACCAACAATTTTTCTTAGTTGTTCTTCTGCTTCGGATTCAGGCAGATATTTCTGATTGCAGGGTTTTAGCTTTTTAGTACAACGGTAGTAAATAAAAGTTTGGTTATTACCATTTTTGTATTTCTTTATGTGCTGTTTTGCCGTGATTGCGGCACCACATTCGCCGCAGGTCGCAAGAACTGCGAAGGCAAAATTGTGACCTTTTTGTCTTGGTCTTTCGATTTTTTCAATTTGTTTTTGGACTTCATCAAACAGCTTTTTGCTGATAAAAGTTTTGTGAGAGCCTTGATAATATTCTCCGGCATAATTCATAATCCCCAGGTAAAATTTGTTCTTGAGCATATTTTTGACTTGATCTACTTTGATGGGTTTCCCGTCAAGTTTTTTAATCCCGAACTTGTGGAGAAAATTTGAGATTTCAACAAATGACTTTCCACCTTCAACAAAAAGCTGGAATGCTTTTTTGACAACTTTGGATAATTCAGGATCAACATCTATTCCCCTCGTTTTGGGGTTATTGATATAACCATAAGGGGCTTTACTCGGCCAAACGCCGTTTCGGAGTTTTTGGCGATTACCTCGTTTAACATTCTCACTTAAATTGTCCACATAATACTTTGACTGGCCAAAGGCGATTGAAAGCATAAACTTACCTTGAGGTGTGCTTTCAAACCAAAACGAGGGGAATTTCAAATCAAGGAGTTTGCCGGTATCCAAAAGATAAATAATTTTACCGCCGTCTATAGAATTTCTGGCCAAACGATCCGGGTGCCATGAAAGTATACCATTAGCTTCACCCTTCTCAATCTTTTTCAAGACAATTTCAAATTGTCCTCGCCCCGGAACTTTGGCAGTTTTAGCTTCAGTAATAAATTCAGAGACGGCTAGATTTTCTCTTTTGGCAAATTCCTTGAGTTCAGCAATTTGTGCCTCGATAGACAAAACTTGTTTGTCTTTTTCGTCTGTGGATTTTCGACAATATGCGATGAATTTAATCATGTTTTTGTTTCTTTAGTGTTCTTTAATTTTTGCGTTTTTCTTCATTCTTTTTTATAAGGCGGCTCTCGGCGGACTTGAATTTTCCTTTTGCGGCGCTCGCATCGGGCGGCGGCGTTGCGAGCGCCGCACCCAACGATTTCGCCATTTCCCAAATGGTGCTCGTTTTTGGAAAAATTCGAACGCATTTCAAAGAAAATTGTTAATTGTTTGCTCGCCCCGCTTCGCGGGGCTCGCAACTCCAGCGCGGCGCCCCCACCCGCCGCGCTTCCGAAAAAGTCGGCTCGAACATTCCGCCAAAGACGGACAAAGAAAAACGCAAAAATTTTAAAGAACTTTTATAAATCAAAATGGGACACTCGTTGTAACCAGTTCAGATTGCTCTTCACTGACGAGTGCCCCATTAAAAAAGCAATCTGTTAAAAACTGGTTACAATTTCAATATACAAAATCTCCAAGATAAAAACAATAGTAGTTGACCTACTCAAAGTCTGCCGGAAAATGTATAATTGAAACTGAAGTTATGAAAAAAGATATTAAAGTAGCAATTGTTCAAACAAGGGTTCCTACTTCGAAAACTGAAGGTGAACAACAATTAGACAGATTGGTTAAAGAAGCAGTGAAATCACCTGTAGATTTAGTTGGTTTACCAGAGGATTGTATAACTAATAACTACGATGAGGTGAAGTTGGGATACAAGCCAATGGAATTTTTATCGAAACAAGCAAGAGAAAATAATGTCTATCTGTTCGGCGCAACGGCAGTTTGGGAAAATGATAGCTTCCACAACAGAGGATTTCTATTTGATAGAACTGGAAAACTTATTGCTTCACACGATAAAATTGTTTTAACTCCACTCGAAGAAAAAAGAGGTATTATTCCGGGAAAATCTCTGGAAGTGGTCGAGACAGAGTTTGGGAAAATGGTTATTTTAGTTTGCAAAGATTCTTTCCACCGCTATGCCGCTTGGTTTTTTGACAAATTAAAAAAAGCGGGGGTGGATATTGTCTTAATCCCGTCATATTCCCTAAATGTTTCTAAAAGATCAATTGAACTGTGGGTTGATTCTCTCAAAGCTTTATCGAAATGGTTTGATGTTTATATTGCGGCTCCTGGAACCATAGGGCCGAATGGCACAGATTTTCCTTCCTTTGGCCACGCCTTAATAATTTGCCCTAACCGCGTAGTATTAGCTGAAGGGTCGAGTGATAAAGAAGAAATCCTAACAGCTACTCTTGATGTCAAATCTCTTGATGAAATAAGAAATACTTACGGATCTAAATGGCAACCTGCGGATGTACCAAAAGTTGAATTAAAAAGAGCGAATAACGAATTATGAACTGGCAAATACTTTTAACCATAAGCGTCTTCACCTACTCGATCTCTGTGTTACTTCAACGTGTATTATTGAAAAAAGACAAAAGTGACCCAATCGCTTATTCAATTGTTTTTCAATTACTTACGGGGGTGCTTATTGGGATTTACGCTTTATTTAATGGTTTTACTACTCCAAATCTAATTCCCTTAATACCAAACTTGATTTTAATGACAATTTTATACGGAGCAGGGAATGTTTTTATCTTCAGTGCTTTAAAAATGATTGACGCGTCGGAATTTACAATAGTTTTTGCTTCTCGAGCTTTATGGACAATTGTTGGAGCAATTATCTTTCTCAAAGAAAGTTTTTCCACTCAACAAGTATTAGGAACAATCTTAATCATTCTTAGCGTCTTTCTGGTATCTTGGAAAAAACAAAAATTTTCATTGAATAAGGGATTTATTTTTTCGGTCCTTGCGGCGGTATCTTTCGGTTTAGCGTTTACAAACGATGCTTTTATAGTTAATAATTTCGATGTCCCCTCATACTTAACGATTGCTTTTATTATTCCTTCATTGGCGGTTTGGGCAGTTTATCCAAAATCTACTGGGAAAATGAAACCTCTTTTTGAAAAAGAAACATTGTTAAAATTGGGATTGCTCGGTGTTTTTTATGCGATTTCAGCAATAACAATCTTTTTAGCATATCAAGTTGGAAAGAACGCTTCTCAAATTGCGCCGCTTAACCAAACCGCAACTATAGTAACTGTCGTTTTGTCCGTAGTGTTTCTTAAAGAAAAAACAGATTTACTGCGAAAGTTATTAGGTGCAATAATTAGCTTCGCTGGTGTTGTTTTGGTAAAATAACTTTGTTTTTGGGAGTTTGCGTGTCCGCGCATGGGCGGGTGGGGCAAGGACACTATAAAATCATTTCCTTGCTCGAGCGGCAGCGAGAGAAAAATCGCGCGCGAAAAAAAACGGAAGCGCGGCGGGTGGGGGCGCCGCGCTGGAGTTGCGAGCCCCGCGAAGCGGGGCGAGCAAACAATTAACAATTTTCTTTGAAATGCGTTCGAATTTTTCCAAAAACGAGCGCATTTATACCTCTGGGAGGGTTGGCTGAGCGGTTCAAAGCGGTGGTCTCGAAAACCATTCTCCCGAAAGGGAGGCACAGGTTCAAATCCTGTACCCTCCGCCAGTGAAAAAGAAACAGATTGCCCGCATTACGAACTTGATTTACGAAGCCGCCGTCGTCAAACGCATGAAGCGGACAGGGTGGATGGTGCTCGGGGACAATGAGGAAGATGTTGCGCAACATACGTTTATGACGTGTGTTATTGCCTATTTTCTTGCCAAACAACGCAACGCGCATCTGGAGACCGTGCTTACTATGAGCGTCTTCCACGACTTTCACGAGGCGCGCACCGGAGACCTGGATAAAATCGCAAAGTTCTATATGACGCGCGATCAGGATAAAGCAAACAAAGACATCTTTCGTAGCGTCGATAAAGACCTCCTCGCAACGCTTGAAGTCTATGAGAGAAGAAAAACGTTGGAAGCCAACATTGTCTATGAGGCAAACGTGATTGCGTTTATTGTGGAGCTTAAGCTCCTCATTGAAAAAGGCAACATTCACGCCAAAGAATGGCTGGATGCCAACATAAAGCGCCTGCGGATCCCCGAGGCGGTGACGCTTGCCAAACAATTAGCAAAAACAAGCTCGCAGGCGTGGTGGAGCAATATCCGGCACGCGGTCCACCAAGAATTCGCGCGATAAACTCACTCGGTAAGCCTCACGTTGTGTCCGTCTCGCTTGGTCTTTTTTATAATCGTCCGCACGACGTTGCCATTGGCATCTTTTAATACCAGCGTGCCGCCGTTTTCTCCTTTCAGCATCTGGTTATAGGTTTTTTCAAGACCGTCTCTGCCGTCATAGGCAGTCGTATTGTAAAGAAGCGAGCAACATTCATGGAAGAGCGAATTGGCAACTGTTCCGATGTCATACGCGCTGTTATGGACGATGAAGCGTCCGAACGCCTTTGTCGTAGTGATCGCGGGACATTGTTCTAGTATCGCTTTGGTGGGAGCGTCAATCGGGCGCATGAGGACGCCCATGGGGATGGGTTTGCCAAGAAATCCCAAACGCACGTACCGCTCGTGTGCATGGACCGCCAAGATGCGCTTGTCAAACAATTTCTCAATGCCTTGAAACACTCGATCTTCGAAATCGTTCTGCATGCGATTAGGGAGAAGCCAGACAAGCACGCTGGGCTCATCGACGGCAAGCGGCACGCCGTCTTTGGCATACAGCCCGCCGCGCCGGGCAGGGTCGATGGCTGTTTCCAGCTGACTGTCGGGCGTAAGACCGCTGATAAGAAAGTCCCACGACCATGACACGCGCCACTGACCATTTTCCAAAACCAAGGGGAGCGTTGATATTTGGGTAAATGTACCTAAATTTCTGGTTTTGTACGTCATGCGGACGGGAACGCGCTGCGGGGAGCGAAACGAATGCCAGACAACAGGTTCAATGGTATAATTTGCATCTTCTATGTGTGCGTCGTACAGCAGGCGGCTGCCGAATTGGTGGAACGCCGCGCGACTGGTCAGCAAACGGTCGTTAGCAGATAGTGCTTCGTACATATCTTGAAAAAACCCGTGCTGCCAGTCAGAGAGAAATTGTCGTACCGTAGACTCGGGTGTGGGAAACACGATTGCCATGCTTGCGGCAAGGTTTGCGGCAATCAGCGCGTACGGCAGCAGACGGTAGTGTCGTTTGATACCATCGGTGAGAAGCATCGCGGTAGCAAGGTAAAGCAGCGGCAGTACAATTACGAGGTACCGCGTCCAAAACGGGATAACGGAGAAAAACACAAGTAAAAACCCCGTGATGGCAACGAACGGAACGTAGGGAGAACGCAGCGTGACGGGCTTGCGGCGGACAAGCCGAATAATTTGCGCAATGCCAGCCACGGTAATGAACGGCCAGAGAGGACTCCACTCGCGCACTGCCTCATACGCGCGCGAGTGGAGATTTTGGTTTTGGTTTACCAGAAGCGTGGTAAACAGACTGCCGACGGTTGACTTAATGCCGCTTGCGGCGTAGAACGATAGAATCCACTTCTGAACGCGGAGCCAGTCAATTACCGAGTGATCCTGCAGAAAATACGGAAGGTACGGGATAAGATACGACGCTGTCGCTGCAGACAGAAACGCGACAACGTGCCGGATGGTTTTTTCGCGACTGTAGAGTGTTATGAAGCCGATGACCATAAGAAACGGAGCAAGGAGAGGGAATTTTGTTTCAGCAAACAGCCCAAGCGCGACGCCGGAGGCAATCACCGACCAGAGCCGTATGGCGCCGGACGCTCGGGCGGCAATGCGAAGCGACAGCAAATAGAGGCTAAGAAATAGGAGGTGTTGACTGTCAAGCATGGTCAGCCTGAACTGGTTGCTGATAAGCGGATCCGTGAGGAGAAGCGCCGCCGTAAGCATTGTCGTTTCAATGGTTTGCGTGAGCGTGTAGGTAAAAAGAGCAAACGCTACGACGCTTGCAAGCGACATGACGAGTCCGTAGACATAGCCGTTACCAAACATGATAATGCTCAAACCGATAAGATATTTTCCCAGCGGCGGCACTTCGGCATTGAGCGTGGTGGGATCCTCGCCGTGAATCAGTCGATAGCCTTCATAGAGGTACAGTCCGTCATCCCCCAGCGTGCGTTGAGACAACGGGAGTTTCCACTGGGAATGTTCGTATTTGTCTTTCCAGTACACTGCGTCAAATCGCGAGAAATAGAGCGCTCGGTTGGCGAAGACAATAAGCCCGAGGTAGCCGATCATCAGACCAAAAATAACACATCCGAGACGCTTCATGGTGTGAGACAATTGTAGCCCATTATTATAATTGGCGGTATAATACCCAAGAGCACCTGTAGCTTAATTGGATAGAGCGTCAGCCTCCGGAGCTGAAGATTATGGGTTCAACTCCCATCAGGTGCACAGAAGGAGATCGGAAGGGGCGGCGCTTGTTACTCCATGAATTGTTTGACCATTTGTTTAGCTGTCGCCAAAAATACTCCGGCAAACACCAAGATAGTTCCCAGAACAAAACCAGCCGTGATGCGTTCCCCCAGAATTATGCCGTTCATGACCACTGCCGCCACGGGCTGGATGTACATGGTCAGCGAAGCGGTAGTAGCAGATGTTTTTTTGATGACCCATTGATAAAACACATATGCAAGCACTCCGATTACAAGACCAACATACAGAATGATCGCCGCAGCGTTCGGGCTGTCTATTTTGGAAACGTCTGTTTGTCCCAGAAGTATTGACAGGAAAAGAAAAAGCGCGGCAGAAACCCAGAGCGTGACGGTAGTAATAAGGAGCGGTGAGTAATGATGCGTGGTTGTCAAATGACGCGACCCCACGGTATAAATGGACCATGAGAGCGCGCCGAGAAAAATAAGGATATTTCCCCTGACATCGCCGACAGCGCCGCCGTGTTGTACGACCGGAAGAACGACAATAACAAGCGCGCCGATAAGGCCAATGACAATGCCGGCAATTTTTTGGATGCCCAGCGGCTCGTTAAGCGTGTTGTGTGCCAGAACCGATGCCACCAGCGGGACGACTGTATAGATGACTGCCGATGCATTCGCTGTTGTAAACTGAAGTGCGATATAAAACAGGGCCACGTTGATTGCGCTAAACAGCGCCATCGGCGCAATGACACGGATTTCTTTTGCTGTGACAATCCGTTTATGGTTTAGGAGAAATATCGGTGTGACGATGAAAGAAGCAATCGCAAATCGAAAAAACGCAAGAAGCATGGGAGCAGCATAGGGGAGCGCAAGTTTCGTGGCGACCCCGGCGGACGAAAATACCACCGAAGAACCAACAAGAAGCGCCATCAGTGTCAGAGGCGTCATGGAGGTAGTATAGCACTAAGGACGATGCATATTCTGTTTCCTTTGGCGGTGTTGCGGTTGCGCCAAAAACATTCATTTGTGGACCCTGCTATCGTTTAGGTGGCAATGGGAAGAAGACGCTGGTTTTTCTTTTATATTCTTCAAAATCAGGTCGTCCTTCATATTTCTTTTCCAGCAACGGAATACCAGACACGTTTACAATCAGAAACGTAATGGTCAGCGGACCTACTACACTTAACAAAGGAGAAGAGGCGGAACGAGAAATGATCCATATGCCCCACCACAAGGTTACTTCGCCAAAGTAATTTGGGTGGCGGGTATAGCGCCACAGACCGTCTTGCATGAGCTTGCCCTTGTTGGCTGGATTGTTAACAAATCGCGCCAACTGCGCATCGCCCGTGGCTTCAAAATAAAAACCGACGAGCCAGACCGCGGCACCGACAAGATCAAGGAATCCCAGCGTTGACCCCGTGTTTCTATTGATAAACAATACCGGAGAAACGATGAGAAATAAAAGAAACCCCTGCAAAAGATACACCTGCGCATACGAACGAAGGTAAAACCATTTACCCCACTCTTTGCGCCATTGAGCATACCGGTAATCTTCCGCTCTCTTGCGATTGCGCGCATGAATGTGCCATGCCAAACGAATACCCCAGATACTCACCAACACCCCGACTACTATGCCGCGCGCACTTCCTGCCTTGCCAAGAAAAAAAGACGCCCATGTCATAAGCACAAACCCAAGCCCCCACGCAACATCAGCAACATCGTTCCTTTTCTTCACTAAAGATAGCGCGAACCACACGTTCATGAAGAGAAAAGTTATGAGAGCAAGGACGAAAAAATAATGCATTATATATTGACGGCAATACAGTATGTTATGACCGAAACGAACCCTCCGAGCGTGGCGCCCCACGTCAAATCTACGACGGTGACCATCAGCGGCCAGCCCTTGAGCGTGGCAAGGTTCGTAAGGTCGTACGTAGCATACGTGATAAGTCCGAAAAGTGCGCCCAAAAGCAGCGCGCGCACCCATGTGCCCTTTTCAACTGCGGGCGCAATGACAAAGAGGACCAGACCGACGATAAACAACAGGTAGAAAAGAATTGCCGCCGCCCAGTTGATATCGGGCTTCATCAGAAATCCGATCTGATTTTTGTAAAATGTTTTCGCCACCAGTCCAAGCCAAACCATGTCGATGGCAAAAAAGACAGGGAGGGCAATGGCGTACAGCGTTATGAACATGATTGTTCCTCCTTTGTTGCAACGGTTATTAGATAATGCAGCGCACGTTTTCTTGATGCGGGCACGACACTCTCATTATACCGATACCGACTTTTGCAAAAGCAGCATTTTCGTCGCGCAAGCAGCGAACCCCCATTTTTGATTTGAGTAATCATAGATCTGCGGATTTACATTTGTGACACACACCAAAAAATTCAAGCGCATGCGAGTCAACAGAAAAACCCGTATTTTTCTCTATATCCGATTCTGCAGATTCTTTTAGGCAATCGTGAACATCCCGAACGGCTCCGCAATGTGTACAGATCACGTGGTGATGATGCGCCTGTCCGGCGAGCTCAAAACGGAATTTTCCCTCCAAAAAGTCAATCTGTTTCAAAATGTGTTTTTGAATGAATACATGAATAATTCGATACACCGTTGCTTGATCAAGAGACAGTTTCTGTATTGAACGAGCGGTTTTAATCTCTCCAATGGAAACCGGCCGACGAGCGCGCGCAATATACTGTAAAATAGCAGTGCGTGCAGGCGTTGGCCGTATGTTGACATTTGATAATACCTTCGCGGCGTTCATGAAACGTATTATACCATCCATGATTTAGTGCCTGCCGTCACAGTGCGGGCACTTTCCGTCTTTGAGGCACCGCCCGCACGTTTTACAATGCTCGTGAGATTGTTCATATGTATTGCTAAATATCGTACCTAATAAAGAAAATGAAGCCTCGTGATATAGTGAAGATGAAGCATGCGATGCGGTTCCATGATCTGCGCAGGCGCATGGCAACGCGCCCAGCATCCCTATTGACCAATCTACCTGCTGAAAATATTTCTGCGTAATACGAACTAAATCAGTGTAATCTCTTCTAGCTTCGGGTTCTTGCTCAAAGCGTCTCGTTTCAAGGTTAACTACGGTTTGATCTGTTGCCGGAGGGGAGGCTAAAGCTTGCGCCATGAGTAGGTCAATCGGCTGTTCTTCGATTGCATTGACGTCCGTTTCTGCCAACATATCTCACAATGGCTAACGCAATCCTAATGTCTGCTTAAAGACGACCGCGGCATCGCGCATGGATGCGCCATTTCCAGCCATCTCCGGCAAACGTACCGTTGTTTCCAGCATTGCCTCTAATACGTCACCAGTGTCTGTGCCCGCACCCAGTCCAAGCGGATTACTTTCAGCTATTTGTTCAGCTCGGGTGATTAGACCCATACGCAAGAGATGATGTTCGTCAACATCACCCCCCATTGAGGCTAAAGGAGAAAGGTGATTTGAATCAGCAGTGAGTCTCACGCGGATGATTCTGCCCTGTTCCTGTCCGGTCAAAACCATATTGATGGGAGTAGCTATTCCCAAAAATACATTGACTGGAATTGCGATCATTGGTTGCTCGTGGCTGATACACCCGGCCTCGCGTATGTGCTGTTCGCTTCCTCCTGTTGTCAACGTTTTCGACTGAAATATCGACGATAGTATTTGTGGCCCCTCAATGCCTGTGGTCGGTGAGAATATTCGCTGAAGCGCCATGCGAGCATCGTCTTTTTCATCATATGTTGTTCCATCCACATCATACGATCCCCACGCACCTTGACGCATTCCGCGCGCCTGCTCATGCGGTCTGGGTTTGCGGATTAAACCCAATAACACGGTCTTGTCCAGTTCGTGCCGCAGAATAATGGCCACTGTGGCAAACGAGAGGAATCCGCGTATTTGATCCTGCGATACTATCATGCGAGACATAACGCCCGTTTCAATAATTGAGCCGGGGGGAAGGCCTTCTCGCATGAGCGCATAAACTGCGTGATCAACTGCATATAAGAAAGACCCATCTGGCAAGTCCGCAATATGTAGATGTTCAATGCGCGCTGCCATAGATACCATAGATAGTGGCTCGCTCGGTTTTTTCCCCGTCATCCCCAAGACGTCCGCGGGGGTTTTGGAATGGTCATTAAGCTTTCCTAATTTTCTTGCTGCCGACACCACTTCATTCAAAGCCATAGGGGAAATTATTATGCAAGTTATTTGCATTATTATATGCAAATTACTTGCATTTGTCAAAAAGAACTGATAGCATAGAAATGCCTGCAACTGGAAGGAGGTGACGTATGAGATTCTACAATGTCAAAACCAGACAATCGGTTGACGTTCCCGATAGTGAAGTAACCGTCGTGACCATGAAAAACGGGAAAAAAGCGGCAAAAGCAGAATATCAGGGCATGAAGCTTTTTAAAATTATGAGCAATGAAGATGCCGATCGTCTTTCAAGATAAAAGTCATTTGGCCAAATGCCTTTGCGAGGCATAATACACAATACACCTAGAAACTCCCAGATGGGAGTTTTTAGGTTGCAACCACACCCTTATCAAACGAAGATCAATTTCACGGCAGAACGCGTTTTATCTAACACTTCAGGTTGCCAAATAGTCCGATAGTTATCTTGTAGGTACTGGCGGAAGGGGCGGGATTCGAACCCGCGATGACCTTGCGGCCATACGCGCTCTCCAAGCGCGCGCACTAGACCACCTATGCGACCCTTCCCGTAGTCACGATTATAGCATTTTGGGCTTTTTGGTGAGGGAAACGGTGCCGTGTCTTCCTGAAACACCGGCGAACATACCACACCTCTCATTGTTCCAGAAATGGTTTTTCGTTTTCGTGCTTGCACATGGTAAACAAATCAACGAATGCACGCGCGAGTACAATTCTCAATTTTCATTCTTTATAATTCACTTGCTGCAGCAAGTGAATTATAAAATTTCCACGATTGTTAGACGTGCGAGGGCGTTTCATGGTATTCTAGCGGCTGCTACGAAACCGTTTCACTCCGTGGTAAATCATGACAGACATTGATGAAATCAAATCGCGACTCAACATCGTTGACGTTGTCGGCAAGCACGTAACGCTTAAAAAAGCAGGCCGCAACTTCAAAGGGCTGTGTCCGTTTCATAATGAAAAAACACCGTCGTTCATCGTTTCCCCTGACCGCCAGACGTTCAAATGCTTCGGCTGCGGCAAGGGCGGGTCGGTTATTGACTTCGTCATGGAATATGACCACGTGGATTTCCTTGAAGCGCTTGAGGATCTTGCCGATATGGCCGGCGTAACGCTTACGCGCCGCCCCACAGATACACCGGAAGCAAAAGTTAAACAACGTCTCTATGACGTTAACCACTTGGCGAGCGACTACTACCATTACGTATTAACCAAACACGCACTCGGAGAAAAGGGAAGATTGTACCTCAAAAACCGCGGCATATCGGATAAATCCATCCGGACATTCGCCCTGGGCTACAGTCCCAACAGCTGGGAAGCACTCCGCAGTTTTTTGAGAAAAAAAGGCTATGACGATGCGCTTTTAGAACAAGCAGGGCTAATTGTGCAAAGTGCGCGGCGCGATAGTCAAGGCTCAAGATTCTATGATCGATTCCGCGGCAGGATTATATTTACGCTCAAAGACCATCGCGGCAACGTCGTTGGGTTTGCCGGCCGCGTGCTTGACCCCCATGCCACGGAGGCCAAATACATTAATACTCCGGAAACGCCGGTCTACACCAAAGGCAACGTTCTGTATGGTCTTGATGTCACAAAAGACGCAATCCAAAAAGCGAATGAAGCCGTCGTCATGGAAGGAGAGCTCGACGTCATCTCCTCGTTTCAAACTGGGATCGGCAACGCCGTTGCGATCAAAGGGTCGGCGCTCACAGAAGCCCACGTGCGGCTCCTGCGGCGTTTCACCGAGCGGCTGGTATTTGCGCTCGACAGCGACCTAGCCGGCGACGCAGCAGCTCGTCGCGGCATAGAACTGGCAGACAGCGCAGGTCTTGATATGCGCGTCGTTGCGTTGCCGTCGGGCAAAGATCCGGATGACGCCGCGCGCGAACATCCGTCCCTTCTTAAACAGGCCATAGCAAACGCTGTTCCGGTTTACGATTACTTTATCGCATCGAGTCGGAAGCGGTTTGATGGGACGACAGCATTTGGCAAGCGCAAAATTACCGATGAACTGCTGCCGATTTTTAGAAAAATTGACAATCCCATCGTCCAAGCGCATTACGTGAAAAAACTTGCTGACGAATTGGCTGTGAGCGAAGAATCGCTGCGCGAAGGTATGGCGAATGTTGCAAAAGGTATTGTTCTTGCTTCTTCCGCAGGCGAGGAGCAGGCGGCGAAACATGCATTGACGCGGCCGGAGAAGCTAGAAATCTATATTCTCGCGCTGCTTCTTCAGGGGAAAACCATTGACCTTATGGAAGATTTGGAAGACGCAGGTCTTCTGCCGGAATTTACCCATCCGGCAGTACACCGAATCATTGACCACTTGGTCGCAACACTTGCTCATCGCGAGGGTGAACCAGAGGGTAAAAAAGTGTTTCTGATCAAAGATTTTGCCGATAGCCTGCCCAAGGAGCTCATACCGACGCTTGATGAAGCGTTTTTATGGGATATTGCGGACTTTCTTACCGATGAAAATCTTTTCGCCCGCGAGTGGACGCGCGCCCTCCGTGAATTTGAGCGGGTGACGCTCAAGCGCAAGATCCGCGAGCTTACACAAACAGCAGGTGATGACGCAAGCGCACACAAAGAACTGTCACAGGCAGCCCAAAAGCTCAAGCGTCTGGAAAAAACGAGCTGAATCTGGTACCATGGCAGAGAGCGAAATTCAGTGTCTGCACGTCCTACGGCTTGGGTGATACCAAAAACTGCTGTGTAGCGCCCAAGTCATGTGACGGCAGGCGGGGATTGTCGTCTACCTATGGCAAAAACAAAAGCCCTCACGTCTGTTGCCGATCTTCTCAAGGAAGGTAAAGAAAACGGCTTTGTCACGCAAGATGACATTCTCTACTTGTATCCCAGGCCCGAAGACCACATTGCAGCTCTTGATGCCGTTTATGACAAGCTTATCCGCGCAGGGATTGATGTCTTTGAAACGACCAGCGCGGATGTGGAAAAAGAGGCGAGCAAGTCTATCCAGGATCTGGAAAAGGAAATCGAGGCCCTTGCGAAAGCCAGCGCCGAGGGGGTATCCGATCCGGTCCGGATGTACCTTAAGGAAATTGGGAGGATTCCCCTTTTAACGTTTGCGGATGAAATATCGCTTGCCAAGCGATACGAAAAAGGCGACAAGCGCGCGAAAAAAAAGCTTATTGAAAGCAATCTCCGGCTCGTTGTTTCGATAGCGAAAAAATACATCGGCCGCGGCATGAGCCTCCTTGATCTCATCCAAGAAGGAAATCAGGGGCTGATCCGCGCCGTGGAGAAATACGACTGGCGCAAAGGATATAAGTTCAGTACCTATGCTACATGGTGGATCCGACAGGCAATTACACGCGCGATCGCTGATCAGGCAAGGACAATTAGAATTCCCGTCCACATGGTAGAGACGATTAACCGCTTCGTGCGCGCAAGCCGACGTCTCATGCAAGATTTAGGACGAGAACCCAGTCCCGAGGAAATTGCCAAAGTGATGGAGGTGGAAGTTGCCAAGGTTCGCGAGATTATAAAGGTATCGCAGGAACCCACGAGTCTTGAAACACCGGTGGGCGACGAAGAAGACAGTCATTTAGGAGATTTTATTTCCGATCCGGGGCCCACGCCGTACGAACAGACCAGTCGGCAGCTTCTGAAAGAACACATGGAAGAAGTGTTAACGACGCTCTCTGACCGAGAGAAAAAAGTGCTTATTTTGCGCTTCGGGCTTGAAGATGGAAGACCCAGGACGCTTGAAGAAGTCGGCGCGCAGTTCGGCGTTACCCGAGAACGGATCCGGCAGATAGAAGCCAAGGCGCTTCGCAAACTCCGGCACCCTTCCCGCAGCAAAAAACTCAAAGATTATTTAGAATGAGACGCGATAATATGCTTGGCGATGAGGTAGTTTTCCGCACGCCGCAAGATTAGATATTCGACGATGACGTCGCGCCCCGCCTGTACAATAGAAGCACACGGAACTGTCGTTGGGTTGGCAATGCGTTTGTGGATATCTGCGACGGTTGCGCAGGTTTTTCTGCCGCCTGTTGATTGCCCACGGAGCGATTCTCCCGGAGGCAGTTGGATCGTCCAGCGCGTTCCGGATGTATCTTGAAGGAGTGGGTCCTGCGACGAGATGAACGAAAGAGTAAAGGAGTTTTGTATTTCGTCCACTTGGTCAATTGTGCCCACGAGCGCGCGCTTGAGATCAAATGACGCGTGGATGGCAACGGACTGGCTTTGGTTTTGCAGATGCATACCGCCTGCGACGATTGCGATAAAAAGGGCGAGCGTGCTTGCGCCGATAATCACCTGCTTTACGATCGGCGGTTTTGCTTGGCTGCGGGCAAATGCTTCCTGCGGGTTCATTTGGACGCGGCCGACACTTGAATCTTCGAACCGCTTTTTCCAGATGGGAAGCGAAAACAATGAATCGTCCGGCGGCGTATTCATGCTTTTTGTAGTATAGGAAGTTTCGACGTTGTAATCAACACAAAAAGCATTGTATACTTGGTATGCTATGGATGATATGTCACACGCTGCGGATTCTCCATCTGCGCCGCCCTCATCAGCGCCCATGGAGCCGACAGCAAAGCTCGAGCCGGTTTCGGTGGTTGTGCCCACGCCTGTGCCGTGGTACAAAAAGCTGTTTGGCGTGGGTTCAGTGACGACCGAAACACGATGGAAGCTTACGTTCGTTGCACTCCTTATCGTCGGCGTTTTTGTTGGCGGGCGAGCGCTTACGCAGCAGCAAACAACAGTGACGCAGGCGGCGGCAGGCAACGCGCGTATTGCGCTGTATCCGGCGTCCGCGCAGGTGCCTCCGGAAAAATCCATTCAACTGTGGGTGACGGTGGATAAACCGGTTCGATCAGGGACAATATCGCTGACATTTGACCCCAAGGCAGTAAAACTTTCTCGTGATCCGGTGCTTCTGCCGAAGGAGAATGTTATGATGGAAAGTACACCTGTGACGCAGGCAAACGCGACGGGTGTTATTGACATTAAGCTTTCTCAAGTGTCTGAAGCAGGCGTCCTTATCCCTGAAGGAACGTTTCAGCTGGCGACCCTCACGGTGGATACACAAGGCGCTTCAGGCGGCGCATCCGCGCAAGTAGCAGTTGACACAACTAGGACGCAGATCCTAAACGCCGACGGCATACCCTTCGCCGTGAAAACAGCAAATGCCTCGGTTAACGTGCAGTAAGCGCATCTATTTGAGAAAAAAATCCTTAAACAACTGTTTGCCGCGTCCTTTGTCTATATAGACGCTGATATCCAGATGCTGTTCTACGCCTGACCCCATGACTTTTTTCTTCAGAAGTTCATCAACCTGAAAGATTCCCGCGGTGTGATTCATTGTAATGTCAATTTGTATTGGCCGCGTTGCGCCCGGACGGATAACTACGGTATCAATTGCCAGCGCGGAAACAAAATGGATGTTAAGTATGCCTTTTTGATACGGAAGACGGCTTCTGCCCTCGGACATGTCCAGCGCATCCGCGACGCGGACAATACCACCCTCAATCGTCAATGGACTGCCGTCGCTTCGGTGGCTTATAATACCATGAAGCACTTCGGAAATTATAATCGTACGCGTCGCTGTGGGCAGAAACGTAAGCATCTCACGAAGCAGGTTGTTGACCAAAAACAGGCTAAACTCCTCGTGTCCGGTTCTATGGATGGACATGCCCACGTCATGCAGGATGCTGGTGAGATACACAATGACTTCCGCTTGATCATTAGTTAATCCGTAATCTGTGCGCGCGGAAAGTTCCACACCGCGCTTGACAAGGAGGCGCGTCATGGTAAGCGCGTTTTTGGCGACGATGTGGGAATGAACCTCACCGTGATCGGTCATGTGCAGGCGATGGATCGCCGTGACATTAGCAATTTTCCATAACGTCTTAATTTCCTCATGCGTGGCGACGATAGAAAGAATTTTTTTGAGAAGCGCATTTCTACCCGGGGAGATGCGGACGTGCTGTTTGGTTGACATTAGGTTGATTGTAGCGAGTTTTGTGCAAAAAAGGAAGTAAGTTGGTGTATAACGTTCACTGGTCCGTCGGAAGAATTGTGAATTATGGTGTGCGGAACTACCGGCTGTTCAAACAGCGCGCACATATGCCGCAGGTACGCAAGACCCAAGTTAAAGTATTTCCGTTTCCTATATCGTGTCTCGCGGATGGCAGCATCTGCCTCTACGAGCAAAAACTTTGCATGGGGGAACGCCCGAAGAACGCTCCTGCGCATAAATTCTTTTATGAAGGTCTGATGGACGGCAAGCTTTGGGTGGCTTCTTGATAATCGCGCCACCGACGCGATGAGTGTCGCGACAAACTCCGTTCGCATACCGTCGGTGTTGCGTTCTTTTTTCCAAAGCGACTACCGCATGGCGTTGGGAATATCCGCGTCGCCGTCATAGACGACGTAGTCGAACGACTCTCGGAGAATATCTGCGACGAATGATTTGCCCGCGCCCGGCAAGCCAAAGACAACAAGAAGCATACAATGGAGTATACCACAGGTATGGTCTTGACAAATTGGCACTCTATATAGTAGACTGCTAATACTATACCACGTTATTAAAAGGAGGTGAGTAGATATGGCAATTATCAAATTCAGCCCGTTTTCTCCATGGTTTTCTGACCGGTTCTTCGCTCCATTTGAAGACGAAGACAACTGGCCGCAGATTCGTGTCACCGAAGGATTGGATGTCTACGAAACAGATGCCGAGGTTGTGGTAAAAGCTCCGGTTCCGGGTATTCCTGCAGACAAAGTGGATGTGACGTTTGAAGATGGGGTGCTTCGAATTAAAGCCAGGAGCGAAGAAACCAAAGAAGAAAAGGAGAAAAAGAAAGTCGTGTATAGGCAACAGCGCGTGACCTACTTTGACTATACCACGACACTGCCTCGCGCCGTTGACGGCAATAACATCTCGGCGGAGGTTGCTGATGGCGTCGTGACCGTCAAAGCGCCGATTGCGCAGGAAGCAAAGCCCAAGAAAATTGCCGTGAAGGCAAAGGGAAAGTAATCTGAAGGATGCTTTCTTGACTCATAAAGCCCCGCCTCCGGCGGGGCTGTTGATTTGGAATACAACAGGACGTGATGGAGGTCAACGTTCAAACGCACATGGCCTATCGCACGGGCCATCGTGTCGTCTGGGTACCGAAATGTTAAAAAAATATTCGCAACCGAAGCACGTTTCATGTTCTCTGTTTCTTTGGCAAGGGAAAAATTTTACCTTTTCGTTTCATAACCAACTTCGCGTTCTCAATATCTGGCTGTCCTTTATTACTTGGGTGGGAAAGTGCCACGTAATCAGGATTACAAGCACGGAATAAATCATAAAACGCCTGTCCTGAATGTCCTGAAAGACCGAGGGGAAACACTGCTATGACTCGATCCGAGTTGTAGGGAATATCTTGACGAGAAGCATTAATCAAAACATGCTTTTGATTTTGAATCACATTTCCCCAGCGGTCGTCATATAACAAAACGACCTTTCCTCTTTGATTATCATCACTCATCTGATCACTAAGACGACTGAAACTTGGAGGAACATATCTATATCGTTGATAGAAAAACGGCAGCCAGTTTAATTGATTTTCTCCAAGCACGGTTTGAAGCCTAGGATTCATGAATACGTGACAATCTTCAAAGACCTTTCTTTCAAGCCAAAGGGCGATATTGCCATAATCTCCGGCTTTGACATATATTGCGGTTGCGGCGTTATTTCGTTTTGCAAAACTCAAAGCCGCTTGTAGTCTTTGTATGTGCTCATCTATAGAAAGGCGTTCGCGTCCTACGCCGGTAGCGTCTCCAATAAATAAGGACACGCCTTCACTGTTCGTTAGGTTTTGAATTATCTTCACCGCGTTATTTGTTCTGTATCCATTTCGGATGTCTCCCGAATAGAAAATTGTAGTTCCACTATCTAGTACAATAAAAAACGCTAACGCATCCACGCTTGAATGAGAAACACGTATGGGTAATACCGTTCCTAACCCATCGATTTGATTATCCCGTAAGAGCTGTAGCGGTCTAATATTTTTAAACCTTTTTATATCAACTCCTATATGCCGAAGTAAAATCAGCGTTTCAGGATTAAAATAAGTTTCGACTCCTATTGGTGACGGTTTATGGGGACAATGATCTAAATGGAAATGGCTATAAATAATCCCAGAGCTTCTATTTGAATCAATACTCGATCCATCCAAAAAAGGAGCGTCTAAAAAAAAGAATTTTCTATCTACTTGTACTGCAAAGGAAACAGCTTTTCTTCCTGGCGGGTATAATCGCTCAACAAGCTCTGTTTTAAGCTCTGTTTTGGCCATTATTTCAAATCAAACAAATACTTCCCAAAATCAGCTACTTGATATTTTTTGCCTCTGGCGATGATATTAAGCCCTTCTTTTTCTAGTAATTTTTTATGGTTCTTTAATCCCCCGGGGTATTTTTCATTCAAAAAACCATCGGCTTTTAGTGTTCGCCAGTAGGGAATTTTAACAAGATTCGATTTTTCAGCATTGGCTATCGATTCTTCAGCCGCATTGGCAATCAACATGATAAAAATACCGGTAGTCAAAGAACAACACCTCTTGACTTTATGGGTTTTAGCTATTTTTTGACAAATTTCTTTGAGAGTGACCAATTTTCCTTTGGGGACTTTAGCCATAATCGGAATTATTTCAGAGGCATTAACCAAAACCACCGGTTCTCCAATCGTTATTCCCATCGCCGAAAGAGCATTGTAGCAGGGGAGGCGTTTTTCCAGTATAACAATTTTTGGAAGTGTCGTTGAATCCTTGACTTTTTGCAGCCACGTTTTCTTCATGCTTTGCTTACCGCGCACATTTTACTAAAAAGAGGGAGAATGTGTCAATCAAAGCAAAGGATTCAACAACTGCTTCATTCTGTCGAATCAGCAAAACTTTTTAAAGCGAGCGTTCATTATTAGGATTATAGAACGCCTTTTGTATTCAAAGAAAGCCCCCCGTTAAAGTTTCAAGGATCAGCATTTGCCTCATTCAGATAAGTTCAAAATGCAAATGCGGTACATGATATCGTCTGTAGCTTCAAAAAGCCTGGCTCGAACGATGGTATGCCTGCCCGCCTTTGGCGGGATTTCCGACGAATAGGCTGGGCAAGTGAGCTGGAATATTGTCAACTACCCAAAACGTGGCGAGGGTTGTCTGAGACAAGTTTGGCATAATC
>CAZQTD010000017.1:0-23899 GCA_964596355.1 uncultured Gammaproteobacteria bacterium
CGATTATGCCAAACTTGTCTCAGACAACCCTCGCCACGTTTTGGGTAGTTGACAGCTTCTATGATTTTCTTTCGCCCTGCGCGGGATAATGTACGATCCCCTTTAGCTTCAAAATCCTTTTTTCCGATTTGTTTTCTATTGAGCAATGTTACGACAGCGCGATCAGCTATAGCAACACGGAATAACTCCGTCATATCCAAAACCAATGAGGGTTTTCCATACCGGTCTGTATGATAAAATCCAAGGTATGGATCGAGACCGGCTAATATGCATGCCCGCTCTACCTCTGCATACAGCATGCCGTACGCGTAGTTTAGGCAAACATTCCATATATCATTCCCTCTGGGATTCCTGGTAGGATTTTCGGTAAACGCCCCAAGCGCTTTAAAGTATTGCGCAGCAGCTGACCCTTCTATCCCCAGGAGCGTAGGCCGAATATCATCTATAGATCCGTTCAGCGTCGATATCAAGTCCGTGGAAAACTTGGCGTTACCTTCCTGTTTTTCAGGATGATCTTTATATAATGAGGCAAGAAAATTTTTCTGGCTTTTTACTTTTGCCGTCACAAGAGCTTTTACTATTTGTGCACATTTGTCACTAAAGCTCGCTTCTAACTGCTTCCTGCGAGTAAGTGTCGTCCCTCCCATCACAGGGCTATACGTTCAGGCAAAAGGGTTCCCCCTCCAATCCAGGTATACAATATCCACATGTTTTTCAGTAGCAAGCCTGACTGCTTCAGACGACACTGCAGATGGCGCAAGAAACAGAATCTGACGGACGAAATCCGCTGAATACTCACGCTTTTCTTTGTTATGCTCTATAATAAAACAGTTTCCCAAACGCCTTACATAGCTTCCAGCTTGATCTATAGCGATAACTGAGGACATACGTGCAAGAAGTATAGTACAACATAATAAATATATCAAACTATATTCAATAACATCACCTATGCGTATTTTAGCCATTGAAACCTCGTGCGATGAAACTGCTGCTGCAGTCGTTGAAGACGGTGTGACGATATTCAGTAACGTCGTGGCGTCAAGCGCCGCGATGCATGAAAAGTACGGCGGTGTGGTGCCGGAGATTGCCGCACGCGAACAGCTCAAGTGTATTATTCCGGTCATACAAGAAGCACTCGCTCGCGCTTTTGAGCAACACGCCAATACACCAATGCAACAATTGATTAACGAACACGTTGACGCAGTTGCCGTAACCGTCGGCCCCGGGCTTATTGGTTCGCTTCTCGTCGGCGTTGAGACCGCCAAAACCATCGCATTCGCTACCGGCAAGCCGATCATCCCAGTTAACCACGTGCTGGCACATATGTATGCAAATGTCCTTTCGTCTGCGAAAGAACGTTCGTCCCAAGTGCACCAGCACGACAACACTATTGCTTTTCCCGCGGTTTCTCTCGTCGTTTCCGGCGGCCACACGGAATTGTACCTGATAAAATCAATGAGAGATTTAGTGTGGCTCGGCGGCACGCTTGACGACGCGGCAGGCGAAGCATTTGATAAAACCGCTCGGCTTCTGGGATTTGGATCCCGCGGCGGACCAGCAATTCAAGAGGCCGCACGCGGTTATCACCCCGAAGGCAATCCGAAATCCAATAAGAAGAATAATTCAGGGTCTAGGACCAGAACGGCAGTAATCGCGCTGCCGCGTCCGATGATAGGTGATGAAACGCTCAACGTTTCGTTTTCAGGACTCAAAACCGCGGTACTTCGGGAAGTCAATAAGCAAAAAGCAATGAACAAATGGAACCGTGAAACCATTGCGTATTTCGCATATGAAATTCAGGAAGCCATCACCGATGTATTAGTAGAAAAGACGCGTCGCGCTGTCAAGCTGTATAATGCGAAATCTGTTCTTCTATCCGGCGGCGTTGCCGCAAACATTCGTCTGCGCCAAAAAATGGTTTCAGCAATGAAGCAATGGAACAATGAAATAATGGACAAAAAAGCAGATCACCGCCTATTGCTCCACACGCCTCCGATACATTTATGTACGGATAACGCATCCTACATCGCGTCGTACGCATATTTCCGCGGAGAACCTCTCGATTGGCGCCAAGTAACAGCCCTTCCCGACCTCTCTGTAGAAGTAAACGAGTAGTAAATCACGGAAGGCTAATGAGCTTTGCTTCTTCAATACACCACGGAGAATACGCTTGCGGATTCCTTTTTATATCGTTCAAAAAATTACTCCACGGCACCCATTTCCACGCATCGACCTCTTTGGGATCCGGCGAAATTGTATATTTTTTATAATCGACTTGCTGCAGCAAGTCAGTTATTACATTTCCAAGCGCGGCAACGATGGTCGGGCATATTTCGTTTTCCACGATACCGTTTGCATCCGCAAAGCGGTATCGGTACGAAATTTCTTCTTTTATGACAATCTGTCCTTGCTTGGCAGTGCCGGCTTTTTTGAAATCCGCATCCAACCCAAGTTCGTCGTTTAATCTTCGTTTTGCCGCATCAATTACCGATTCCCCAACTGCCGGATGCCCACAAACCGTATTGGTCCACACGCCGGGAAACGTTTTCTTTGTTTTCGATCGTTTGGTAACAAGAAGTTCTTTTTTGGCGTTAAACAAAAAGAGGGAGAACCCGCGATGCAACGGGGTATCGGTTGTATGCACGGTATCCTTTGGCGCCGTACCAATAGGATTATTCTTCTCATCAACCAACACAACAAATTCTGTCATACACGTTGCTCCCGTTCTTTTTTATCATGGCAACATCAAGGAAATAAAAGGCGCATGTTCAGAACGGACGATCGTTATGATTTGGCAGACTAATACTCTGCGTCTTGCTTTTTATAACACCGATGATGAATCCTGTTTGCTTTTTAGATGCTTCAATCTTCGTTTTTCTCTCGCCTGTCTTTATTTCAACGAATTTTGCCTCATGCCATGCGTCTTCGTTCCCAATAAACGCATCGCGTCCTCCGCGGTAAACTATTTTTTCAACACCGTATACGTTGAGCTGTCGTCTGCGTATGCCACATGGAGTGGGCCAGCTTGGGATCGAACCAAGGACATCTATCTTATAAGGATAGCGCTCTACCGCTGAGCTACTGGCCCTAGCGGCATTATTGTATCAGGATGTGAGGAGCGTTTCCATGTGTGCCTCTATTTCGTACGCACGGCGGCGGGTAGAAGCAAAAATCATGTATTCAAGCTGGTGTTGGTTCAGCATGTTGGCCGAAGAAACGACAACCCCCTCTCTGGTTTGTTTACGAAAAAGAATTGGCGCAAGTTTTTCTAAAACCGTTTCAATCGTGTAAGCTCTCTCTTTGGGAAGCGAGTAGGAATTATTCGACAAAATATACGTTGCGTACATAAAATCTTTGCCGAAAAAATGCCTGGCTGCGGCATATACCTGCGTACCGCCGGTTTGCCGGACATTTGATTCCGTAACGTACAGCTGTCCGTTTCTTGCCGCGACAAAATCGACATCAAAGTATCCACGATACCCAGCCTTCCTGTACTGTTCTGCGATAAAAAATCCGGTGTCCACGATTCTTGCCGCAACAGCGGCAGACATCACTTCATTGTTAATCTCGACCCCCTTAAACACGCCTTTTTCAGTTACCCGCATGCCACAGTAGTATAAAAATTCCACATGGCCGTTTTTCAGTATTTGAAACTCAACATTGGGATACCCCCCGCCGATAGCCGGATTTACGGAAACGAGCGATTCCACAATAATCGGAAACATGTTCCAGTACGCGTCTTTTGTCAGAATCGCAAGGATCGCCTGTTCGCACAGTTCATAAGTACTTGGCAAGTCGCCCTCGCGGAAAATGAGAATTCCCGCGCCTGAATGACCCTTGTTGGTTTTCAGTACGACGCCGCGTTCGCTCACATATTTGTTTGCGGCGATTTTCGCCGTGTCAAGTACACCCATGCACACCATCCCGTCCGGCATGATAAAGTCCGGCTCTGCTGCGCGGCTCTGCTGCGCAAGCTGTCTGATACCCGATTTACTTCCAAAAAAATTGACGGTCCACGAGTCTTCTTCCTCCGGCGCATCGGGGGTAAAAACCGCAAATCCCTTCGTTCGCAGAGTTTCGACGCAATCCAAAAATTGCTGGCTCGTGGTATAGCTTCTGACAATCAGTCTTTTGGCGCCGTTTGCCGTTTCAGCAATCGCGTGCAGGACGTTTTCATCATGAAGCATATCCACACAGATTTCACCGGAGTGACTGGTTGGAACCGCAATGCGGACATTCTTTTTGCCGTTAATGCTTTGATAATAGGACAGAAACGCCTCCGGAACAGGTTGCGGCAAAATAAACAAAACGTTATCTTCATCGATATTGGAAAATAATGCTCTGTCTTGAAGGTTTGCGTTTTCTTGGATTTCAAAATTTTTGGCAGCATCATCGCTCATCGCAGAAATAAACGGCCACACATCTTCAGACATATTAAAAATGTATACGCTGGGTTCACTGTATTCCATACGCGATCTATAAATCGAGAATACAGGAATTGCATCGAATGTAAAGAGGGTAAATACAAAAAATCAGGGGATTTTAGAGTCTCGCGCGTTGCGAAATTTCCGCTTCGATGAGTTCTTTGGGTCTGCCGTATTTCAGTCGTGAAAGTTGAATAACCGCTTCGGCAATCTTCTTATTTTTCATTGCCTGAACTTTACTCATATCTTTCGTCATATCGATGCTAAACGGTTTAACCGGCTCATTGTGGACGTTGGTTTTGATATACGCGTTAAATTTATCGATATTAATCAAGTCCGCCTCATAAAACAGCGGTTGAAATTCATGCTGTAGATAATTAGCATCAGTTACTCCCACGCGAAACGCAACAAGCGTGCCGACGTTGCCGAACACCGCATTTTTCACTTCTTCTTCCATCTGGCCAATAAATTGATTGGCAACGGTCAGATTGAGTTTGTATTTACGCGCCTCCGAAAGAATCTGCGCAAAGTCAGGTGTTGCAAAATTCTGAAACTCGTCCACATACAGGTAAAAATCGCGACGATCTTCCTCCGCTATCTCCTGCCTGCTCATCGCAGAAATAAGGATCCGCGGTACGAGAATGAGTCCCAAAAAATTGCTATTTTCTTCTCCGATTTTTCCTTTGGCGAGGTTAATGAGGAGAATTTTGCCTTCATCCATAATCTTTCGGAAATCAAAACTCGACTGCGATTGACCAATGATATTGCGCATCAATTTATTGGTAACGAAGCGCCCGAATTTTGATACAATGTAGTCAAGAACCTCTGATTTGTGAAAATCTGCTGTCTGGGCAATCTGATCCGTCCAATACCTGCGGATAATCGGGTCCTGCACTTTCGGCAACAATTCCTGCACAAATCCGCTGTCGGTTAATGCACGGACGACCTCCACAAACGTATTGCCTTCTTCGCTCATGACGGTCAACATCGCGTTTCGTATCGCGTGCTCAAACCTCGGGCCGATGATGCCGGTTTTCATCGGGTCATAGAGTTTATACATAAGTCCCACAATCGAGGTAACGACAAAATGCTTTTGCTCCTCGGTTTTAGCCTCAAGCATGTTGAGTCCCATCGGGCGTTCCGTATCAGACGGATCGAAATATACCACGTCTTCTGCTCGATCGGGCGTTATGCGGCTCAAAACATCGTCGATAAGGTCTCCGTGAGGATCAATGACCGCCAAACCTTTTCCATTGTGTATATCTTGAATTATCATTTCTTCCAGAAATTGGGATTTGCCGGTGCCGGTTTTTCCGATAATGTACATGTGCCGCCTGCGATCGTCATCAGATATATAGATGGGGCGCTCGACGCCGCGGTATTTGGATTTCCCCAGATACAAACCGCTCATCGGTATTTGCGACGGCGCGGGAGCGCGCTTGGCATTGAGCCAATAGATGTGCGCCGTTTCGATGGATTTATTCGGTAAATGATATACGCTGGCAAGTTCATCACTATTAAGGACGCTGAATTGCTTAAAAAACGGCAGATTCATAATCGGAAAATACCGGTAAATAAAGTTCATCATGAATAACTTCTTGAACGGCATCTTTACCTTGGTAAACGCGTTGTGATTAGAGGTAAATTGGCTAAAGCTTGAAAGCAAATTGCCTAAATGCATGGCTGCCGTTTCTTTGTCTAGACTTGTTACGACGCAGCGGATGACGGTATTAAATCCTGGCTTACTGACTTTGGATTCAATGGCTTCGAGTGTCTTGTGGTCAACTTTGAAACTCGCTTTTTCAGGATTGGATTCTTCTTTTTTCACCTTTGCAATATACGAACGGCCCACACTTGCCCACTTATGTCCGGCCGGCTGAATGAGAACCTGCATTGCGGCGGCTTCTCCGGGTCGCATCTTGGCTAATACCGATGTAATAGAAGACAACGGATCCGTAGGCAAATCGCGGAAAATCCGAAGAGGTAGGTAGTCCGAATGTTTTAGCCGTAGCGCGGCAAACGCTACTTTGCCGTGTTCGGAAAAAATGGTATATTCTTCGACTTCCTTAATATCAGCGCCGGGATACGCGCCGTGGATCTGTTTTTCCACGAGATCCACAAGTTTCCTCGGTGTTGAGACGTAAAAGCGAATATCCTCTGGTTTCGCAACAATCTCAAATGACAGATGTTCAACCGGCTTGAGAAACGAAAAAAATCCGCCGCTATGGATGCTGTGAAGGCTGCTAAACATTTGTTCCGCTGCATCGATTTTTATCTCGTTATCCCTGGGAACGGCAATCTGAAGAAGCACCGACTCAAGCGATTCTTCTTCACGATTTCTGAATTTCCAGATCAAAAATACCACATATCCAATGACAGCAAGTCCAGCCAAAAAAACTACAAGCACGATAACCGTAATTGCCAAAACTTCTAATCGATAGATGATATCTAAAAATTGTTCTGACATACATTAAGACAATTGTTATATTGTTAAAACAATACAGCAATGTCAGCTAATCTATCTGCGCACCCTGACAACTCGACCGCGAATAGACTGTAATACTACATGCACTTGTTTCAGTCTTCTTAGGCACCACACCGAAAGCCAGCGCCATGAACTAGTGATCCCCTGTTTTAATCCGGCAACAACCTGATCGTCGCTAATTGGCAGTGTCACCGTTGTTGTATGCGCCGGTATATTCTGTCCACTGGGCTTGACCCCCAAATTTGCTATAGGCGGCGGGATGGGAATCGTGGTTGGATGCACACGAACTCCCGCGGATGCAACCTCTTTCGGAAGCGCGTCAACCTCTGGTCCGCTTGTTCCTCTCAATCCGTCTTCCGCACCGAGCATGACAGCTTCGAATTCTTTACCTCCAACTGTAGTAACAGAAATTGGCGTACTTGGCCGGGACGGAGGAGTGCTCGTATTCACTTGGTCAGGCAGGTCGGTCATACGATTATCATACCATGAACTGCATGCGAATAGATGATGCCGCCGGCGATTTTTTTCTTTTTGCGTTTCCGTGGCTGGTTTTTATTTGTTTTTCTACCCAAATTGGATCCCGCCGTGCAGGACTCTCTAATCTGCGCAAGGTACCAGATAATTGCCAAAAGGAGCCACTGTGCAGGTTCTTTCTGAATTAGTCCTTCAGGCCGCTTCGCCCGTATCTGTTCCCTAATGCCGCGCGATGTGTCTTTGGCCGCGCCTTCGCTGCCCGTTGATATGCACTGCGTAAGCGCCGCAAGCGCGCGTATGTACGAATCACATTTCAAAAGGAGCCACACGGCAAATGCAACGGACAATCCGTTAACGAGTCTCTTTTCTTTGACCGTTGACGGATGGTTTTTTTTATCCGCTCCGACATCCGCATCCGCTGGTTTTTCCGCAATGACTGTATTTCTCTCTCCGTCGTGAATATCGTGCGCATCAACCAGCGCAATAAATGCCTCCCACAATTCACCCATGTGAAGAAGCACGATGTGCTCTTCATGCTCAATACTCTGCACTGCTTCCTCTTTCGGCTTTCGATCAACACGCATAATACATTCCTTAACCCACGTCAATACAACAACGTCAATGCGCTCACCCGTTGAGACTTCATCTGATTCTTGACTCGCGTGAATCAACTCAAGTGAGTCAGCATTCGGACGAGATGTTTGCTCCGCCGGCAGTTGAGTCAATTCAAACAAGTCGTTTGCTTCTTCATCGGAGAAAAAAAATGCAATAACAGCTTCCCATTTTTCAGGCGATAGCTTTATTGCTCCACCCGATTCTCCCCGTTCTTCCAGCCCATACTCAAACTGTTCGTGTATCGATCCGTTTACGCCAATCTGCGTTTCAGGGTGCGCCAGAACGTCCAGCGCAAAAAGCGCTGCCGGCACTGCTACGCCTTGCGTTTCCGGATCTGCGGCAAATGCAATCACTTCCCGCGCCCCCTCAACCGTCTCCCACGCTTCTTCAAGCTGTACAAAAAGTTCCTGCGCGCGCGCGGGTGAAATATCCAGTGCTTCTTCCACTCGCTTAAGCCAAACAGCAGTATTCTCAACTGCCTCGTCTTGGCGTGATGCGCCTACAACATCTTCGTTTCCGAAGTCAGGAGTCAAACGCCCGTACCTGAATCGTTTTTCGCCAGTGGCAGAAGCTTCTGGCGTTGGAGGTTCTTCCGCTCGAGTCTCCCCGTGATCAATCCTCTGGTGAATCCTGTCATCAATGGGTCTCGTCGTCCAGCGCAGAGACGTATCCACGATTTCACCCTGCACGTCTGTGTCAACTGTCTGTATTGGATCGCAGAGAACGGAGTTGTCTAATTTGTCTAACGAAATGACAAATGAAAACTTTTGCGTCTCGTCTTGGTGCACACGAACGCCTTTTCTATCGCTTAATCCTAATCTCTCCGAGAGCATTGCTGTCGCTTCGTCAGGAACAGCGTCCCTTCCAATGTCAATTCGCCTTCCGTGATACAACCTGCTATTGTTAGGATCTTGCACCCATATCGTAAAAAACCGCATCAATACATCGTTATCGCCATTATCGCCAACATAGTGTTCAGGAAAAACAATGACCCGGTCTCCAGCAAGCGCACGTTCCACCGCCAGTTCCAATGTCGGAGCTTCATATGGAACCGCCGCTTTCACTCGTTCACTGACAATATCAGCGTTTTCCCCGGATATGGGTTCTCTCGTTGCGGAATCTAAAAGATGCTTGCCATTGCTCATGAGCATGTCATTTCGTAAAGGGTCCACCACAAGTTCCCATCGAAATGCTCTTCCTTCTCTTTCTGCACGATAGGACCGCGCGTTTGCCCGGGATATTTCGAGGGCTGAATCAAATCCAACACGGTCAATATTATCCAAAAAGTTTTGGAGCTCAAGATGTTTATTCCATTCGCACGGCATAGGATTATATACCCTTCTTTATGTGGCGTTTGTAGGGAAACAAAACGTCATATCCCTTTATTACTACAAACCTGCTTGCTCCATCTCATATCAGTGCATTTCTGAAAACGGCAAGGCTGATACAAAACATTCCACAAGTCCTGCAAGTGTTTTGGGGTACCAGTCGCCGCAGAGCCAGACGGCACCATTGGTGATGAGGAAAAATGCCAACAATGTAAGAACTTCGCTGGCTACGATGTCAACAATAGACGTTTTGAAGCGCATACAATTCCTGCTCGGGATTACAGCAAGGGAGAGTTCCGGACTTTTACCGTTGCGGCACAGCCCTTGAGTTACACAAGGTTCCTCTTGCCCTTCCTTCTTATTTTTTTCTTTTCGGTCGAGGCATGCCGGACCAAACGACTTCCTCGACCCCTGCCTGTCTATTTATAAATCGCGCGAGTACAAAAAACAAGTCCGATAAACGATTGAGGTATTTGATGATACCTGATTGTTTCGTTTTATCAAAGGCCTGGCCTTGAAAGAGCGCAACCACCTTTCTCTCAGCTCTGCGGCAGACGCTTCGTGCGATGTGTGCGTGTGACGCGTGAGGGCTGCCCCCGGGCAAAATAAAATTGGTGAGAGCCGGAAGCGATTCTTCCATTGCATCAATTTCGACTTCCATCTGCGGCACGCGCGTTTCCACCGCGGCGACCTCTGTTTGCCATCCCGCCAGATAGCCGCCGATCATAAATAAATCTGATTGGATTTGACCAAGGAGTGTTTTTAGATGTTCATGCGACGTCTCCGCCGCAACCAACCCCACCCAACTATTCAGTTCATCAATCGATCCATATACACCGACACGCTCCTCGCTTTTGAGGACTCGTTTGCCGCCAAACAGAAACGTGGTGCCGGTGTCACCGGTACGGGTGTAGATTGGCATAAAAAAACAAATTGTTACAGTGTTGTATTGTTATATTGTTTTTGTGCCTACCAACAATATAGCAATTTAGCAATATAACAATTTCTCTGTAAGCAACGCGAACGAAAGGATAGTATCCACTATATCAATAGATTAGCATTCCGAGTACCCGCAACTGTAGCACTTCTTGCAGCCTTCCTCAAACACCAAACTTGCTTCGCCGCACCCCGGGCACAGGTCGACGGTGACGACACGCCGCTCGGTCAAAAGCATCTGTTGCGCAGGAATAGTCATGGGTTGTTCTGCAGGTTCCACGTCCGGCGGTTGGATGTAAGCAGCGGGTTTTCCGTTTCCCGTCTCATGTTTTTTCTGACCGTTTCCTGCCGTTGGCTTGCTGTCCGCATGAACCGTCGCGTCTTCGGGCACCGCATTTTCCAGTCTGTGTTTGGCAAAAAACCCAAAATGTCGGTCAATGACTTTGGCAACTGCATCAGGCAAACTCCGCACGCGGTTCTCGCCATATCCAAGCGATCGAGCGCCGCCGATGCCCACGAGTTCTGCGGCGATTTTGCGCGCGCGCTCCATCGACGGAATGGGTGATGCGATCCGAAAAATAAGGGAAATCAACCGACCGACCGCCTCCGCCATGGCAGTGACGTCGCTTCCTGCCTTGCCGACATTGATAAACATTTCTAACGGTTGATTGCCGCCGTTGGTATTGATCGTTACATACGCCTGACCCACCGGCGTTTCCACTTGATAGGTGGAACCATGGACAACCATCGGGCGCGGTTTCACTTCGGGAATGCGAGGATCAACTGTCGGTTTTCTTTCCTCTTTTGCTGCCGCCTCCGTACGAGTCAACACTCCCTGTCTGCTTCCTTCACGCATGTAGGTAATACCCTTGCACCCTTGTTCATACGCGAGTGTATACAGCCGCTTGACGTCGTCAACGGTGTGGCTGTTCGGAGCGTTGACAGTCTTGCTAATAGACGCATCAACGTATTTTTGGATCGTTGCCTGAACATACACGTGATCCTCCGGAGTTAAGTCGTTTGCTGAAACAAAATACGCCGGCCGGTCTTCGCGCGCAGGCTCTCGTCCGTGCGTTTTTGTAAATTCATTACACCATGCATCAAACAATGGATGTCGAAGCGTATGTTCGCCAAGGCGATCGCGGCGGATAAATTCAAATTCGTAGACCGGCTCAATACCGCTTGAAACGCCAGAAAGAAGCGACGTGGATCCGGTTGGGGCCTGCTGAAGGATAACGCTGTTTCGTATGCCGTAACGCATAATCTTTTTTCTGATGTGTTCGGGGAGTTGTTTGACGAAATACCCTTCAACGTGTTTCTTTTTTTCTATCTTCGGGAATGGTCCCTTTTCCCGCGCGATGTCAACCGATGCTTCATACGCGGCGTCGCGGATGGTCCGGTAAATTCTGTCAATGACGGGCAAGCTCTCCGGCGATCCGTAGCGCAATTTCATTTTTATAAGCGCGTCGCCCAACCCCATGGTGCCAAGACCAATCCGCCGCTCGCCTTCTTTTTGCACGTTGCGAATTTCGTCAAAAACATAAAAATCTGCGTCGATAACATCATCCTGAAAGCGAACACCGATAGCGGCAATCTCTTTTAATCGATTAAAATCCATTTCTCCTCGGTCATTGACAAGCGCGGCCAAGTTAATTGAACACAAGTTGCAAACTCCCCAATTCGGTAAGCCCTCTTCTCCGCACGGATTGACACAATTCACGTACTCATAATAATAATTGTTAAACCACTTGTTGTACCGCTCCATAAAGACGACGCCGGGCTCTGCGCTTTTCCACGCAGCAGTCGCGATAAGATCCCACAGCTGCCGCGCTTTAACGGTTTTATGGACCACCGGCTTTTTGCCCAAAGCAATCCAGTTGGGCAGGTAGCCGTCCCACTTCGTGTCATAGTCCGGATCGCTTTTGTCCGGAAATACTAAATTCCAATCGCCGTCGTTTTTAACCGCGTCCATGAACGAATCAGAAACACACACAGAAAGGTTTGCGCCGTTTATGCGGGAGAGGTCCTGCTTGACTGTGATAAATTCTTCTATGTCCGGATGCCAGTCCCACAGCATAAGCATCAACGCCCCGCGCCGCGACCCTCCTTGCTGGATAATATCTTTCGTTGCCACGGAAAAAAGCTCGGCCCAGTTAATGGGTCCGGAGGAGAATCCGTTGACTTTCTGCACGCGCGCGCCGCGCGGCCGCAGACTCGACAGGTTAATACCAACGCCGCCGCCGCGAGACATAATTTCCACCATTTGGGCGAGCGTTTGCAAAATGCCTTGCCGAGAGTCATGGGGGCTGGGGATGACAAAGCAGTTATAGAACGTTACCTTATATCCCGTGCCGGCGCCGGAAAGGATTCTGCCGCCGGGGACAAAGGTAAAATTGTTCATCGCGTCAAAAAACTTCTCCTCCCATTCTTTGCGGATTCCTTTGGGTTCTACCTGCGCAATTGCGTGAGCGACCCGGCGCCACATCTCCTCGGGAGTTTTTTCAATCGGTTTCCCGCTCTCATCTTTAAGCGCATATCGGTCAAGAAAAACCGTATTTCTGATGCCTGTGAGTTCCATAAATAATCAATAATACAAATATACTAATGTGTACGAATAATACTAATAAAGGAACTTTTTGTATTCGTATAATTCGTATTCATTTGTATATTAGTATTACACTATAATAGTTTCTGCACTTCCCTTTCAAAATCTTCTATATCAACAAATCGTCGAAACACGCTTGAAAAGCGTATATACGCGACTTTATCAAGTTTCTTGAGTCGCTTCGCGACGAGTTCTCCGATTCTTTTGCTTGGCACTTCGGTCGTGTCTCCAGAAATCAGTTCGCGCTCAACTTGGTCGACAATTCTGTCTATGTCTTCTGCTTTGATCGTCGTTTTGCCGCTTGCCCGCCAGATGCCGCGCTTGAGCTTCTCCCGATCAAACGTTTCCCGCCTTTCGTCTTTTTTAATAACCGTAATCGGCACGGTTTCTACTCGCTCGTACGTCGTAAACCGCTTTTCGCACTTTGTGCAGCTTCTTCGCCTTCTGGTTACTGACAAATCCTCGCTGTCCCGTGTCTCTAAAACGTCAGTATTATCGTGATGACAATATGGACACTTCATTTCACATGTGAAAGCTAAAACGCTACCTATGGTGCCAACGTTTATACTAAGACACTAAGTCTAGCGTCGTCAACTGGCACTATCTATATCAAAACGGGCCGCTCGTTGTTATATAGCCTTGAAGTCGTTGGATGAGGAAAAAGTACGGTGATTATAGTGCAAAAACTGCATCTATAGGATTCTTCTCCACCCGGCACGTTTTTCGTGAACACTATTCGTTTTCATTTTTTACATCAAGTGTTCATTTATTTCAATTTGGCAATTTCTTCCTGCAGCGCCGCGATGAGTTCCAGCGCGTCGGTAAATCCAAGTTCTTCCAGTACCTCTTTATGCTTGCGCGCAGATTTCTCTAAACGCTCTAGGATATGTCCGGAAACGTCTTTTCCCTGCGTTTTACGTTGCATCATTATTTTTACCGCATTATTGATGTACGCTTGACTCAAAGAAACACTGCGCTGGGCTAGCGCTTTATTTCCTTTATTGCTAAGAAATATCCCCATGTGTAATTGTTTATCGCCCTGCAGAATATAAAACTCCGTTTTTCGTATTGGATCTGCGATAAGGTATTCAAAAATAGAATCACGGAATTTTTTCAGGATATACAGAGGATGATCAGGCAATATGCCCGGATACGGAAGAGTGTATTCTACTTTTTCTTCTTTGATTTCCGCGACTCCTTCTTCTGCGGCAGGATGTACCGTTGGTGTTGAAACTGCAAGAGCAGGAGTCACAATACCGAAAACAAGCAAAAGGGCAACAAGGTTCTTTATCATACGACAACTCCTTTCTGCCATTATTGAAAGTATATCGCAGTCGTCCGTCGTTTGCTACTCCCCTATTATATTGCGTATTTCTTCCTCCAGCTTCTTAACGCGCGGGTAGCTCGCGTCAAGGATGGCGACCGCCTCGGGTGGAAGGTTTTCCTCCCGCCACAGCGCAAACCGCTTGTCAACGCCGATGATATCATATTTTACCATTTTGTCTGCGAGGAACAGGAGCTTTTCTTCCCACGTTGTGGGGCAAATCGCAGGGTCTATAATTGCATGAAGCGGGTGGGTTTTGACGACAGCCGCAACTTCTTCCATTCCTTCATGTCGAAGAATTCTCACTGCGGCATCAGGGTGCTTTTCGCCAGGCAACGTTTCAACTGCCTTGTCAATATCATGAAGAAGTGCGCTGGCGCGCAACAGCTTCACATTAATCACAATCCCTTTCGTCTGTAATTTGTTCGCAAAGTCTGTCGCAACGCGGGCAATAAGCTCGCTGTGAACGCGCTTTTGGTTGGGCAAATGGTACTTATCCCACAATGCCTTTGCTTGATCTTCGCTCGGAATCATAAGATAGATTAAAAGAATATTAACAGTCCCAGCCCCGCTACAAGCGCCATGACGCTTCCGAAAAAGAACGGCGCCGAAGGAGCAATCGTCTGCCACAAAAATCCTGCGACAAACGACGCAACGAAAAGCGTCAGTCCCGTCACCATATGATACATGCCAAAAGCTACTCCCCGACGGTCATTTGGCACGATATCAGATACAAACGCTTTGGCTGATCCTTCAGTTAATCCATAATAGAGTCCATATAGAACGACAAACACAATCATGAGAGTCAGCGATTGATTTATGCCGATGAAAAAATACGTCGCGGCATACAAAAGCCACCCGGCGACGAGAAGTTTCTTTCTTCCTATGGTATCGGATACCCCGGAAAGCGGCAGCCCTGATGCCGCGGATACCAAGCTGTATCCGGCAAGAAGTAAAAAAATTCCCCACATGGGGAAACCCACCAGTTGAGCTTTCAGGATAAGAAACGCATCGGATGAGTTGCCCAGCGTAAAAAGAAACGAAAGAAATAAAAACAGGTAAAACTTTTTCCCCAGTCCGTTTTGAAATGACAGCGGTAGTTTTTTTACTTTTCCCGAAACGTCACGAATTAAAAAAACTGCAATGCCGAAAGACAGCAGTAACGGGATAATGGAGAGGAGAACAATGGCCTGAAATGATTGGGGCGTCAATTTGGTTGTTGCCCCCTGTCCAACGACGACTAGCACCGCGCCTGCCAAAAGCAAACCGACGACCGCCCCCGCGTTATCAAACATACGGCTAAGCCCAAACGCTTTGCCCACATGTCCGGTTGTTGCAGAATCAGAAATAAGCGCGTCCCTTGGTGCGGTGGCAATGCCTTTGCCGCTTCTGTCTAAAAACCGGACAACGAGAACGCCGGGCCATGTCGTAACAAAAAAAAGGAGGACCATGCTCGACCGTAGCGTCTGTCCGACAGCAATTAGCGCCTTGCGACGGTGGAACCGATCGGAGATATACCCGGATATCGGCTGTAAAAGTTGCGGCGTGGCATCCGCAACGCCTTCGATTAGCCCGACGATGACCGGCTTGACGCCCAAAACGTTTGCTAAATAAAGCGGGATCGTTTTTTTTATCGTCTCTCCGCCGATGTCATTAAAAAAGGAAATGACGGAAAGAAAAAGCACATTTCTGGGAAAGCCAAAAATTGTGCTATATCCTACACGTTCTCCTTGCATTATTTCCTTCCTTTCCCGTACTATAGTATCACGCTTTCCACAGGCGCACTATGATTCCCTCGCTTCTTATTACGTTTCGCGAAGTCATTGAAGCCGCCCTTATTGTCGCAACCATCATGGGAATTTTGACCAAACTTGGTCAAAAAAGAAACATTAAAACCGTCTGGATTGCGACGCTTACTGCTGCCGCGGCAAGCATTCTTCTTCTTGTTGGCGGAAGTATCGCGGGCGTCAAAGTGCAGGAGATTTACACGGGAAAAACCGAAGAGCTCATCGAAGCCATCCTCATGACGACGTCGGCGCTGTTCATCACGTGGACAGTATTTTTTTTCCATAACTATTTTGGACGGTATAAAACGAAGCTGCTGCGGAAACTCAAACAAACCGTCGAACAGCGGCAACAGCGGGGGCTTTTTGTCTTGACATTCACTGCTGTTGTTCGCGAGGGATTTGAAATCGTGCTGTTTCTTTCTACCATCTACGTTTCCTCCAATCCCCAGCAGATTTTGGGAGGATTTGCGGTTGGCGCCGCTCTTGCGCTCCTTGTCTGCTACGGGCTGTTTGCGGCGACGCTGCGGATGCCGGTCTTCTATGCGTTCAGAGTAACAAGCGCCCTGCTTATCCTGTTTGCGGCGGGGCTACTGGCGCGCGGCGCGCACGAATTTATGGAGGCGGGCGTGCTTAACGCAACGCCCAATGTGTACCTTCCATTTTTACCGGAAACGTCCACGGTAATCGGCGGCATTATTCAATCAGTGTTTGGTGTCACAAAATCAATGGATGTCATCCAGCTGACGCTTTATTTACTCTACGCCGGAGGCATGTCATGGTGGGTATTTTCCCGATCGGCATCCACGCCACTCTCACCGAACAACGCTTCGTCCAGCTAGACATCCGCCGCTTTGTTATTATGTTTTAAAACATAGTAACAGAGCGTCTTATGATCTTACTGCCTGCAACACTAGTTCGAGGGTTTCTTTTGGGCCGTGGGCATACGTGTCAATGATCAAGTCGTAGTGTTTGGAATCCCAAAAGTCAGTGACCCCATACATCCGCTTCCACTTTTCCATGTTCGCTCTTTCGCGCTCCTTGATGTGCGCCTTGGCTTCGTCGACTGTGAGGTTATCCCGATTGACGAGCCGATCGACGCGCAGTGACACATCACACGTGAGAAGCACCTTTAATACGTGGGCAAGTCCGCGCATGTTCCACCCGGCGATCCACGATTCTATGGCAAAGTGCGCATTGGGATTAGCAAGTTTTTCGCGCATCGCCGCGTCTATCTGATGGTCTATATCATCGCCGTAGTCTGTGGCGAAATGATGTTTAGGATCTTGAGGGTTGAGTTTTCCGTTTCGTACAGCAAATTGCCTCGCCCACTCGCCACCGGAAAATGTCTGCCACCCCCACGACTCAACAATCGGTTTAAGATTTCGAAGCAACGTTGTACGCCCGGCGCCGGGCGGGCCGGAAATGGCGATACTGCTATATTTTAATTTTGCCGGATTTGTGGTATCCATGTAGGTATTATACACCATGGCCATTGAATACCTTCCGGTCTCCTGGACCGAATACCACGCGCTTGCCCAACAGCTCGCTGAAAAGCTCCTCACTGCCGGAAAAACAGTAGACGAAATCGTCGCCATCTCCCGCGGGGGACTGACGCTGGGACATTTATTAACTGATTTTCTGCGCGTCCCCATCTCAACATTCACCGTCCAAAGCTATACGGACCTTATGCGCCGGGGGCGCGTAAGAATTACCAAGCCGCTTTCTACTCCCATCTACGACAAGCGCATCCTTCTGGTTGATGATGTATCGGATTCAGGCAAAACGCTTGTGCGCGCACTGAAATATCTGCGCACCCAGCAACCAAAAAAAGTCATCACGATGACGATGTATTACAAGCCGCAATCGATGTATAAACCGGATTTTTTTGCAGGGACGACACCAGCCTGGATCATATTTCCCTACGAACAAACCGAGTCAATCATCAACATCTATAAAATGCTCAAAAAAGAACACAAGTCAGAGGCAGAAATTGCCGAAACGCTCAAATCGCTCAAATTCTCCCCCTCCCTCATCGCGTTCACAAAGAAGCATTATCTGCAATAACGGTTTTGAATTCTCTCAAGGCAAGGCCTTATGGATTTTGATCGTTGACACCTGCTTCTTGCCGTGCTATTACTACGCTAGTAGGGCTTGATTCGCGCCCTTTTTTTGATGGCAACGTAGCGAACAAATTCATATTTGTGAGCTTAGGTGCCGATCAATCCGCCGAAGCGAATATTTCGAGGGCGAGGACGGAGACCTCGACGCGAACATGAGCGAAGGCGGATCACAACCAGCAAGCATGGTGCTGGGACGATGGAATGTTTCAGGCGCGAAGGAGGAAATATGGAAGCTTGCCAAAGAATTGTGTCAATAGGCCCAGGTGAAACATTCGAAGACGGTGATATGACGATAACACACGATCCCAATGGCCATTTAATTGTTAAATATCCTGGAGGCTGGGACGGAGGCCCTCACACTCAGCGATATTCTCCCGCCGAAATAACAAGAAATGGTGAGCCGACAACCAAACCTGCCTGTTTTTCCGTGGGCGGCAGAAATCCACACGAGGGAACAATCTATCAAGCCGGAGCGCAAGAGGGTATCGTTATTCGTTGAACTCAAACAATGACCCAATAGTAAATCCTGTTACAGTAACACAGTTTGGTGTATACTAGCGTATGGCGACTCAACATCCCCAAAATGAGCTTGCCTACTTGCGGGAAGAATTTTTGCGCGAAGCAAAAGTTATTGATGCTGACCGCGGCTACATCTCCATTTCTTCTTTTAACCTGCGCATGAAGCCGTCGGTTCTAAAAGCCGCAGCCAAAGCCATTACCCATTATTTTCGAAACGATAACATAGATACAATCCACGGCATCCCCCACTCGGGCAATTATCTGGCAACCGCCGTTGCTCTTGAGTTAAACGGCAGCGCGCGTCTCCATGCGTCCCGCAAAGACCAGAACATCCCCACGTCGTGGAAAGACGTATATCGGGAAGAGGTGCGGTCATTCACAACCAGTAGCGGCGGGGCGACGGTATTTTCCGGCATCAATTTATCATTCGTCCAAAAAGGCGACCGCGTGCTTCTTCTTGACGACGTGTGCGCTACAGGCGAAACCGGCTATCACATCATCAATGGGCTTTTGAAGCGGGGCGTCACCGTGGTCGGGTACGCAGTTTTATTTGATAAAATCTTTCAGGGCGGGCTTGCGTATGTTGAGACACTGGGAATTAAAGCGTTTTCCTGCGTCCGCGTAGCGTCCATAGGCAAACACGACACGATCGTGCTATTATAAACATCAACGAATAACGAACCGGTATCAGTAAACCGCTATTTGATGACTTTATGATTCTCGTCGTCGATTTTGGAAGTCAAACCGCACATCTTATCGGACGACGACTACGGTCTTTTGGCGTCGACGTATCCTACACTACTCCGGAAGAAACGTTTGCGCGTGTCAAAGAAAACCGTCCGACCGGTATAATTTTTTCCGGCGGCCCTGCGTCTGTGTATGAACAGGGCGCGCCCACAATCACCAAAGACATCTTTGCTTTGGGCATCCCTCTTTTAGGCATCTGCTACGGCTGTCAAATTATTGCCCACCTTCTGGGCGGCAAGGTAGAAAGTATCACCAAAGAATACGGGCCGCAAACGCTTCGGCTTTTGTCGCGACACAGCGTGTTTTCCCTTCCGCAAGAGGAGTTTACCGTTATCGTTTCTCACGGCGACAGTATCACGCAAGCGCCGTCGGGATTTCATGTGGCCGCATCAACCCCCCGCGCGCCTATCGCCGCGATATATAATGAAAGGGAAAAAATCTACGGCGTCCTGTTTCATCCAGAAGCGGACCACACGCAGTACGGCACGGAGCTTTTGAAAAATTTTGCAACACGCGTGTGCGGCGAGGTGCTTAAACCATTGGTCCTTAATCCAAACGTTATCATCGATTCCATCAGGCACACCGTGGGAACACGTAAAGTCATTGCCGCTGTTTCCGGCGGCGTTGATTCAACAGTCGCGGCGTTTTTAATCGGCCGTGCAATCGGCAAACGACTCATCCCGGTGTACGTCGACAGCGGCCTGATGCGCGACGGCACCAAAGAACGCGTAAGAAATATTTTTACGAAGTTAAGTAACAGCGATCTTGTCGTCGTTGACGCACGCGAACGATTTCTTGCCGCGCTCAAAGGAAAAGTCGATCCGGAGGAAAAACGCAAAACCATCGGCAAACTGTATATCGATATATTTGAAGACGTTGCCAAACAATACACCGACGTTGCGTTTTTGGCTCAAGGAACGATTTACTCGGATGTCATTGAGTCAAAAGGCAGTAAACACGCGTCGAAAATAAAATCACATCATAACGTCGGCGGTTTGCCTGCGACCCTCAAGCTCACGCTTCTTGAACCGCTGCGCCATTTGTATAAAGATGAGGTGCGCGAGCTTGGCCGCTTGGCCGGACTGCCCGATGACATTGTTGCCCAACAGCCGTTTCCCGGCCCGGGATATGCCGTACGCATCCGTGGGGAAGTAACACCCGAGCGGCTCAATCAGGTTAAACAAGCCGATGCGATCGTGATCGAAGAACTCACCAACGCGCAATTGTATGGCGCGATGTTCCAGTGTTTTGCCGTCATGACCGGCGCGTATTCTACGGCGGTGAAAGGCGATGGACGAGTGTTTGCAGAAGTTGTTGCTGTGCGCGCGTATGAATCCAAAGACATTATGACCAGCCGCTGGGCGCACATCCCATACGAAACACTTGAAGCCATATCTTCGCGCATCGTCAACGAAGTGCCCAACATTTCTCGTGTCGTCTATGACATAACCACAAAACCCCCTGCCACGATGGAGTGGGAGTAAGTATGCCCAAAAAAATTACCGGCCACGGACTTGCCTATACGGACGTTCTCATCCGCCCGCGGCTTTCTGATATCCGATCCCGCCACAGCGACCAGCTCAATACGTCTACCGTCATTGCGCGTGGACTTCCACCGATTAAGCTTCCAATCGTTTCCGCCAACATGGATACGGTGACTGAACACAGAATGGCAATCACCATGGCGCTCTACGGCGGCATCGGCATCATTCACCGGTTCATGACGCCAGAGGCTCAAGCAGCAGAAGTCATGCAGGTCAAAGATTTGGTTCGCATTATCGACGATGATCCGCCGCTTGTACCCGTCACGGCAACCATTGCGCAGGTTGTCGCAATCCAGAAAAAGAGAAACCGTGGCTATGTCATCGTCTACAAAGGCGACCGGTTTGACGGCACGTTTGTGGGCATCGCTACTACCCGCGACTACCCTGCCGCTTCGCCAACCGACCGTATCTCAAAAGTCATGACTCCCAGAAGCCGCGTCATTACCGTAAACAAAGAAGCAAGTCCTGCTCAAGCCATAGAAAAAATGCGCGCGCACCGGATCCAAAAAATCCCCGTGGTCGACAAGTCCGGTCGACTGGCTGGCGTTTTTACGCTCAAAGATTTTTCATACAAAAACGACTTTCCGACGGCGTCATTTGACGCCAAGGGCAGACTCATGGTGGGAGGAGCTATCGGTGTGAAAAACCACGACGTGGACCGCGCGCACATGCTGGTTGCCGCAGGCGTAGACGTCTTGGTCTTGGACATTGCCCATGGAGGGTTAACATACACGAAAGAAATGCTCCATAGACTCAAAGGAAAGGAAACAATCACCGTGCCGATAATCGCCGGCAACATCGCAACCGGTGAAGGAGCACGATACATCTATGACAGCGGCGCGGATGGGGTAAAAGTTGGTGTAGGCCCCGGCTACGTGTGTGAAACCAGAAACGTCGCGGGCGTGGGTGTCCCGCAAATTACCGCAATCATGGAAGTAGCTGACGCGCTTTCCCTCAAGCGCAACACCATTCCCATTATGGCAGACGGCGGCATCCGCGAGCCCGGTGATTTACCCAAGGCACTCGTCGCCGGCGCGCAAAGCGTCATGATCGGCAGCCTGTTTGCCGGCACCAAAGAAAGTCCGGGGGAAACAATGCTCGATAACGGAGTACTCAAAAAAATCGTTCAGGGCATGGCATCGGCAAGCGCATTTGCCAAGCGAAAAAATCTGGGAGACAGCACAACGAACGGCGAACACTACACGCCGGAAGGACGGGTAGTCGCAACACCGTATAAAGGCACCGCAATTAAAACGCTGTTTGCGTTTGACGGAGGCTTACGCTCCTGCATGAGCTATTTGGGAGCGCACACGATACAAGAAATGCATGAAAAAGGTCAGTTTATTGCCGTCACCGGCGCCGGCGCGACGGAACATACGAGGAGCCTGAAGTGATGTATCTCAAATCGCAAATCGCCCATTCGATAAACTCAAGGCAGGCAAATTTCAAATCATACGAATAAATCATGCGAAATGGCAACAGTATGCTACCGTCTCAAAACCCAATTGCTAAGAATAGTAAGAATAATAAAAATATGGTAATTTAATCCACGGCCGTGGGTTAAATTACCATATTTTTTGAATAGCTGCCATGATTTGATAAGCTACCATGAAACGAGCGATAGATGTATACGTTCAACGAGTAATCGGCGCGGCGTTATTTATACGATCAAAAATCAAGGATACGCGCTTTTCTCCGCGCGTCGCGCTCACGCTGGGATCAGGGCTTGGCAAACTCGCAGGCCTAATCAAGCCTGTCGCTTCCATTCCCTACAAAACCATCCCCCACTACCCCGTTTCAACGGTTCCCGGCCACGAAGGGACGCTCATTGCCGGATATCTGGAAGGCGTGCCGATGATCGGTCTCAAAGGCCGCACGCATTATTACGAAGTGGCCAACCAGCCCCGACAGATGGATATTGTCACATTCCCTGTTCACGTCGTTGCAAACCTCGGATGCACGCTCTACATCGCCACAAACGCAGCCGGTGGGTTAAATCCAGCATTCAACGTTGGCGACCTTATGGTGATTACCTCGCACATCGGCCTGTTTCAACCTAATCCCCTGTTGGGTTCACACCATGACTTTGGGGATAATGATTTTTTCCAACCGCAAAACAGTGAATATGATACGCAGTTGCGCAGGATTTTTAAGAAATTGGATAGATCAATTCATGAAGGCGTGTATGTTGCGCTCACCGGCCGCGCGTATGAAACAAAAGCTGAATGCGTCATGCTTCGCGCGCTGGGCGCCGATGCCGTCGGCATGTCCACGGTGCCGGAGATAATCGTTGCCGCTAACCGCGGCTTGAAGACCATGGGTGTTTCACTCATTAGCAATGTCATAGCAAAGGACGGAACGAATGCCACACATCACGAAGAAGTGATGGCGGTGTTGCAAAGCAAACAGATGGAAACAAAGCTTCTGCGAATCTTCCGCAATTTTTTCCAAACAAAGAAGCTCCAAGGTGACACCTTGTAATCTGGTGAAACCATGTCTACTCGCTACTTGGTAATACGGCCAATGCGCCGCCAAGGATATCCGCCGCCTTTAGATGCACAGTCTGAACAGGTGGCTTGTTAGTAGGACTAAATGGTACCATCAAGCGCAATGTACGCTCAAGTTCTGTCAACATTTCTACAAATGCTCCGACGGTAGCTGGTTGAGTAAGCCCAGCGTCACGACACATTGACAAGAACCCTGCTGGGGCACCAAGAAACGTTTTTACTGCCTCATTAGGGTCAATTGGTTTCTCATTCTTTCTGACATCAATAATCATTCCCGCATAGTCAATCGGCAGCTGTTTTAATTGTGATGTTTTAGCAACTTGAGATATCAACTCTGTAATAATCCTTCCTATGTTTTCTTCATTCTCCTGCCGTCTCCTTGATATCTCGTCTTCTATAAACCTTCTCGCTATCTGGTCATTATCTTCATTTGTCATATATATCACCTCCGTATAACGAGAAGATACCATCACACACACCGTCA
>CAZQTD010000018.1:0-22083 GCA_964596355.1 uncultured Gammaproteobacteria bacterium
ATTATGCCAAACTTGTCTCAGACAACCCTCGCCACGTTTTGGGTAGTTGACAAAGATACCAATGATCGTTTCACAGAATGTATTAGCGCTTCAATAAATACTTCAACGCTTCTTAATCGGTTTTTAACACTTATTGAAGTTTTCTAAGCTCGTCAAAGACGGTTGCCGTGTAGAGATAGAAGTCATTGCGGTAAAACAAACGTAATACGCCTTTCTCATATCCTTGCAGGGAGAGGTAAATTTTAGTACAATAGTACTGCTAGACACGGCTGCTTAAGCGCCAGTGATGGCGCTTTTTGTTTTATAATAACCATATATGGCAACACCACACACCACTCTTACACAAGATCGTGATGTATCACTTGATAACGTGAGGAATATCGGCATTATTGCTCATATTGACGCGGGTAAAACGACAACAACCGAGCGCATCCTTTACTACACCGGCCGCACATACAAAATCGGCGACATCGATGAAGGCACCACCCAAATGGACTGGATGGCGCAGGAGCGTGAGCGCGGCATAACCATTGTGTCTGCCGCAACTACCACCTTTTGGAAAGGCTACCGATTAAACATCATCGACACCCCCGGACACGTCGATTTTACCGCGGAAGTTGAGCGATCATTGCGCGTGTTAGACGGCGGTATTACCGTCCTTGACGCAGAAGAAGGCGTCCAAAGTCAATCCGAGACCGTTTGGCATCAGGCTGATAAATATAATGTGCCGCGACTTTGCTTTATCAACAAAATGGATAAACTCGGCGCAGATTTTCGCATGACTATTCAGTCAATTGAAGAACGTTTGGGCGCGCGCTGTGCTGTTATGGTCGTTCCTATTGGTCGAGAACATGCATTTAAGGGAATTGTTGATCTGTTGACAAAAAAAACATTTCTTTGGGGAAGCGATGAATTAGGAGCGAAATTTGATGTTACCGACGAGATTCCTGTCGAGCTTAAAGATGAGGTAGAGCAAAGCCGGCACAACCTTATTGAACGCATATCAGAAACAGACGACGCGCTTATTGAAAAGTTTCTTAACGGTGTAGAGCCTTCAATTGATGAATTAAAAGCTGCGCTTCGCCGCGCTGTGATCGGCTATAAGCTTGTTCCGGTTTATGCGGGTACGAGCTTGAGAAACAAAGGCGTCCAGCCGCTTCTGGATGCTGTGGTTGACTACTTGCCTAGTCCGCTGGATCTTCCTCCTGTAACCGGCACGCATCCAAAAACAGGCGACCACGTTACACGCAAGCGAACGAAAGAGGATGCGTTTGCAGGTTTGGCGTTTAAAATTCAAATAGACCCTCATGTAGGAAAACTTACCTATGTCCGCATCTACTCGGGAAAACTCGAATCGGGTTCATACGCGTATAACTCAACTAAAGGTCTCAAAGAACGCGTGGGGCGACTGCTTCTCATGCATGCCAATCAGCGTGAAGAAATTAAAGAAGCCTACGCAGGAGAAATCGTTGCCGTTGTTGGGTTTAAAGATACCATTACCGGAGACACAATCTGCGATGAGAGCAAGCCTATCGTGCTGGAAAAAATCACTTTTCCCGAACCGGTCATCTCGCTTGCTATTGAGCCCAAGACGAAAAACGACCAAGAGAAAATGGGTTACGCGCTTCAGAAGCTTGCGGAAGAGGACCCGACGTTTAAGATTAAAAGCAATCTTGAGACTAATCAGACAATCATTTGGGGCATGGGAGAGCTTCATTTGGAGATTCTTGTTGACCGCATGAAGCGCGAATTTAAGGTGGATGCCAATGTTGGCGCGCCTCAAGTAGCGTACAAAGAAACGATTAATAGGTCCGCAGAGGGTGAAGGCAAATATATCCGTCAATCCGGCGGCCGCGGGCAATACGGTCATTGCTTCTTGCGTCTTGAACCAAAAGCCAGAGGAGAGGGGTTTGAGTTTGTTGACGCGATCAAAGGCGGCGCGATACCAAACGAGTTTATTCCTGCTGTGGAAAAGGGCGTCAAAGAAGCCATGGAAAACGGCGTCCTTGCGGGCTATCCGATGGTTGATATGCGAATAACGCTCTATGATGGAACGTTTCACGAAGTTGACAGTTCTGAAATAGCGTTTAAGATTGCCGGAAGCATGGCGCTGCAAAATGCCGTGAAACAGGCAAGCCCCACTATTCTTGAGCCGATCATGAAGGTTGAAGTGACAACGCCAGACGAATACATGGGAGACATAATCGGCGATTTGGGCGCCAAGCGCGCACAAATACTGGGGACAGCAAAACGGGGTCACATTACGGTGATTGTCGCGCTCGTTCCGCTTGCAGAACTGTCAGGATATGCCACAACCATTCGCAGTATGTCCAAAGGCCGGGCAACGTACTATATGGAGCCAAGTCACTATGAAGAAGTGCCTAAGAATATTCAGGAAAAGATCATTGCGAAAAAAGTCTAGCGTGTGATACAATGCAAACTGCAACTGACAAATCAGTGGCGGTAGGTATTGGCAGTTATTAAATTAATTTTTTTGCAAGGAGGATTATGGCAGACCAGCAAAAATTTCAACGAACAAAGCCCCATTTGAATATCGGGACCATTGGTCATGTTGACCATGGAAAAACGACCCTTACATCAGCAATTACCCATGTACTTGCAAAAAAGAATTTGGCAAAAGCGCTCAAGTACGAAGAAATCGATAACGCTCCGGAAGAAAAAGCACGGGGGGTTACTATAAATATCCATCATTCCGAATATGAAACCGAAAAGCGGCACTACGCCCATATCGATGCACCGGGACATGCAGATTACATCAAAAATATGATTACCGGCGCCGCTCAAATGGATGGAGCCATTTTAGTGGTTTCAGCGCCTGACGGCCCCATGCCGCAGACTCGGGAGCACATCCTTTTGGCTCGACAAGTCAACGTGCCGGCGATTGTCGTTTTTATGAATAAATGCGACATGGTTTCTGACAAAGAGCTATTAGATCTTGTGGAAATGGAAGTTCGAGAGCTGTTGACGAAATATAAGTTCCCGGGTGATAACATTCCGGTTATTAGAGGATCGGCGCTTAAGGCGCTTCAGGGAGATGCAGAAGCCGAACAATCAATTGAGGAACTAATGAAAGCGGTAGATGAATACGTGCCGGATCCAAAGCGGGATCTTGACAAGCCGTTCCTGATGCCAATTGAAGACGTGTTTTCGATCAAGGGTCGAGGCACGGTTGTCACTGGTAGGGTGGAGCGCGGAAAAGTTAAAGTCAATGACACAATAGAAATTGTTGGCGTCAAAGCAACGCAATCTACAGTTGTCACAGGGGTAGAAATGTTTCGAAAGCTGTTGGATGAAGGCATGGCCGGAGATAATATCGGCGTTCTTCTGCGCGGCATTGAAAAACATCAAGTTGAGCGCGGACAGGTGCTTGCGGCTCCCGGCAGTGTCAAGCCTCACACGGAATTTGAGGCGGAAGTCTATATTCTTGCAAAAGAAGAAGGCGGACGCCACACGCCGTTTTTTACCGGCTACCGTCCTCAGTTCTATATCAGAACAACCGATGTGACCGGTGAAGTGAAGCTGCCGGAGGGAGTTGAAATGGTTATGCCCGGAGACAGCACAAAAATGACGGCGAAACTCATCGTTCCGGTGGCGCTTGAAGAAGGCGTGAGATTCGCTATTCGTGAAGGCGGTCACACGGTTGGCGCAGGAGTGGTAACGAAAATACTTGCGTAAACTGCTTGTCTGTCCCAAGGCGTTGCGCATCGTTGACATAGATATCATGCCCAAAGGAAGAATTCGTGTACGTTTAAAAGCGTATGACAGCAGAATCATCGACGATTGCTGTCAGAAAATATTAGATACAGCTGTGAGAACTGGCGCCCGTGTCGTGGGACCGGTGCCGCTACCGACAGACAAAGAGCACTTCAATGTTGCTCGGGGGCCGTTTATCGATCGAAACAGTCGTGAAGACTTTATGATCAAAACGCACAAGCGGCTTATAGATATTATTGAACCGACGGATAAAACCATCGATCAGCTGATGCATTTGGACCTGCCGGCAGGGGTGGACGTAGAAATCAAGATGTGATAATGCCATTGCGACAGTAGCAGAATGTGGAAAATTGAGTTTTTGCAGATACTCTGGTATACTAAATATACTGATATGACGCGAAAAACGATCATGTCATAGGTACACCAAAAGTCTCGGATGAGGGCGTCGACCCACGAGGCGGGTCGATTTTTTTTATGGTACACGCACTACTTGGAACAAAAATTGGTCAAAGCCAGCATTTTACCGGCGACGGCCGGCGCATTCCGGTGACGACAATTACTGCTGGGCCGTGCTGGATTACCAGAATTACAGACAGCGGTTCATATAAAAGCCTTCAGCTCGGATTCGGTTGTACGTCACACATGAATAAGGCTACCGAAGGACACATAAAAAAAGCGGGAATACAGGAAAAGCCCCGCTTTTTTCGCGAGGTTCGAGTCCGCGAGGAACGCGATCTTGGCGATCTATCATTAGGATCAAAAATCACAGTAGGAGATGTTTTTGCCGTTGGAGATAGGATTCGCGTTACGGGTGTTTCCAAGGGCAAAGGATTTGCAGGAGTCGTCAAGCGGCACCACTTTAAGGGTGGGCCGCGAACGCACGGTCAATCTGACCGTGAACGGGCGCCGGGATCGATCGGTCAGACGACGACGCCCGGCCGCGTCTATAAAGGCAAGCGCATGGCCGGCAGGATGGGCTCCGATCAAGTGACTGTATCGGGACTCACCGTAGTTGCCGTAAACCCCCAGACAAACACGGTAGTTATTAAAGGGTTGGTGCCGGGAGGCCGTGGCGGCCTCCTTCTTATTGAGAAAGCACGCTAACACTATGCCAAAAACGATATCTAAAAACAAATCACCTTCAAAGAAGCAAGCGTCTGTCAAGACGGTACAAGTACAAAACGAACGAGGTATCGTGGTTCCTGCGGTGGGGATAGATGGGAAGGTTAAGGGCAAAGTGACGCTGCCCAAAGAGCTGTTTGCCGCCACCATTAATCCCCGCCTTATGACGACGGCTGTCCGTGTGTACCTTGCCAATCAGCGAGAAGGATCAGCATCCACCAAAACTCGCGGAGAGGTAGCGGGTTCTACGCGAAAAATATACCGCCAGAAAGGGACCGGCCGCGCGCGTCACGGAAGCATAAGGGCTCCGATTTTTGTCCACGGGGGGGTGGCCCTTGGACCGAAGCCGCGCGATTATAGCCTCTCGATGCCGAAAAAAATGAAGCGCCAAGCGCTCGCCAGCGCATTGACACAAAAACTTGCTTCAAAACACGTTATTTTCGTAGACGGATTGGCGACGCTTCAGCCCAAAACGAAGGAAATGGTAAAAACTCTTGAGGCGCTTGGGGCAACCAACAGAACGCTCCTTGTTGTTCCGCCTGAAGCAATTGACGTGAAACGATCTGCTCGAAATATTAAAGGAGTCGATATACTGCCAGCTCGTTCAATCAATACATATGACATCCTTAGACACAAAACGATTGTTATTATGAAAGAAACACTCGCCGCATTAAAAGAAACATTTGTTAGTTGACTATGAACATGCATATTAAACAGCCCCACATTTCAGAAAAAACGCTGTCGCTGGCTTCCCGCGGGTGGTACACCTTTGTTGTTGAAAATACGCATGGGCGCAAAGAAGATATTGCCCGAGAAATTGAAAAACTGTACAACGTGAATGTTGTTTCTGTTCGCACCATATCGATGCACGGAAAAGCGCGTCGTTCCGGCAGGAGAATGCGCGTGGTTCGCTGTTCGGATTGGAAAAAGGTCATCGTTAAACTCAAAAATGGTCAAACCATTGACGCATTTGAAGTGACTAAGCAGGACCAAAAAGGTGAAGGAATATGAGAAAGGAAAAACGGTTAACCGTTCTATTGCCAAAGCAGTCTGGCCGAGACCAACAGGGACACATCTCGGTGCGCCACCGCGGGGGCAGGCACAAGCGGTACTATCGGATGATTGATTGGAAGCGCGATAAAGAAGGAATTGCCGCTCGAGTTGTTTCGATTGCATACGATCCAAACCGTTCGGTTGATATCGCGCTTCTTCAATATGAAGATGGGGAGAAGCGCTATATTTGCGCCCCTGTTGGGTTAAGCGTAGGACAGCGAGTCATGGCTGGTAAAGACGCGGACATCAAACCAGGCAATGCGCTCCGGCTGGGATTGATGCCGGTAGGCACAATGGTCCACAATCTTGAGATTATGCCCGGCAGAGGCGCCCAGATGGTTCGAAGTGCCGGGAATGCGGCGGTTGTTCTGGCTGTTGATCAAAATGTGGTGCATGTAAAGCTTCCATCAGGGGAAATACGCGCATTTAAGGCTGATTGCAAGGCGACCGTTGGTCAACTGGGAAATGTTGATTGGCGAAACAAGGTGATCGGCAAAGCAGGCAGAAGCCGGCACAGAGGTATACGGCCGGCGGTTCGCGGTGTTGCGCAGAATCCTCGGTCGCACCCGCACGGAGGAGGAGAAGGAAGAAGCGGTATCGGTATGAAGTCGCCCAAAAGCCCGTGGGGGAAAAGGACGCTTGGTAAAAAAACGAGAAAACGAAAAAAATATAGTGACAGATTTATCATACAAAGGAGAACCAAAAAATGAGCAGAAGCAGTAAAAAGGGTCCATATATCGATAAACGCGTCCTTGCGAAAGTTATGAAGCAAAAGGCGGGGGGAGAGAAATCGCCAATAAAAACGTGGGCACGTGATTGTCAGATTCCTCCGGAATTTGTTGGTCACCGGTTTGCCGTGCACAATGGTCGTCAATTTATCGAGGTATTTGTTACAGAAGCCATGGTGGGATATCGACTGGGTGAGTTTGCGCCGACGCGTCTATTTCGCGGACACGGCAAGGTAACCAAGCGGACGATGGAAAAAACATAATATGGAGTATCAGGCAACAGCAAAATATGTGAGAGTCAGCGCAAGGAAAGCGTGTCTTGTTGCGGATGCCATCCGTTCGTTGACGCCGGAAGCTGCCATCAATCAGCTTGCGCTTATGACCAAGAGCGCTGCAAAGCCCCTGGCAAAGGTCATTTTGTCTGCCCTCGCCAATGTCAAGCAAAAAGGCGGATCGGTGGAGGGCTTGCGGTTCAAACATATCGAAATAATGGGTGGTCCTGTCATGAAGCGGTGGCACGCGGTCAGCAAAGGTCAGGCGCACGGGTACAAAAAACGAATGACGCACATACGTGTTGTGCTAACGGATGAAAAACGCGAGATAAAAACTACCTGATAAGACTATGCTATCTTGCGTATCATCAATTCTTTATTGCTAGGTATGGGACAAAAAATACATCCAAAAGGGTTTCGACTCGGCTCTGTTTTTACTTGGGGCAGCCGGTGGTTTGCGGATAAAACGCAGTACAAAACGTTCGTGTATATGGATGCAGCGCTTAGGAAAGAGCTTTTTGCCAAACTCAAACCTGCCGGGCTTTCAGAAGTGGTTATTGAACGGTCGATTAATAAAATTAAGGTGACGCTCTACGTTTCACGTCCGGGCATCGTCATCGGCCGCGGAGGAAGCGGACTTGAGGAGCTCAAAAAATTCATCGAGCAGTTTATGCGAAACGATCACATAAAGCGTCTGCCGTATGAAAAGAAGCAGTCGCTCCTTCAATCCGCATCGCGGTATAAAGTTGAACTGGCTGTAGAACCAGTAAAGGAGCCAAATCTCAACGCATATCTTGTGGCCACCAACATTGCCGATCAGCTTGTCAAACGCATGCCGCACAAGCGTGTATGTAATCAGGCGGTTGATCGCGTGATGTCTGCGGGCGCAAAGGGCGTGCGAGTTATTCTTTCGGGGCGTATCGCAGGAGCAGAAATAGCACGGAAGGAAAGGTATCAGTCCGGCACGGTTCCGCTTTCGACTATACGCGAAGATGTGGATTTTGCGGCGGTGCCGGCGCTTACGAAATCAGGATACGTCGGAGTGAAGATATGGATTTGTAGAAAACGTTCATAGGTAGTAGTTCACCGTTCATGAAATGATTTTCCTGTGAACGATGAACAATAGCCAGATATGCTATCGCCAAAACGAGCCAAATACAGAAAAGCATTCCGCGGAACAAGGGGCGGGAAATCAATCCGTGGAAGCCAGATAGCGTTCGGTCAATTTGGACTCAAAGCGCTCACCGCGGGGTGGGTAACGAGCCGCCAGATCGAAGCGGCCAGACGGGCATTGACACATTACACAAAGCGCGGGGGCCGTGTATGGATCAGGATTTTTCCCGATAAGCCCATTACCAAAAAACCGCCGGAAACACGTATGGGAAGCGGCAAAGGAGATGTGTATGAGTATGTTGCGGTTGTCAGACCTGGCCGGATACTGTTTGAGATGGGCGGTGTACCACTTGCGGATGCGCGGGGGGCCATGCGGCTGGCAGCGGCAAAATTGCCGGTCAGAACAACATTTATTGTTAAGGAATAACATGAAAATCAAACAGAAACAGGCAATCCATGCGATGACGGATAGTGAGCTGAAAAAGCACATTGCAGAACTTAAACAGAAGCTCGCCCAGGTTACGCTTTCACGTAAAACCAAACAATTGAAGAACGTGCGGGAAACACGAACACTTCGGCAACATATCGCAGTGTGTCTTACAGTTGTGAGAAAAAGGGAGATGAGCCATGAAAAAAACGCATAAGACAAAAGAATTTATCGGTACTGTCACTCGTGTTCATAGCGCGAAAACCGTTATGGTAGCGGTTCATTCGACCCGTCGACATCCGCTATACAAAAAGACGATGCGCAGAACAACAACATTTGCTGTTCATACGACCAGTACAGGTATTCGTGTCGGCGATACGGTTCGTATTGCAGAAGTTCGACCGATTAGTAAAACAAAACATTTTCTTTTGGTTGATAAGCTATGATTCAGCGACGGACGAGTTTGGTAGCGGCAGACAATTCAGGGGTGCAGCGCATGATCGTCATCCACGTGTATGGCGCGTCAAAACAGAAGGTCGCGAAGCTGGGAGACGTTGTCCAGTGCGTGGTAAAAAAAGCAGACCCGCAGGGTGCCGTGAAAGATGATGAATTGATAAAGGTCGTCATCGTCAGGACCAAAAAAGAATTTCGAAGACCAGATGGGTCCTATATACGATTTGACGATAACGCGGGCATTGTGATTGATAACGCGAAAGACAAAAACCCGCGCGGTACCAGAGTGTTCGGTCCGGTAGCGCGCGAGCTAAAAGAGAACGGATTTGATAAAATTGTCAGCATGGCGGCGGAAGTATGGTAATACTATGAAACTGCGTAAAGGTGATCACATTATCGTGACTGCAGGCAAAGATAAGGGTCGAAAAGGAAAAATCGAGCGGGTATATCCGGCGGCGCACGCGGTATTGGTGCCGGGACTCAACATGTTTAAGCGTCACCAAAAAAGGCGTGATGAACGGCACGAAGGCGGCATTATTGAATACAACCGCCCACTGTTGATGGGCAACATTGCGCTTCTTTGTCCCAAATGCGGCAAGCCGACGCGGGTGGGATATTTTGTTTCCAAAGGCCAAAAAGAGAGAATATGTAAGAAATGCGGAAGCACAATATAGCTGTATGAAGAATCAAAACCCTTTTGCCACGCCGAGACTTGTTAAAATCGTCATAAACTGCGGACTTGGCGAAGCTCTTGGTGATAAAAAGGTTATAGAAAAGATGCAGGAGCAGCTTGCCGTCATTGCCGGACAAAGACCGCAGATTACGCGCGCCAAGCGCGCAATCTCAACGTTTAAGCTGCGCGCCGGTGATGTCATCGGGCTCAAAGTGACGCTACGTGGCAAGCGGATGAACGATTTTTTGCTGAAACTGACATCAATTGCGCTTCCGCGCGTTCGAGACTTTCGCGGCGTGTCAACCCGCGGGTTTGACGGTCGCGGGAATTATACGCTGGGGATTGCCGAACAGACGATTTTTCCTGAACTTGACTATAACATGGTGGATAAAGTTCGTGGATTTGAAATTACATTTGTGACAACGGCAAAAACAGATGACGAGGCAAAGAAGTTCCTCGCCGGACTGGGCATGCCGTTTGCAGCATAATATGGCAAAATTATCCGACATTGTGAAGTTTCATAAAAAGCAGAAGTATAAGGTGCGGTTTCGGAACCGCTGTTCACTTTGCGGCAGAAGCCGTGCGTACATGAGAAAATTCGGCATCTGCCGGTTGTGCTTCCGACAAAAGGCGCACAAAGGCGAATTGCCGGGAGTTATGAAAGCATCATGGTAAACGATCCAATTGGCGATTTACTGAGCCAAATAAAAAATGCATCGATGGTCAAAAAGCAGACCATTGAAGTGCCGTATTCGCGGGTTAAGTTTGAGGTCGCAAAGATTTTGGCTCAAGAGGGCTACGTACATTCGGTTGAAAGGGCTGGAACTGTCCCCAGCGCGGTAATCCGCATCGGCATAAAATATCAGAACGGATCTGCGGCGATTACCGGTATTAAACGCGTCAGCCGTCCGGGGCTTCGATGGTATGTGGGTACGCGTGAAATTCCCGCGGTTGTTGGCGGTATGGGAATTGCAATTCTTTCCACACCCCAGGGCATTATGACCGGCAAAGATGCAAAGAAGAAAGGCATTGGCGGAGAACTGTTGTGTACTGTGTGGTAAGGAGTATGAGTATGTCGCGAATCGGCAACGCGCCAGTTGAAATTCCTCAAGAGATCACTATAGCGGTGACCGGCAGTGTCGTGGAGTTGAAAGGACCAAAGGGGGAATTGACAGTGGCAATTCCCGGCGGCATTCGTGTGGCGCATAAGGATAACACACTTGTGGTGACTACCAACCGCACAGATAAACCAAGTCGTGCGCTTCACGGATTTTTGCGCGCGGAAATCGCAAACGCGGTGCAGGGAGTAACCGCCGGGTGGACCAAGACGCTGGAACTGTCCGGCGTCGGATACAGAGCAGCCATGAGCGGCGACGCACTGGAGCTTTCAGTCGGCTTTACGCATCCGGTTATCGTCCATCCGCCTACCGGCATTTCGTTCTTCATGCAGGAGGGCAGGATTATTGTTTCAGGTATTAATAAACAGCTTGTGGGAGAAGTCGCGGCGAAAATCCGCGATATTAAAAAACCCGAACCATACAAAGGCAAGGGCATTAAGTACGAAGGAGAAGTTATACGAAAGAAAGCCGGCAAAGCAAAGACAGTTGCAGGAGCAGCCACAGGAGGAGGAAAATGAGTACGCGACAGACGCTTCGGATCGCAAGAAGACGCAGAATACGGACGCATGTTACGGGCACACGGGAGCGCCGGAGATTATCCGTGTTTAAATCCAATACGTCGCTGTATGCGCAGTTAATCGATGATGAAAACGGCAATACCATCATTTATCACATGGTTAAAGGAAAAAGCATCGCTCATGCCAAACAGCTGGGCCAAACAATAATATTGATGGCGCAAAAAAAGGGAATCAAGCAGATGGTGTTTGATCGCGCAGGATTTCGCTATCACGGAGCCGTAAAAGCCCTTGCTGATGCGATTCGCGAAGGAGGAATTACCATATGAGTGCGCACCAGAGATTTGATCGAAATCAACCAGGAGAATTTGAAGAAAAAATTGTTCAGGTAAACCGTGTGTCGAAAAAAACCAAAGGGGGAAATAAAATTGGATTTTCGGTTCTTTCGGTCGTGGGCGACCGCAAGGGTCGCGTGGGTGTGGGTTTGGGCGGCGCTCCGGACGTATCGTCAGCAGTGCGAAAGGCTGTCAACTATGCGAAGAAGCACTTTATAACTGTACCTATGAAAGGCCGCACAATTCCGCATGAAGTGCGCGTAAAACTGGGCGCCGCGCGCATACTTCTTAAACCAGCTCCGCCCGGGACAGGGGTTATTGCCGGCGGCGCAGTGCGCGCAGTTATGGAAGCAGCCGGCGTGAGGGATGTTGTTTCCAAAATTCTCGGCAGTAAAAACCAAGCATCCAATGTCTATGCAACCATGGAAGCGTTGAAACAATTGAAACAGAAATAAAGCGTTCCATTGGTTAAGTATCATATTGGAAAAAATAGTACAATTGGAGTTGACATATGGAAATACACCACTTACCGAAAATAGTAGCTCGTTCAAAAAAGAGAATCGGTCGCGGACACGGATCAGGCAAAGTTAAAACATCAGGTCGCGGCACTAAAGGTCAAAATGCGCGGGATGCAATGACGCCGGGATTTGAAGGAGGACAACTTTCGATCATCAAGCGCCTTCCGCTTCTTCGCGGCAAGGGGAGAAATACGAGTCAAAAAGCTAAACCTGTGCCAGTGAGAGTGGATGCGCTCAACCACATGCCAGCCGGTACGACTGTATCATTGGAAACACTGAAGAAATATCATATCATTGATTCGCGCGTGGCGCGGGTCAAGATATTGGGAAAAGAACCGCTTACGGTGCGACTAACCGTAACTGTGCCGTGTTCGGCGAGTGCTCGCCAAACCATTGAGAAGGCCGGTGGATCAGTATCACTGTAGAACGAGCCATGAACACATTGCTCCGTCCGCTTATCGTCAGCTGGCAAACGCCGGAACTTCGACGCAAAATTATTATTACTGCGTTTCTCTTTATTGTATTCCGGCTATTTGCCCACATTCCCATTCCTGGTGTGGATACAAAAAAACTTGCAGCGCTGTTTGCTCAAAACCAGTTTTTGGGACTTCTGGACATATTCTCCGGCGGCACACTTGTAAATTTTTCCATCCTCGCGTTGGGGTTAAACCCATACATTAATGCGTCCATCATTTTGCAGCTCCTTCAAATTGTCTTCCCACAGCTTGAGGAATTATCCAAAGAAGGCGAGTATGGGAGAGAAAAAATTAATCAATACACGAGATTTTTGACAGTACCGCTTGCTGCGGTCCAATCCATCGGCATGTTCGCGCTTCTTAAAAATCAGGGCATCATTGGGGCTATCGATCCACTCGCACTTATTGCGATTATTGTTACGATGACAGCAGGTACATTATTCGCTATGTGGTTAGGAGAGCTTATTACCGAATACGGCATCGGCAACGGCATATCGCTTCTTATATTTGCCGGAATTGTCGGAAGACTGCCAGTCGTTTTTGGGCAGACCGTCTCGACGGTCACATCAGAATACCTTACAAACGTCGCGATGTTTGCCGTCCTTGCGGTTGCCGTTATAGGAGCAACGGTATTTGTCAACGAGGCGGTGCGCAGAATCACCGTTCATTACGCGCGCCGCATACGGGGAAACAAAGTCTACGGCGGAGCTACTTCCTACCTCCCTCTTCGCGTCAATCAAGCCGGAGTAATCCCCATTATATTTGCTGTATCACTCGTTTTGCTGCCGTCTCTCATCGGGGGTTTTCTGCAACAGATACGGACTGCTCCTGCGCTTGTGGCGTTAGGGCGCTTATTGAGCGGTCTTTTTAACCCTGATAGCATTTCTTACAACGTTATTTATTTCTTTTTGGTGATCGGATTTACGTATTTTTATACCGCGATTACGTTTAATCCCACAAAAATTGCTCAGGAAATACAAAAGTACGGCGGATTTATTCCCGGAATCCGTCCGGGGACGCCAACAGCGCAGTACCTTAACTACATTCTCACGCGTATTACGCTTGCCGGCGCGTTGTTTCTTGGCGTAATTGCCATTTTGCCGTCTTTGGCGCGTCAGGTGTCCGGCGTATCCACACTTCTTATCGGCGGCACCGGCGTACTCATCGTTGTTTCTGTGGTTTTAGAAACGGTTAAGACGCTTGAGGCACAATTGGTTATGCGTAATTATGAGGGGTTCCTGAAAGAATAGCTATGCACATCATCTTTTACGGTCCTGAAGGCAGCGGCAAAGGAACACAGGCCAAGCTTCTTGGCGACAGGCTTCAGCTTCCGGTATTAACCTCTGGTGACATCGTGCGTGAACACGCGATGAAAGATAATGGCCCCTTGGGTGACGTCTGTCGTGAAGCGCTTAAAAGCGGTACGTATGTCGCGGACACGGATATGTATGTTCTTTGGGAACATCGCCTTCAACAGGAAGACGCGAAAGCTGGTTGGATTATGGATGGGTTTCCGCGTACCATTGAACAAGCCAAATTTCTTGTGGCAAACGTTGCGGAAAATGGCTACGCCATTGATGTCATATTTTACTTGACGTTATCAGAGGAAGAATCGTATAAACGGCTTATTGCCCGCGCCCGCCCGATGTATGAAGGAAGCAAGGAACTTCACGATTCGCCGGAGCGCATTAGGCATCGGTTAGCCGTGTATAAACAGGCGGAAGGTCCGCTGGTGGCGTTTTTTCGGTCATTAGGAATCCTGACAGAAATTCCAGCGCAACGGTCTATTGCTGAAGTACATAATGATATTGTTAATTATCTTCCTCAATAATGCAAAACCCCGTGCTTCACATTGCCATAGACGGGCCGGTTGCTTCAGGAAAAGGAGAAATTGCCGCTCGACTCAGTCACCGATTGGGCATTCTTTACGTGTATACCGGCGGTATGTATCGCGCATTGGGATTGGCGTGCATCCAAAGAGGCATTTCGTGTAAAGACAGCGCTGGAGTCAGGAGTCTTTTGAACAATGTTTCCATAGACATCATTCCGCCGGACCATCAATCTGCTAAACAGCCGAAAATTGTTCTCAATGGAAACGACGTGACGCAGCGCATTGTTGAACAAGATACTGCGCACGCAGCGTCAGATGTCGCAACGATCCCGGAGGTCCGCGCATGGATGGTTGCGAAACAGCAGGAGCTCGCGCGCGGAAGGTCGGTGGTTATGGAAGGCCGGGATATTTGCACACGGGTACTGCCAGGCGCACAGCTTAAAATTTTTCTCACTGCATCGGTTGAGGAGCGTGCGCGGCGTAGATGGCGGCAGTATCAGGCAAATGCGATACAAAAAACCTATGAAGAAACGCTTGAAGACATACAATCCCGCGACTTGCAGGATATAACCAGAAGCGTTGATCCGCTTGTTGCATGCCCCGATGCATGGATTCTTGATACAACCGGCATGAAACCGGAGCAAGCAGTTGATGCTATTGTCAGAGAGCTAACCAAACGGCGTTTACTATGATAGACAGAAAGACAGATGAACAAATTACTATCATGCGCGAGGGAGGTCGCAAGCTTGGTGACATTTTACAGGAACTTCTTGCGATGTCTGCTCCCGGTGTGAGGCTCCTGGATATAGAGGCGTGTGCACAGAAACGCATTATTCAAGCTGGGGGAACGCCGTCGTTTCACACGGTGAAAGGATATCGTTGGGCGACCTGTTTGTGCGTGAACGAAACAGTCGTTCATGGCATACCGACTGGCTATGAACTGAAAGATGGAGACATGCTGACGATTGACATAGGGCTTCTATATGGAGGATTGCATACCGATTCAGCGTGGACCACCATTGTCGGACGAGATAGATCTTCGGAAAAAACCGCGAAGGAATCATTTTTGCGTGCAGGCACCGATGCGCTGTGGAAGGCGGTGAGTTTGGCGAGGGTCGGCAACCGGATCGGTCACATTTCGCAGTGCATTCAGCGGATTATAGAAGGAGCCGGATACAGCATCGTGAAAACACTGGTGGGCCATGGTGTGGGCCGTGAACTTCATGAAGAGCCGCAAGTGCCCAACCACCTTCGCGGTTCTATAGAATCGACCTATCAGCTGGTGGGTGGTGAAACGGTTGCGATTGAACCTATCTATGCCATGGGGCAGGGGGACATCACGTATGGAAATGACGACGGGTGGACGCTTGTTTCTCGCGATCGGTCGCTTACGGCGGTTTTTGAGCATTCTGTCGCAGTCACGCCGGATGGCCCGATAGTATTGACCGAATCGGCGAAATAGCGTACAATATAGCTATTAAGTCGGGACCCCGATTTAATCGGGGATATTCCCGTCGTTTTTTATGACACATCAGGGAAATATAGAAGTTGAAGGCGAGGTTGTTGAGTGTCTGCCCAATACGTTATTCCGAGTCAAACTGCCCAATGGTCACATCGTGCTTTGCCATTTGTCCGGTAAGATGCGATTGAATTTTATTCGTATTATGCCCGGAGACAGGGTAAAGCTGGAAGTAACACCCTATGATTCGGGCAAGGGGAGGATTACGTACAGAATAAAGTAAAAAGGTTCGTTTGATGGGCTATGAGAAACGGCACCACGAATTTTATTCGTAACCCATATGCTCATTAGTTAGCTAAAAAAATGAAAGTACGCGCAAGTGTTAAGCCCATGTGTGTGAAATGTAAAATTGTTCGTCGAAGAGGCAGGACGTATATTGTGTGCGACAACCCGAAGCATAAACAGAGGCAAGGATAAGTATGGCGCGTATTGCAGGAGTAGACATACCAAACGAGAAACGATTAGATATAGCGCTTACCTACCTGTACGGCATAGGGAGAACAAACGTTCTCGCCGTAATTAAAGAAGCGCAACTTTCTGTGGATAGGCGGGTAAAAACGTTGACGGATGAAGAGATAAACAGAATATCAAAGGTTATTGAAAAGCGATACGCGGTAGAAGGAGATTTGCGAAGACAGGTTCAAGATAACATAAAACGCCTTATTGATATTCGATCTTATCGGGGTGTGCGGCATGTGAAGAAACTGCCTGTGCGGGGACAGCGAACACGAAGCAATGCGCGTACTAAACGAGGTAAGCGCGTAACAATCGGGGCAATGAAAAAAGACGATAGAATTAAGCAGGAGACAGCAAAACCTGCGACTGAAAAGAAATAATGAGGCGTGGGCAAGGGGGCTTATGAGTTGTAATGCTCGTTCCTCATGCTCCATTGCTCGCCCCTCATATTCAATGGTAATGAAAAAAAATAAACGAGTCGTTGTAAAAGGAAAAGTGTTTATCACTGCAACGTTCAACAATACAATTGTGACGATTACAGACGAGCAGGGAAACGCGGTGTGCTGGGGTTCGTCAGGCATGGCGGGGTTTAAAGGAGCGCGCAAATCTACGCCATATGCGGCAACGACCGCCGTGGAAGCGGTCGCCAGAAAAGCCATGGATATGGGCATGCGAGAGGCAGAAGTATATATCAAAGGTCCGGGAGCAGGTCGTGATGCCGCGCTCCGGGGACTGAAAGCTGTTGGAATGGTCATAACGCTCATTGCAGATGTTACACCGATTCCTCACAATGGCGTCAGACCTAAGAAAAAGAGGAGGGTGTAATAGTTAGCAAGCAGCACGAGTTACTTAAATAGCACAAAAAGTATATTGCTAACGTAACGTCTGATTATATGGCTCGATATACAGGACCAAAAAACAGATTAGCGCGTCGGGAAGGTATGGATCTTGGACTTAAGACGGTCGGGAGTAAAGCGCACGCAAGCCTTCTGAAACGCATGAACATTATTCCCGGACAGCATGGCGGTAAAGGCAGGCGGAAAATATCTGATTTCGGAGCACAGCTTCGAGAGAAGCAGAAAGTGAAACGGATGTATGGCGTTCTTGAGCGGCAATTCCACAAAGTTTTTACGCAGGCTAAAAAATGGAAGGGCAATACCGGTGAAAAACTTCTGGAATTTATGGAACGGAGACTTGACAATATTCTGTATCGCATCGGCTTTGCGCCTACGCGGCCGCTTGCGCGACAACTAGTCAGTCACGGACACGTACTCGTTGACGGCAAGCGAGTCACTATTCCGTCATTTCTCGTACGCGAGGGCATGGTTATAACGCTTCGGCCAAAGGCGCTAGAGATCCCTGCGGTTAAAAAAATGCTTGATGATAAACTCCTAAAGATTCCTGATTGGCTTGAACGAAAAGGACCGGCAGGCAAAATTGTCCGCATGCCGGCAAGAAGTGAAATAACCGAGGATATCAATGAACAGCTCATTGTTGAGCATTATTCAAGATAGGAAAGGAGAATGTATGGTTGAACCAACATTTCAAATAAAAGGAGAAGTAGAAAAACCCGGATACGGGAAATTCATCATCGAACCTCTGGAGCGGGGATACGGACAGACTCTTGGCAACAGCCTCCGGCGTGTGCTCATGACGTCGCTGCCGGGCGCTGCGATTTCTTCGGTAAAAATTACTGGCGTCAAACACCAATTTTCCACGCTGGCCGGCATGAAAGAAGATATCGTTGAGTTCATCATGAATCTTAAAAAAGTTCGTTTGATGATTGAAGGTGGCGAGCCGGTTGTGTTATCAATCAATAAAATCGGACCTGGAGTTGTTAGAGCATCAGATATCGAAGCGCCTGCAGGAGTAACAATCGTCAATCCGGACTTAGTATTGGCGACCCTAGCGGACAAAAAAGCAAGGCTTGAGGCAGAAATTACTGCAGACACCGGTTACGGGTATGTATCCGCCGACGAGAAGCATTTTGACGAAGTGGGCGTTATGTCGGTTGATGGACTATATAGCCCGGTAACGCGGGTAAACTACAAGGTGGAAGCTACTCGTGTGGGGCGGATGACTAATCTTGATAGGCTGGTTATGGAAATATGGACAGACGGCACGATCAGCGCTCTGAGCGCACTCAAATCCGCCGCTAAAATATTAGTCTCGTATTTTAAGCAGGTGTACGAGCCAAAACTCCTTGGCGAAGAAGAAAGTACTGCTCTAGCGCCGACTATTTCCGATGAAATGTTAAAAATGCGCATTGAAGAGCTTGACATTCCGACTCGTATTATCAATGCGCTGGCAAACGGAGGGATCGAAACCATCGGACAACTCTTGGGTACGCCGCGGGCCGATCTCATGAAGATTAAAAATTTGGGTATCAAATCTCTTTCGATTGTTGAGGAAAAACTCCGGGAAAAGGGAGTTGCGCTGACCGTATGAGACATGCAGTATTTGGTCGTCAATTATCGCGGACAAAAAACGAGCGCAGGCGTTTATTTCAAGGGCTAGTACGCGATCTTATTTTGCACGGCGCTGTTCAAACAAGCGTGGCAAAGGCAAAAGCCGTGCAACCGCTCGTTGATAAACTTGTGACGCTTGCTAAAAGGGGCGATGATGCATCGAGGAGACGGATATTTGCCGTCGTTGCAGATAGAAAAATTACCGACCTCCTTGCGGCAGAAGTCAGTGCCCGATTCGCCGCACGCTCAAGCGGCTTTACACGCATTGTGCGTTTGGGCAAACGCCGCGGTGATGCAAGCGAAGTGGTTTTGCTTCAATTTGCGGATGAACGGGTTGTCGAAGAGACAATAGCGCCCAAACAGACTGCAAGCCCAACGAAGCCGGCTGTCAAAAAAAGACAAACCGCTCAAAAGCAAAAAAGCGGGAAAAAATCTCAAGCAGGAGCCAAAGCAAAGAAATAACAGAGCATGAATACAAATACTCGATCAACCAAAATTTCTGAAATCAAACGGCAGTGGCACCTAGTGGATGTCAAAGGCAAGATTCTGGGGCGGGTTGCCACGGATATTGCGCAGAAATTGATGGGAAAAGCGAAACGCAATTTTGTCCGCAACCTTGACTGCGGCGATTATGTCGTCGTTATCAACGCCGCTCATGTGGCTGTTACAGGAAAGAAAGAAAAAGAAAAATTTTATGGCCGGTATTCGGGCTATCCCGGAGGACTTAAGCAAAAAGCATTGTGGCAACTTCGTAACGAGAAGCCTACAGAGCCGATCCGTCATGCAGTGGCAGGCATGTTGCCGAAAAATAAACTGCGCGATAGACTGTTGACTCGCTTGTATATTTATCCGGAGGATTCCCATCCGTATAGAGCCAAATTTATCAGCACATAATAAGTTATGAGGTAAAAGTAATGCGTTATTGGAGAAAGTCATATATTTTTTTACTCATTACTCTTACCACATAACCCAAAACTGCTATATGGTTGCACAAAAAACTGAAGATCAAAAGAAAGCGCCGAAATCTGCTCCCGCCGTTGATACAGTGTCTTATTATGAGGCGGTGGGTCGCCGCAAGGAATCAAGCGCCCGCGTGCGGCTGTACGTTGTTGGCGACGAATCGGTAATTGTTGGAGGCCAGCCGGTTGAAAAGGGCACCATACGTGTTAACGGCAGGCCGGTGGAGCAATATTTTCCCGGGGAGGTAAACAAAAAAATGTATCTGGAGCCCTTTCGCACGACCAATACGCTTAATCGATTTGCCGTTACATGCAAAGTACAGGGCGGCGGGCTTTCAGGCCAGCTGGGAGCAGTTATTTTGGGAATTTCACGGGCGCTTGAGAAAGTAGATAAAGAAAAATTCCGGCCGATCCTTAAAAAGCGCGGATTTATGACACGTGATCCCCGCGTCAAACAGCGCCGCAAGGCAGGATTTGCCGGAAAGGCAAGGGCCAGGAAACAGTCGCCCAAGCGATAAAAATTCGAGTAAGAAATGTGTAGATTTTTAGAGCAGCTCCTTAGTCTTTACACGCCGTGAGCATGCACGTTCCCGTTAAAACATTGCGCAACGGCTTTTCCATGCCAGTCTTTGGTTTTGGGACGTGGCGTATGGGAGGGGATTACCGGCGAGACCCCGAAAACGATGATAAGGAAGATATTGAAGCAATCCGACGTGCCATTTCATCGGGAATTACGCATATTGATACGGCAGAAATGTATGCTGAAGGTCATGCGGAAGAATTGGTTGGACAAGCAATAAAAATTATTGACCGGAGAAAGTTGTTTCTCACGACAAAAGTATCACCCGAGCATCTTCATCATGATGACGTGATTGCATCAGCGCAAGCATCTCTTAGGCGCCTACAAACTTCGTATATTGATCTCTATCTTATTCATTCTCCAAATCACGCTACTTCGCTTAGCGAGACAATGAAGGCTATGGAGAAATTGGTGGCCGCAAAAGCCGTGCGATATGTAGGAGTGAGCAATTTTTCCGTTGACAGTCTTAAAGAAGCGCGAGCGCTGTATCGATATCCAATCGTTGCCAATCAAGTGCATTATAATTTGCAATGCCGCGAGCCCATTAAAACAGGACTCCTCGAGTATTGTCAGAACCATGACGTGATGGTTATCGCCTACCGCCCGATAGAAAAGGGGATGGTGCTTTCTGTTGGCGCACCGGTAGTAAGCGACTTGGCAAAAATGTATGGCAAAACGGTTGCCCAACTTGCGATCAACTGGCTCATCAGCCAGAAAAACGTCGTAACCATATCAAAAATGGGAAGCGCCAAGCACCTTCAGGAAAACCTTGCAGCTCTTGATTGGCAAATGGATCCGTCGGATTGGATGCGGCTTGCCGATGAATTCCCAAACCAGACAGATATTTCTTCAGTTTGTCCGCTATCATAATGTTCCATATAGGTACCGTAGTATTTCCTGTTACTATTTTTAAAACATAGTAACAAATGGACATCTTGGTGTGTATGGTTTTGCCTTATTGTGGATGCTTAGCTCGTCGCAGGGTAAGGCGAGTCCTTATGAATAATGTTTAGATTAGTCGCAATTACTGAACGCCGCTCGAACCTTTTTTGAACGAAATCCCGAATGATGCCGCGCCTGCGGCGCGGCAAGAACCAAACCGCTCGGGCGGGGCGGGCAGAAAAGGGGGTTGGGGGGAAATGAATGCCCGCCCCGCCCTCGCTTTCGCCGCCGCCGAATTTCGTATTTCGCTTTGCGAAATGCGCCGCAGAAAAATACGGAGTTGTGTTTGCCCCGCCCGCCCGTGCGCACACAACGAATTTACTCCCTTCATCTGTTATATAATTGCTCGCCATAGACCAATCATATAACATTTGATAAAATCAATACAAGTGGATAAATCTTTTTATGACAAACGGGGTTATGCAATTTGGTAAAAAATTGCGGGAGGTACGCTTAAAAAAGAATAAATCGCAGGGCGATATAGCTAGAATTTTGGGCGTGCACAGAAGTTATATCAGCGGTTTAGAGCGCGGCGCAAGAAATCCGTCACTCTTAACAGTTCAGAAAATTGCTAAAGCACTTGGTGTAAACGCCAAAGAATTAATATAAAAATTATGGAAGGAAAATTAGAGGGCTTTGACCCGACAAAACACAGAATGCTAGAGGATGAAAAATCTTGGGTTAACAAAGAAGTTCCCAGGTGGGATTTTGAATCGGTGGAAGTTAAACATCAATATTGACCCATACCCCGTATAGTGCGAGTGTTGTCTGAGATAATTACTTGAATCAG
>CAZQTD010000019.1:0-19310 GCA_964596355.1 uncultured Gammaproteobacteria bacterium
TGATTCAAGTAATTATCTCAGACAACACTCGCACTATACGGGGTATGGGTCACTTTCAATTCGTTCCAAAAATGTGCGGTGAATAGGAGCGTCAATCTGCCAGGACGTTAGTTCTGTCGTACCTTTTGATGGCTTCCCACCAGCGCTGGCCGCTTCAAGCGTCAAGGCCTTTTGAATTACTCTGAAAAATTGTGATACCGTTCTTTCCCTTTCTTCTTCAAGTAGCTCCTCGCTTTTTTTCTGGTCTTTGGCGGCTTGTATTTCAGCTCTTTGCCTTCGTGATTCATACAACCTGTCTCCTCCCAAAAACCGATCAACCGCTTGCGTTTCTTCCCCGATAAGATCGTGGGGGGCAATCTGCTTTAGATCCGGCACAGTGTCGGGCCTTTTGCCGTCGATAAGAGACTGTCCGTACTCGTAAAACTCCAAAACCAGCGCTTCTGCTATTCTTCTGCCCTCTTCAATCCCATCAAGGCGTTTGACAATATACACTGCGGCATTTCGAAAAGCGTTTCCAAGCGCAAGCATTGTCTCTTTTGCTTCAGCTGCTCTCTCCGGCTTTTCGGCAAACGTGTCTCTATCAATTGCCTCCATCACGCCAACCATTTCCCAAAACTGCAGGTCTGGTGGAATATAAAGCGTCTGCTTGCCGTCCGGTCTCTCTCGCAGTATGCCTTCAACTCCTCGTTGTTCCCACTTCTTGCGGTTTTCTGTTTTTCAGAATAATGGAGTCGTTTATTTCCAACCACAGCTTGAAAAACCCCTGCACAGCCGGGCTTTCAAACGGCGTCTGTTCCATAACTGGCCGCGTTGAAAATGCAGAAGATTGTTCTTCCAAACGATCCATACTGAATTATACCAATTCTTTCCGTTCACGCTCAATCCAAATACCGTATCACCACATCCTCCGTGCGGTAGCGTTGCGGCGTCTGTGGGTGTAGGCCCGGAGCGCACGGCAAACGCGGCAGGCAATACGCCGGTCAAGCAGCGCCCCGGCGCGACCAACGAGCGGGCGCAGCCAATGCACGGCGCAGGCAGCGCACCGTCGAGAAAGCGCGCCGTCCTAGGAAGTGCTCCGTCTAAAACAAACCCCGTCAAAACAAAAACTCCGTCGAGACAGCGCCCTGTCGAAACAGCGCCCCGTCAGGGGAGCGCCCCGCGAGGCAGCACTCCGTCCAAACAACGCCCGTCCAAACAACGCCCTGTCGAGGCAGCACCCCGTCGAAACAAAACTCCGTCAAAAATAAAAACCCCGTCGAGAAAGCGCGCCGTCCTAGGAAGTGCTGTATGCAAACATACGGGAACAGAAAAAACGAGCCGGAACACGGGGGGGGTAGCTTCTTGAAGAATTACTGCTTAAGCAGTAAAAAATCAAGAACCTGTTGTGGGGCGCATGAAAAAGCCCCGCGCCCAAAACGAGAAGCGCGCCCCCGCCGTATGCGGTTCGGGCATCGCCTCCTAAGGTTAGCGCCGGCGTCAAAACCCCCGCACCAGCCCTTATTACCATCTGGCTCGTCTGCATCGCCATCAAGCCGAGCCACAAAAAAATCCCCTTGAGCCTCGTACCCTAAAGAGGGTAAGAGGCTCAAGGGGACTCCTCGCCGCGCTCGTCGGGGCGAAGGGTGGCGCCACCCCAGCTATCCCGATGCTATATCAAATTATATAGCACTATAACCTTCTATATATTCCTTGACAATAGGTATCGGGACTCCATTCGTAAGATCTACGTTCCTTCTGCGCCAACTGGCGGATCCGGATTTGTTCGATCTCCGGCTCAAGGGCTCGAGGTCATTGGACTGACCCACGACTTTCCCTCTCAACGCCGTATCTGTCCACTTTTCAATTTGAGGCAATTAGTTTACACCATTTGCAATTATCTGTCAATACCCAAAACAGCTTGTCACGCCGCCTCGACGGGCTTCCCCATTGTTGAAGCCTCTGGTGCTTCTGTCAACTTCTTTCCATAGTCAAGCCAGTAAGCGGCAAGACCCTCGGCGTAGAGTAGTTGCTTCTGCACCTCATCGAGAGCAGGCGCCTCCCACGCTCCGGTCACCTCGCTAAGCGATTGTTCGCTGAGCGTATATGCGGCATCAGTCACATTGACTGTATATTCCGCTCGCGCGGATTGTCCATCGGGTTTTGAATAATAAACGGAAATCCGCTGTCGGCACGGCTGGTTAGGCTCTATTGCCGCAGATCGCCCCTCAACTAATACAACTGATCCGTCTTTCATCTGCAGCTCAATAAAATATCCAAAAAAAATTCTCTCGCTGTCATCTGATTCTGTAATTCGTCTGCGATACGCATCTACCCTCAACGATCTATATAGTAATCGCGAAGTGCTGTCAGCGACTATTTCACCATGAATTCGCTGTTCTTTTCCGTAGCGTGCAATCGGAAGATCTTTAGATGTGCGATAGCGCATCACAGCAATACCGTCAGGCAACGCACCTTTTCCTAGTTCAATGAAGGTATTCGAAGGCTTTGGAATATCGTGAGGGGTAAGCCATCGGGCTACACCTGTTTCTCTCACGTGCCCTCCTTTCGCGCGGATGGATTACATTCCGCCCACATTGTACACCCAATTGGCGAAAACGCAACCCCTCCACCGCCAAGCAAAAAACACAGTCGTTTTCGTTGCCGACCGGTTTTGAAAACAGCACTGTTTCCCATGGAAATCACTGCGAAGTATACTACTGGTATATGCCGCGCCGAAGCCGCCAATCACCGCCGCCGCGCTCCTTGCATTACCTGCTTGTTTCCGTTCTCGTTTTCTCCCTTCTCCTCAACGTCGCTCTCCTTGTCCGCTCGTGGCATCGAAGCGTCGTGGTGAGCGTTTCCGACGGCGACAGCCTGGTACTTGCCGACGGCAGGCGGATCCGCCTCTTGGGGGTTGACGCGCCGGAGGCTGGACGGTGCCAGGCCGCTGAAGCCGCGGAGTTTTTGCGTCAAAACGCCATCAACCGCCACGTCCGGCTCAAACACGTCACCGCCGACTCGTTTGACCGCACGCTGGCCATGGTCATCGTGGAAGACCCGGCTTCGTGGTTTGCATATATGAGTGGACGCTATTTCAATTCCATGCGCTGTGACACTCATGCGGGTGAAAGGAGCGAAAGTTCCCGTCAAACCGGCAGTCCCGAACGAGTGCTGCCAAAGCCATGCCCGGTCACAAAAAAGGCAGGTTGGTGGTTAATAGACGCTCTGAAATACATCGTTGGGCTGGCGAAGGGCAAGGATGGTGCCGGGATAAACAACTGGCAGGACCCGCATAGGCTCTACGACCCCCTCCTTAACCGCGCCCTCGTCGCGCGCGGCCTTGCCAAATATATCTACACCGCGCCGCCGGAGTATAAAGAAACCATGAAAGCCGCCCACGACTATGCGCGAACTCATCATCTGGGTATTTATTCTCCCGCGTGCCGTTCTTCTATTTCCTCTGACCGAGATTCCCCACGCGACAAAGGAGACCTATGTCGTATCAAAGCCAACGTCCGCCAAGGCAAGAAAACCTACTTCCTCCCCTCGTGCTCCAACTACGACGACGTTATCATCGACACGTCGTTCGGCGACGCGTGGTTGTGTACCGAACAGGAAGCGCGTCAAGCGGGCTTTACCAAATCTCCTACCTGCAGATAGGAGCGTGTGTTTCCTTCGCGCCGCTCCTCCGCAGATCGGAAAGCGCATACCATGGCACGGCAGAGCGCTCGTGAAACAGGCCTGTGCGAGATGTATATAGGTTCTTGTGTTTCAGAGAAAAATCCTCTATACCTAGGGAGTGTCAAAAATTCTGCTCATCGAAGACGATCCGGTCGAAGCACGCCTCTATCAGCACATCTTCATACGCGCAAACTATGAAGTCGTGGTGGCAACCAGTGGGAAAGAAGGCGTGGAAAAGGCCAAGTCATGGCGCCCCGACCTTATTTTTCTTGACCTCCTGATGCCCAACACAAGCGGCTTTGCCATTCTTTCCATGCTGAAAGAAAAGCCCGACACGCGCGGCATTCCGGTCGTCGTGTTTTCCAATTTGTCCGATAAAAAGGATATCGAGATGGCGCTTGCCAAAGGCGCCATTCGCCACATCGTCAAGCTTGACACCGATGAAACACAGCTAATTGAGATAACGAAGTCTATTCTTGCTTCTTTGCCCAAACCTGCAGCGTAATTTGCTCCTGCGCCGGAGGCCAGCAAACCGACTTCCTGATACTGCATTTCCGTGCTGGTTTTTCCTTCCGCATTTTTCTTTCAAGCGTACCCTGCCTCGTTTTCCTCTTTTTCTTTGCCGTTTCTTCTTTCTTCCCTTTTTACTTACCGCCTTTTCCCCTTGCCGCCCCGTTCTTTCCCGCCCGCGGCCCAATCGTTTTCTTCCGTATTCATTGCAAAGACAATCTCATCACAATTTTGCGCCATGGCGCAAAATTGTGATAATGGCGTTTTGACAACCCGATTATTAGAAACAGCCCGATTGTTATAAACCGCATGACCGTATCATCGTCATTTTAGTTACGCTCCGGTTGAAGAGGCATAGGCGCTTGCCACACTGCCTGCTCACTCGGATCGTCCGATAGATCCTCCGTTGGCACCCGCACACCATCTGCAAATATCGTGTCTGAAGGACCAGAAAGTATTTCAAACTGTAGCAGCGCTGTTAGAATGTCTCGTGCCGATTGACGCCTGCCAACCGATCTTCGCCCAAGCGTATCAATGAACCAATAGGTCGCGAAGGCCATGAGCGCCGTCGCGCCGGCTTCTCCACATTCAGTTGCTACAGCCAGACCTACAAAAACGCCCGTCATAACTCCCATGACCCGCGCAAAGCGTCTCTGGACACGCTCAATGGCTAGGATATCTTCGTCCATGTTTCTTAACTGACGCCGCTGCCTGTTCACGTATGCCTGGGGATCTCCGACTTCCGGCCGGTAATCCAGTTCGTCATTCATACAGTATCAAAGCATATCATTTTTCGCATAGTATACCGTCTGTGCCTAAAAAAATGCAAGGAGCATCGCCGCCTGTTGACCATCGCCGCGCCAATCAGAACACAAAGCGACCTTCGGGATCAACGAGCAGAGTATTGTTTAACCATGGAAGCTGTGTTTGAAGGAAGGGACAAAGACGCTCGGTTATTTTCACATCCTATGAATCTACCCTCTTGATAAATCCATGCTTAAGCAGTAAAAAATCAAGAACCTGTTGTGGGGGGGGCGGGGGCAAACCCCCCGCGCCCAAAACGAGAAGCGCGTCCCCGCCGTATGCGGCTCGGGCGTCGCATCCTAAGGTTAGCGCCGGCGTCAAAACCCCCGATGTCCGCCGGCTGGCGAACTGTGTATCGGAGGCACACTACGCTTTCCTATGCTATGCTTAGAATATGGAGCTATCGATGTCCCCCAAAGCCGTGGTAGTGTTTCTGGTGTCGTCCTTCGTGTTCTACCTTGGCGTTGCAGGCGCAACCGCCCTTGCCTTCGCGCAAAAAACAACTCCCCTCACCTCTTTATTTCCCTGATCTCCTGTATCCGTCTTCCCCATTCGCCGGCTGGCAAACTTGCGCCGCGGCAAACGAATGCTCATCCGGTAGTTTATATGTACATGTATGCTTTACAATATATTTTGATATATATACAATACCGCCCCATTTGCCTTTTTCATTCTCAACCGAATCCTTTGTTCCAGCTGGCTGTTTGAATATAAAATACGTACCTAATCAAACGTTTATACCTTGCAAAGCGCATTGAGTATCGTGTAGCGCCCACAGGTGGGCAACAACAAGTAACATGCAGTGGTCCGGCACGCAAAACACACGAGCCATTTCTGTAGGCCGCTTAGTGCATTCCAGTTCAACTGACCTAAGCCGCTCTCCAACAGATCTTTTTGGCTTCATGATAATAAGCGGCATAGGGCGGTATTAGACAATAACGGCATTATCCAGCCATTCATGACTTCTGGCACGGCACTAGAAGCTCAAAAGCAAAAGCCTCCTGCTTGATTTTTTATCAAAAGAGTGTATAGTACGGGCCAAATGAAAGACACTGATCGCAGTCTTAACAAGATGCCATCTGACTCGAAGATAGATTGTTTTGGATCGCCCGAGGTGCAGGTTATTCTCAAATCAGAGCATATCGGTGGAGAAGCCCTGACCTTCACGTCGTGATGACAAAACCAGTTGCCGCGGATGGAGAACCTTGTATCATTTCATATGCGCTCAAACCAATAATCGATGTTCAAACGCGCGAAATACGAGGCTTCAGGGACAACGAATTCGTCGTCCGTATCATGCGCGGCGGGCTGTTGTATCAGGTCGTCTATCGCGTAGACGGTGTTATTGCCTTGCGGCAAACCGTCTATAAATCAGATGAAGAGCAAACCGGTGAGACGCTGTAATGGGTGCCCATTGAGGGCGAACTGCCTGCGGACATTGAGCTTGCCGGCTGCGCGCCCACAGGCAATCTGGCCGAAACAGTTCTGGCTCTTGCTTCTCTGCGTGCCGATGTCGAATCGTTGAGCCGATTCCCCAGCCGTATGTGTATATAGTATTGGGAACAGCGCTTGATTCCCCGTTCTGACAATCCGGAAACATAATTTTTTCCTTTCTTGATGTGGTCTTGATGTGATTTTAATGTGATTTTAATGTGATTTTGATGTGATTTTGATGTGATTTTAATGTGGCCACAATGCAGACCGTCATAACCCAGACCAGGTAAAAAAATATGGTAAATCGACCCACGGTCGTGGGTGAAATTAACAACTTTTTTTCACTGTGTCATTAACTGCGGATTTCCGACCGGTTGCCGGATATCCTCGCCGCCGCGATAACGGAAATACTGCCAGTGATACGATCGAGGCCTTTGGCGGTGCAAGACCACATAGTCCTTCGCGGTATTTTCCTGCGCAGGACACTATTGCATTGATAACCAAGATCACGATGGTTTTGCTGCGTATATTGAAAGACGGGCGCGCCAAGGAGGAATTGGCGTCAATTTGCCGCAGCGATAGCCTCGGACATCCTGTGCGCAGGAAAACGCGCTCCGAACGGTCGTATCAGCCAACCTGGTCCTGCGGCTGTTGCGGGGCCGGCGGTCTAATGATTGACGCAATATGCGGCAGTTTTCCCAACACATCCATTACCCCGCCCACTAAGCCCTGTTCATCAGGGATGAGGCGTTGCCACTTTGTGCCCTTCGGGCCAAAGTTTTGAACAAAAGGATTCCAGGCCTTCTTAAATCTTTGCAAAGCTTCATTATTGTCCGTATACGGAACAGACGTGAGAACGCCGATCAGTTCAGTTATAAGGTCCTTATTGGCTTGAGAAGCAATCTCAAGGATCTTTTCGAGTTCCTCATGCCCTTCAATCGCCTCAAGCGCCCCCTGTTGTCCGGCCAAACATCTTGCGAGACCCCGTAATTGATCAACCGTAACCGCGGCTCTATTATTCGCCTTAGGTTCACTTGCCGGATTGATGCCGGCAGCACTGTCCAATGCCACTGTATTTTTATCTTCCATGCAGACCTCCTTATTCGTAGGGTATCATACAAAAGAAAAAGAATGCAAGGGGCTCGGGATAGAACTCCTCTCTAGTTTCTCCGGCGAAACACCTGCACCAGGAACTCCCATCAGGCGGACAAACGATAAAAAAAGCGCCGGTTGAGCAATAAGGCAAACCTACGCTAGCGGGCGCGCTCCACACGGAATCAGCTTTTCGTTTCTTTCAGATACTCCTCCATCGCGCTCCAAAAGCGTGTAACGCCGTCGGAGGAAAGCTCCGGGTCTTTTTTGAAGTGCGAAAAGGAAGCCATTGCCTCAAGCACGCCCTGCTCCAGCGCCCACCACGTAAACTGGACTGACGCCTGCGAGCGAAACGGCAGCCGCAGCGCGCGCCAGTTGACCGCCTGTTTAAGAAGTTTGGGTTCAATGGGCCGGTTTTTGCGCGCCAAACTCCACAACTCCCGCTGCTGCCCGTTGGTGGGCATCAGGTCGTGGCGCGTCAAGAAATTCAGGTTGTCCCTTTCCTGCCTCCCTACCGGCTCGGAAAAAAGGAGGATAGATCCGCCCCGCTGCCGCGGCGTGAGAAGCGCCTTGAATGACTGCTCCGATGGCTTGGTAAGTTCAATGCTGATGATGGTTTTGTCATACAGTTTCTCATACAGCTCAATGACCTAGCGTTCGGATTCAGAAACCATCAGCTGGATGTGGAACTGGCCGAGGAGCTTAGACAAAAAATCTCTAGTATATGATGCTTGTCGCGACACGACATGAAACATAAATCGGTCGCTTAACGCCCGCAGCTGCTTGATGAAATGCGTCACGTACAGAAGCTGCACCGCGGCGCCGGAGATGGGGATGGCAACGTGAATGGGTGAAAGTTTTTCTTTCGACAACTGCTGACGCCGAATCGTTACTTGTCGAGGCGTCAGCAGCTCGCCAAGCCGCGGGCTGACCATGTACGGCAGAACCACGTATTGACTGGGCTTGAGGCCCTCGGTGCGGTGGTACTGGTCCAGGCTCCGCCTGCAGCGCTCGCTGGGAACAACGATAAGGTCCGCGCCGCCGACGGCCCACAGGCGCTGGGGCGAATCATCGGTGACAATAACGACGAGGATGACGGTGACGTTATATTTTTTGGCAAAACGTGTTTTAATCGCCGCCAGCTGGTGCGCGAGGCCAAAGTGCGTCGCCACCACGAGGAGCGTCTTGGGGTAGGTAATGTGCTGCTCGAGCATGGTTTGTAGCTGTTCTTCCAGAAGTTTGGTGCTCCGTCGCAGCATCCATCGGTAAGCTTTCGTGAACACCGCCTCCGGCAACCCGTTTTGCGTAAACTCCATCCACTGCCGCAGAATGGGATGGACGCTCGTGATCCGGTGCGTGAATGTCAGACTCCTGTCCTGCGACGAAAGGAGGAGCGCGTTTGTTCCCGCGGGCAATCCGTGATAGAGCGCGTCCGTCACGCGCAGGTGCCCCAACCCCGCAGGCGCTTGGGCGAAGACAAGGACGAGCTTAGGATCGGTCAGCGGAGAGTGTTTCACTACTATTGAGTGTATCGTAAACCCTGTGGCGGCGGCAATGCCGTGCAACGCACGGGTGACGCGAGCGAGGGTAAAGAAGCCTGCGGGCAGGACCCGCGAGGAAAAGCTCACATCGCCCCCAGCGATGGCGAATGTGTTAAAACAGAATTCTAAAGATATTTGTCGATGCTTCTTTCGACTTTTTTTGTTTATTAACTAATGGTGTCGAATTTTCTGCTTTCATGCTTACCTCTTATCCCTTATCACGTATCGCTAATCTCTATTTTCGACTCTTTATACCTACGTGTATTTTTCTGTTTTTTTCATGTGTTCGATCTTGTTCGTCGACTCAAGAAGCGTAATCGCATTATTTTGTCGAATGTGCCTTTTCATATTATCCTGTAACTTTATATCGAGGATACTTACTATAGGTATATGTTTTTTCTTATAGTAGATTTCCCGTCCCGACGCGCTATAACGATTTTCCCGCTTTTCCACCCGTTTTTTGCCCGGTGTGGATAACCGATCGTGCGACGACACACCGTTCTGCGGCATCCTGCGAGCTCGTGCGACCTTTCGTGGTTTTGTGCGACCTCCCGTGGTTTTGTGCGACCTTTCGCAACCTCGTACCTGTACCAAACACAGCAATGGAGTGCCCGCGCCGCATGCAGCTTCACAAGGCGTCCCCTTGTGAAGCTAGATACATTATTCCCAAAAACCATGATGTTTTGTAAAATAACTCATATACGAAACAGTCATAAATCTATGGAAAGATTGAGAAGGGAAAATTTGCCTGCGGTTCAAGGAAAAGCGGCAAAAACGATATGGAAATGACTAACTCCGACTCCATCCCAATTGCCATGTATGAGGTTCCTGGACATGGCGAGATTACCCCTGAGCATTATTTTAGAAGCATCATCAGATGGGACGATTTAATAAAAGAATTAGACGCCAAGGGGAAAGATATTCAAGATAAAATTAAGTACGCCCCAGAAAAAAAACGAGCTTTGCTCATCGAACAAGCCTTGTCCCAAGAAGACCCCGAGGTTCAAAGTAGAGCGGCAGAGATGATTTGGTGTGCCCCGGAAGAAGAACAGGCTTCCCTGCGGCAATTGGTTTTAAATATAATTACACAGGCCTTGTCCCAAGACGACCCCGAGGTTCAAAGAAGAGCGGCAGGGATGATTAGGTGGGCCCCAGAAGAAAAACGAGCTTTGCTCATCAAAATGGCTTTTGACAAAGGACTGGGCAATAAGATAGTTAAACCTCCGTTATACAATGAAAGCAATCTGGATACGGAACGGTTTGCAAGAAAGAAGTTCAGAAAGACTGGTTCAAGAACTACGCTCCTCGGAGGACCGCTGAAAGACAAGTTGATTGTCAGGCATATACAACCGGGGTCGTTTCTTGCTTGGAAAAGAATCTACGAATGTTATGGTGTGTGGATACAAAACGGTTTTAATTATGTGCCAATTGAACCTATTCAGTCATACCGGTTCAATAAACAGGAAGGACTGGTTGAGGTGTTTTCCGGTGTTTTGGATCTAAGCCTTGCAGAATGGCTGGAAATTTCAGGAGAAATGTTTAGGGAAGAATTAATGGAACAAAAACATAGAATCATATCGGTTTTACAACGTCTAAAAATAAACCACGGACATCTGCACGACAATAATGTTGTTCTTCGTTTTTTCAGAGATGAGAGCGGCAATCCTGATTTAAGCCGACCTCCAATACTATACGTTATTGATTTTGATGCGGCGTCTTCTCCATAATTTTGATGATAGAGGTATTTCCCGATATCCTCGTTTACATACATACCGTACACATAGAAGCCAATGAATGGTACAATAGGCGCTCCTCTGCGCTACAAGGGCATGCAGCTTCACAAGGCGTCCCCTTTTGAAGCTAAAATTTATCACAACCGTAACTTTTTTTAGCTTCACAAGGCGTCCCCTTTTGAAGCTACTTTTGAAGCTAACCTTGTGAAGCTAAAAATGGACGCTCCACCCCTTGCCGTCGGACACAATGTGGATGTCGCCGATGAGGTCTGTTCGAAGTACGCGTATTGCCCTCTCCGCAAGTGCTGCAAGCGTTTCCTCGTGGGGGTGTCCGTAGCTATTTCTGCCCACGGAAATGACGGCCAACTGCGGCTTTAGCGCGTCTAAAAAATCCAACGTCATCGCGGTTTTGCTCCCGTGGTGGGGAACTTTTAGCACTTCGATTGGTCCGACTGCTAATGATGGTGAGACCATGTCGCCGGAGCGCATCATGTCTCCCTGCACGCGCGAATCCGCGTCGCCGGTCAACAGCGCGTCAAAATCCCCATACGTCAGATGCAACACTACGCTTGCGTCGTTGAGGTTCACGTTCATATGTGCGTTCGCGTCCGTCGTCTGTCCCAGCACGCGTTGCGATTGTTTCACTGCTCTCTTGCTTAATTTCTGCACGCGCGTTATCTGCGCAACGACCGGCCACGAAGGCCACACCGTTAGCAGGGAAGTGGAGCCCACGGTGATGGTCTGGCCTCGATCGACTATTTTAACAGGTATATTTTTTGTCGACAATAGGTCTTTCAGCTTGGTATAGCTTGCCGTATCGTTCTCTACACCGCTTTTGATAAAGTACCTCACCCGATACCGCTCCACGACCGAAACAAGCCCGACCAGATGATCTTTTTGCGGGTGCGTCAAAACAACCAAATCAATCGTTTTGTCCCAAAACGGCATGTGGCGGCCAAGACAGTCAAGCACCCTGTCGTTGGGCCCGCCGTCAACGAGCATGTCGCGGCCGTCGGCAAACCGCACGTAGGCCGCATCGCCCTGTCCCACGTCGCAAAAGACGATATGCAGCGCGCCGTCGGGGAGCGAGGTGACAAAGCCAAAGAGCAAGGCCATGCCAGTCACCATGCCGGTAATCAAATAGCCTGTGCGAAGCCTACCCATAGACAGTCATTGCGCTCATTGATCGTACTGCCTTCTTTTCAAAACGCCCTACTGGTTCAACCCCACCGTCTTCTTCGTGCGCATGAAACATGTCACCACCCCACGCTCGCCAGCGGAACGGCGCTCGTTGCCATAACCACACGCACGAGATACTCCAAAAGCGCCCACGCCGGCCACGCAAAGACATAGCCAAGCGGAAGCCACAGCCATCCGGCTATCGCGCTCCCGAATCCCAGCGCCGTGACAGGGAAAATTGTCCAGCCGATGAGCACGTTGGTGAGCGGAGAAACCAGCGATATGCGGTGAAAGTACCAGAAGATGATCGGAATGGTCAATGCTTGGGCCGCCAGCGTGATACGGAGATCGTCCTGAATCAACAACCAGATAAAAGAAGTGAGCATGGAGACGTTTGATGGTAGAGAAAGATATTGGAAGCTTGACGTTTGATGGTCAAACGTCTTGCTTCTACTGTCTGTATCCAATTTCCAACTTCTTCTCGCCGACTTCTCTGAACTATTGGTTTTCCCGCCAAATAAAATTATTCCCGTTGTCGCAAGTACAGACAAGTGGAACGAACGGTCGCCCAGCCATAGGGGATGTAGCAATAACATGATGCCAACTGCTAATGCGAGGCTAAGCAGACTCCATAGCTGTCTGCCAAACACGACTGCCAACAGCCCAATACTTCCCATAATGCCAGCCCGTATAACACTTGGCGATGGCCCGACAAAGAGGATAAACCCTATAATAATGATAATAGTTAGCAAACTCGTTAGCCGTCTGCTAATAAACCGCAAAAGAAGCGTGGCAACGAGGGTGGTGATAATGGAGATGTTCATGCCGGACAGTGCGACGATGTGGAGCGTGCCGGTGGTAACCAGCGCATCAAATAACGTTGTATCCAGCGTCGCCTTGGTGCCAAACACCATGCCCGCGAGAAGTCCTGCGTGAGGTTCCGGCAGCAGCTGATTGATGACGGCGGTAAACTGGGCAACGGTGATCATGCGCAACGGGCTTGGGTACTATTGTACCTGAAATGATGGCCGGACGCACTGGTTGAGGATAACCGCAATCCGACGCTTGGATGAGCGTGAGGTTGTCGTTGGCCGTCCCAAAGCGTAGGATGCGTCTTTGATGCCATCGAGCCATCCTGGGTCACTACAGCGGCTCACGCTCATAGTCAACAATCGGGTTAAAGCGACACATACTGCTTTATCTTTTCAAACAGTTTTTGGCCCACTGCCTTTTTTATCACCAACTCTTCAAGCGTTTCATACGGCCGATTGTCGATAATTTTTTGTGCCGTCACAGGACCCACGCCCGGAAGCAATTCCAGCTCAAATTGCGAAGCGGAATTGATGGAAATGAGCATTGCGTCAGAGCCGTCTTGTGACAACCGATCGGAGCTATCAGTCGTGGACGCAGTATTGTATTGCGACTTGTTTTGCGACGACTCACCGAGGCGTCGCGAAGGATCTATATTGTGCGACGTCTCACTCACGTGCCCAAATTCAATGGGTTTTGTGCTTTGGATTGATGTGACGAGAAGAATTAGTGAAATGACAAGACACAGGAGGCTCACTCCTCCCAAAAGCAGGGGCACGTTGTAGTTATTCCAGACGGCTGTCAGCCAATCAGCAGGATCGCTGGACGCACTCATGTTGGCTAGATCGCCTTGGCTACCCATCTGTTTTATTGAACCACGCCCTGCCGCCGATTTCCACTGCGCCAGAGATATCCAGTCTAAATGGCACCATTAATTAATTTATTTGACTATCACGTGGTAGTCAAATATATTAATTATTCGGTGACGAAGTTGATAAGTTTTCCGGGCACGAACACGACGTTTTTCACCTGCTTCTTTGCCAGGTGCCGCGCGACATTTCCCTTTTTACGCGCCTGCTGTTCGATGGTTTTTTGATCCGACGATTGACTGCTGTCAATTAAAAGTTGATCCCGGAGCTTCCCATTGATCTGAATCACAATAACGACAGATTCTTCTTTGAGCATTTTTTCGTCATATTGCGGCCAGGGCTGGGTATGAACGGAGAAAAAACCTTCCGACGTTGGACGTTTGAGACTTGAAGTTGGATCTTGAAGTTCGATGGCAGAATCTTGATTTTCTATCTTCAAGCTTCTAGCGTCTTTATCGAGTTTCCAATTTCCAGCGTCTGCTCTCAAATATATTTGGTACCACACTTCTTCTGCCACGTGCGGCGCAAACGGTGCCAGAAGAAGCGTAAACGTCTGTAGGTCCTCCAGCGCCAGCACTCCCCCCTCGTCGTCTGCAAAATTCGTAAATTCCATCATGCTTGCGATCGCTGTATTGTAGCGCCGCTTCTTTATGTCATCTGTGACCTTTTTAATCAATCGATGGAGGGCCTGTTTCACTGTTGTCTTCCGGCGTTCGCCGCGTGGGTCTGATGGCTTCCCTTGGTTCTCTAGCGAACCCATGGCCAGCCTCCAAACCCTCTTTACCCATCGGCTCATCCCCTCCATGGCGGTGTCGCGAAAATCCCCGCCCTCGCTAAACGGCCCCATAAACATCAAATACAGCCGCAGCGCATCCGCGCCATAGAGCGCGATATACTCATCAGGGTTCACGACGTTGCCTTTGCTTTTGCTCATCTTGGCGCCGTCTTTAATGACCAGCCCGTGGGCAAAAAATTGCGTAAAGGGCTCGTCAAAGTCGATATACCCCCAGTCGTGAAGCGCCATGCAGACGAACCGGCTGTACATGAGGTGAAGTACGCTGTGTTCAGCTCCGCCGGTATACATGTCAACCGGAAGCCATTTTCGCGTGATCTGGGGGTCCCAGGGAATGACAGTTGACGTCTCTTCATGTATTCCCACCGATGGATACCGCAAAAAGTACCACGCGCTATCCAAAAACGTATCGGAGACGTCCGTTTCTCTTCTGGCCTCGCCGCCGCACTCGGGGCACGTGGTATGATAGAATTCCTTGTGTTTGGCAAGCGGCGCCACGCCGTCATCGCCCGGCCGGTAATCTTCGATCCGCGGCAGGAGAACCGGAAGCTGATCCTCGGGGACAGGATACCAGCCGGACATTTCATTGTTGCACTGGTTCATTGTTTCATTGGTAACCATGGAACCATGAGACAATGAAGCCATAGCAATAGCTTCTTTTGAAGTAAACCAGCTCTTTTTTTCTCTCGCACAGTTCTCACAAAATATCATCGGTATCGGCGGCCCCCAGTAGCGCTGGCGGCTGATGAGCCAGTCGCGCAAATGGTACGTCGTGACGCGACGCCCCCACCCTTTTTGTTCCAATGCGTCCATGATTTTCTTGATGGCGGTATGGGTGTCTAAGCCATTCAGGAAGCCGGAATTGATTATTGTCCCTTCTCCTTCGTGCACCTGTTCGTGCGTTGTTATTTCCGAACTATCCCCGTTTGTGCCTGCGACAACCCGCTTGACGGGTATATCAAACTGCATCGCAAACTCAAAATCCCGCGTGTCGTGGCCCGGTACGCCCACCACCGCGCCCGTCCCAACGGACATCAAGACGAAATCCGAGATGTAGAGCGGCATTTTGTCCTTTGTGAGCCGATTGAGGCAAAAAAGACCCGTTGCCACCCCTGTCTTTTTCCTTCCCTCGGCAATACGCTCTTCCTCACTCTTATGGGATGCCTCCGCAACGTATCGTTCTATTTCTGCGCGCTTTCCGTTTTCTGTCACTTTGAGTATGCGACTGACAAACGGATGTTCCGGCGACAAGACAACAAATGTCGCTCCGAAGTTTGTGTCGGGCCGAGTGGTAAAACAAGAAATCTCTCCAATGCAAGCGCCCTGTGAGTCAAAAACCGGGTAAGCAATGGTGATTCCCTCTTTTTTCCCGATCCAGTTCTGTTGAGCTACCCGAACCTTGCTGCTCCAGTTGAGTGTGAATAAGTTCTGCAACAGTTTCTCCGCATACGCGGTAATCCTAAAGAACCATTGTTCTAACGCCCTCTTTTCTACCTTATTCCCGCAGCGTTCGCATGATCCAGTAAGCACCTGTTCGTCTGCGAGCACGGTTTTACAGCTCGGACACCAATTGACGTCGGCTTTAGCGCGGTATGCCAATCCGTGTTTAAATATCTGGACGAACAGCCATTGGGTAAAACGGTAATAGTTCGGATTATACGTTTCCACGGTGCGCGACCAGTCAAACATCGCGCCGATTTTCTGCAACTGTGCGTAATAGTTCTTTTCTGTCACAGACGCATGGTCCATCGGGTGCCTGCCGATTTTGAGCGCGTAATTTTCGCTGTGAATGCCAAATCCGTCAAGTCCGATCGGCTCAAATACATCATACCCCTGCATTCGCTTGAACCGTCCGTAGATGTCACTGCCCGTGAACGCGTACATGTTGCCGACGTGCAGACCCTCTGCCGATGGGTACGGGAACATCATGAGGTTGTAAAAAGGGTTTTTTGCCCGCGCAAGATCCTGCTGGTTAAGCTTCGCGCGTTCCCAAACGCTTTGCCACTTTGTTTCAATCGCTTTGGCATCGTATGTTGTCGCTTTCATATAAGTAACCGTGCTGGTGCTCACGGTTTAATTATACTCAAAGAAGCAGGAAGAATAAAGATCATCGACAAAACGTCCTTCTGGGGGCACTACAGCGGCTCTGTCATTGCGCAGGCACCGTACCGCAACAGCTGAAGCTAGCGCGCAGGCGATGAGGGAATACAAAGCAGAAGGCGACCAACCGGTGCGGGAGTTTTCACGAAACCGGCCAACAGAAGGCCATTCTCCTTATAGGTCAACGAAATTATATGAAGCTAATGGGACATTAGTAAAAACCTATAGTACAGCTCCTGCCGCATGATCTTGAGGCTACGGAGAGCACGGTCTTCATACAATGTCCAAAAATGAGCTTTTAATGATCCATAGTCCCCTTTTTGATAACAGTAAATGATAACATATTATTCTGGAGCTCCGAGAGAAGACACTGCCACAACAATTAGTATCCTAGAGTAAAATATGCGAGGCGAAATGAAATTTTGTCGCAGACAAACAGATTCAAAATCGAAAACCTACTTAAATGCTTTGTAATTTTTATCGCGACACTACAACTCATTTCAAATTTAGCACTTACTTGAAAAAACTGCTAAATCGAACTTGAGACAGCTTTTTGGCTTTGATTCTCGTTCTTGTTTTTAGCCTCAAAATTTTGATACGGCCAAGTTAATCTTATAGTACGTAATCTGGAAAAATATCTACTGTTTGTTTGTATCAGCAATTGAATTTAGAGCATTATATTAGGCTATTTAATTACTGGCACTACTGGCCATATTCTGCCAACATGCAATAGTCAACAACTATTGAATCTTCCAGCTTCTTTATCGCGTGCCTAACAATATAGTGAGGCTAAAATATAGGATACTTTTCTATAAGTCATAAGCAAAAAAAGTTACAGGGTATTTTATAATTTTATCTTGTCGTTTGGTCCCCTTTTACCATTGCCGTCGTCATATTGCCAATTTTTTTTTGCCGCGCGACAGTGAAAATAGATCATCAACATATAATCAAAATATATTGATTAATATAAATAAATAAATCGTTATATAGACCTAATCAGATATGCGTTAATTCGTGAAATAACCAATTATTTCATTTTTTCCGCATATAATTAATATAATATATCTATATCTAAATACATCATTTTTTCCTCTTGACAAGCTTATTATAAGTGTATTTACTAAATATATGGATAGTATAACACTATCTAATTTGGCGGATTATCAATCCTTTATCGAACGTACGTTCACCAATTATCTGCAGGATCAGGGAGCGTCGGAGATAACTCGGAAAAATTACCGCACTGACTTGCGTCATTTCTTTAGCTGGATCGTAAGCGCGGCACAAACAGGAACCATTCCCTCATCATCAACTCAACAAACAGGACTTCTTCGACAGATCACGTCTGATGTTATTGAATCCTACAAGCGAAGCCAAATTATCAATCACACGCCAAACGCAACCATAAACAGGAGGCTTTCCACTCTGCGCATCTTCTTTGCCTGCGCGATTACCCAAGGATGGACGCTGGATAACCCCATGGCATTTGTAATGAACCTTCCAAAAGATTCCGACACTAAACCTGCGCGACAACCCCGACGTATGCAGGATCACCTTTTGCCGGAAGCGCATCTTCTTTCAGCGCCCCACAGCGCCTCACAGACAGGACCGGCCGCTGGCTTACCAGTCGTTGAAACGGAAAAATCGCCAGCCCCGCAACCGCCTGCAAAATTCCCGCAGCCTTCTGACAAAACCAGTCCCAGATGGCCAGAGACCATTATTATTCCCGCAGGTCCTGCGCCAATTGTCCGCGGCGGACTCAAACAAGCGGGTTTGCCAATCGTCCTTGGGCTTTTACTGCTCCTTTCACTTATCGGGTCAGGATTGTTGGCTGTCCAGATTATTTCACTTCGCAATCAATCAACAGCTCCCAGTAGAGCTGCGGCGCCCATTCCTCCTCCATCAGCAGCGGGAAAAGGAAGATCAGGGCCATCGGCGCTCATCGGCAGCGTCCTGGGCGCAAGCGGCCCAACGGGAGCAACCGGAATAACAGGCATTCCCGGACCGATGGGCGCAACGGGACCAACCGGCGATGAAGGATTGCAGGGGCTTCCCGGCGCACAGGGATCCGTCGGCATCTCCGGTCCGTCAGGACCAACCGGAAGCAGAGGCGATTATGGCCCAACAGGACCAAGCGGGTCGCAGGGATCTTCCGGACCAACCGGAAGCCAAGGAACTAGCGGCGCGACAGGAACGTCAGGCGCTACGGGTCCAACCGGATCAACCGGCGCAACCGGATCAACCGGCGCTCTTGGTCTTACAGGACCAACTGGTTCAACAGGAGAACTGGGCCCAACTGGCGCAACAGGGACTACCGGCGCAACCGGATCAACTGGCATAACAGGCCCAACAGGAGCTACCGGCGCAACAGGGTATCAGGGTCCAACCGGAACAACCGGCCCAACAGGATACTACGGACCAACAGGATTTACCGGCGCTACGGGCTATGAGGGTCCAACAGGCGCAACCGGCACGCAGGGCGCAACAGGCCCCACGGGAGCTACCGGCGCAACCGGCACGCAGGGCGCAACCGGCGCAACCGGCGCATTAGGCCCCACGGGATCAACCGGCGCAACCGGCGCAACCGGCGTACAAGGATCATCCGGACCAACCGGTGCAAGCGGAGCAACAGGATCAACCGGCGCAACTGGCGGAATCGGCGCCTCCGGGCCGACAGGGGCAACAGGATCAACAGGAGCTACCGGAAATTCCGGCCCCACAGGAGTGATTGGCCCCACCGGCGCAACAGGGACTACCGGCGCAACCGGCGCAACCGGCGCATTGG
>CAZQTD010000020.1:0-18191 GCA_964596355.1 uncultured Gammaproteobacteria bacterium
TGATTCAAGTAATTATCTCAGACAACACTCGCACTATACGGGGTATGGGTCAATTCTTCCTGTAATCTTATGGAGGCGAAGCGACGGGTGGTTGGGATCCTTTTAAAACTGCCCGAGGCATGCATCGATCGTATCTGCTAACGGGCTATTTTGTTTTACCAGCTTTCATATCGCACGCTTGAAGTGAAGCGTTGAATCTATGTACATGGTGTTACAGCAAGTCTTTCACCGACGTTACGCGGATCGTTTTTCCTTGTCGATACTCCTTAAGCGCCCGGGCCACCCGCCGCTGGGCTTTCTTGCTCATTTGAAACGTCGGCACATGATCTTCTACCAGAAGCCGCCGAAGCGCCGCACGCACGACTTCAGAAAAGGTCGCGTAGTAGCCCTTTTTCACCTGCTCATGAGCCATATCCGCAAGCGGTTTGGGTATAGAAACATTAACTGTGTAATTCATACATTTATCATACAATATTGGAGACATTTGTCAACCCATCACACGTTTGCGCTATTGCGCATTGTTGCGTTTTGGTCTACAGTACAGGAAGATGGCCAAGATACAACTCTCTCCCAAAACCAAAGACGTCCTCACACTCGTGGGCGGCGGGGTACTCCTTTCCTCCCTGTTTATCGCTCCCGGAACGGCTGTCGCAGTCAAAGCCATCATGGATTTGTACAAAGAAATCAAACGGGAGCGCGAATGGAAGGAGTGGCAGAAGTTTAATCTCCCGCGATTACGATTTTTGCTCCGGCGCATGATGCGCCAACGGCTGATCCGCTCTGAAACCCTGCCCGACGGCACGACGGCACTCACGCTCACCCAAAAAGGCAGGCTGCGAAGCCTGAAATATAATATCGAAGACATGCACATAGAAAAACCAAAAGCATGGGATGGCAAATGGCGCGTCGTCATCTATGACATAACGAAATTTAAAAAGCGCGAGCAAAGTATGCTGCGCCGGATGCTCAAAAAGCTTAAGATGCTGCCGCTCCAGAAGAGCATCTATTTGTACCCCTATCCCTGCGAGTCGGAACTGACGTTCCTGCGCAGCTATTTTGACGTGGATGAGGGCGTACTTTTTCTGCGCGCAGATCACATCGAAAACGAAGAACTCTTCAGGCGATATTTTGGCCTATAGACCCGCCGCAGAAGGAAACCGCCGGCATCCCCCGCAGCGCACCCGCCGCCCAGCACCTGCCACAAACACTCAATGGAACATATCACATTTTTGCGCTATAGCGCAAAAATGTGTTTAGGTTGTTGCGGCGGTGTTTCAAAATCGCAATTGACCGCTTATTATATATTTTGATACAAATTGTTTATCTTTACTTTTGCCCAACCGTACGCTATGCTTTTTTCTATGAACGATACGCACAACATCGTTGTATCTTTCTTTCACTTCTAACAGGGGCTTCTGTAGGGCACAGCAATCTCCTTCGTTAGAAGGAGATTTTTATTTCTTCGGGTGGGAGGATGAGCTGATGCCTCCGTAAATGCCTGCAATGGATAAGCTGGTACCGGCGAGGTTGCGAAAGCATTGGGTATATGTCCCGAAACAACCAGCCCGATAGAAATAATGTTCATTCATTGTGGTGGCTGAATATTTCGCTACACAGGAAAAAAGCACGGCGAAGGTGAAACCGCATAGCAGCGGTTTGCTATTCTCCTAGCCGGTTGGTGCGTCCACTTTCGGGAACCGTCCCGCTACGGCACTACTGCGGAGGGCGCAGAACTTGGAACGTAAATTCAAATGAACGCAAGAAGTTGCAAGTAAAGAGAGTGATCGTTACCCACATACGTTAGTATCCATACATCAGTGCAATCAATAACACACCATTGTGCTGTTGCATAGTTATCACACTTTTGCGCTATGGCGCAAAAGTGTGATTTTGACTATACATCGGTTTTATTCGGTTTTATATAGACTTTGACACTATCGTTTGACTATCCCAAATACAATCGCCACGCACTTCTTGAACAAGAAACAAGCAAACGCTTGCATTTCCCCACCCGTTTGGTGTAGGATAACTATCCTTTTGGCTTGCCCGAATGGACCAATGAAAGCACGACCCAAGCCAACTGTTTCCGTCATTATTCCGGTCACGAAACCTCATCCGTTTCTCCTTGCGACGCTAGAAAGCGTGCGGAAACAAACGTACAAAGACTTCGAAATCCTCATCGGCAATGCAAGCGGGGTGCGCGCGGTGGGCGGGACGCTGCGCAGGTACGCAAAACGGAGGAACTACGTGCGCGTCTATACGCTTGCAAAAGGCAAAAACAGACGAACCGCGTTTAACCTCACTGTCCGGCATGCCCGCGGACGGTTTATCGCCCGCATCGACCCGGGCGATATCGCAACCAAAACTAGAATCGCCAAACAGGTAGCCTACCTTACTGATCATCCGCTCGTCGTTGCCGTGGGCGGACAGATGCGTCCGTATAAAAAGTACGCGCGCATAAGCCTCAAGCCGCTTCCGACGAATCACGACGATATCTATTCGCTCTCGTTTCTTTCGCTTGCAATGAACCCGTCAACCATCATGGTCAACCGCAATAAACTGCCGCAAAGCTTTCGCTGGTATAACCAGTCGCTTGAGCACATCCAGGAATTTGATCTTATTTTTCATCTCATGGAGTACGGTCAGCTGGCCAATCTGCCCGATGTGGTCGCCATGACGCACAACGTCCACCCGCTCAAACACGTGGTGGCCCGCGGGCAGCGGCTCGTTGAGGGCGCGCGCGTGGTTTTTCATGCAATAACCCGCTACGGCTTGTCGCCCAGCGCGAAAGGTTTGGCCCGCGGCGCGATGCGCCTGCTTTTTTAACCCAATCAGAATTAGCGGCGTGCTCTGCGACAGAAAGCAGTGGTACAATAGCGTCATGATGGTTCTCCTTTTTTTCATTGAACTTGGTGGTCTTTACATTCTCTCCCGCTTCCTCACCCAACGCCTCTACACACTGTTTTTCCTCATTACCAACAGCCGGTCGGTTGCCATAACGCTTGTCATCCTTCTTCAGTTTCCCGGTACCGTGGTCCATGAACTGTCTCACTTGTTTGCGGCGGGCGTGCTGGGCGTGCCGGCTGGGAAGCTCACGCTTGCGCCGGAAAGCATTCGGGGCGACAGCATCAAAACCGGCGGAGTGGCTATCGGCGCAAGCGACCCGTTTCGCAGGTACGCCATAGGCCTTGCGCCGGTATTTGCGGGCATACTGACGCTCACTGCCATCGCCTACTTTTTGCCGAAACTTACCTACGACACCTTCTCTACTATGCAAGGAAGTGCCGTGCGAACCGTATTGCAAAAGCCCGCGCTGTACCTTTTTGTGCTTGCTGGGTACCTGATGTTTTCCATAAGTAACGCGATGTTTTCGTCACCAGAAGATCTCCGAGGCTTCCTGCCATTTGCCCTCGTCGTCGGACTATTTGTCGCCGCAGGGTACCTCGTGGGCATCCGCATTGGATTAACCGGCGAAGCGCTCGCTCTATCAACGCGCATCGTGACAACGCTCGTCAACAGTCTAGGAATCGTGCTACTGGTGAATATCGGGCTCGTTGTGGTTTCATCGCTCGCAGTAGCGTTCATCAAGCGCTTCACCAGCCGCCATCCCGCCTTGAACCATGTATAACAGACTTGCTGCAGCAAGTGAATTATACAGAATGAGGCTTTACTCCCGCTTCAGCACGTCAAAGAATGCAGACTGCGGAATTTGGACCTGACCGATCATCTTCATTCTCGCCTTGCCTTTTGCCTGTTTTTTGAGGAGTTTGTCTTTTCTCGTCCTGTCGCCGCCGTAGAGCTTCTGCGTCACATCTTTACGGAAGGGCTTGATGTCTGTTCGCGCCACCACCCGTCCGCCGATAGCCGCCTGCACAGGGATGCTAAACTGCTGCCGCGGGATGACAGTGGCCAGTCGTTCGACAAGCTGCCGTCCTCGGCGCTGGGCCTGATCGCGGACTGTCAAAAACGACAGCGCGTCAACTTTTTCGTGATTAAGAAGGATGTCAACCTTGACGACATCCACGGGTTGATAGTCAAAAAACTCGTAATCCAAACTCGCGTAGCCTTCGGTGACGCTTTTGAGCCGGTCAAAAAAGTCAACGATCATTTCAGAGAGGGGGATGAGATACTCTATTTCCACCATGGCTCTGTCGGTATACCCCTGAACGTCACCCGGATTACCAGTTTCATTTCTCATGGTTTCATGGTCAGATGGTTTCATGGTTGAAGGGGGATGAATATATTTCATGTTGATATACTCTCCCCGCTTTTCCTGCGCAAGCTGCATGACGGCGCCGACATAGGCTTTGGGCGTGTAAATGGCAACGTCCATGACAGGCTCTTGAACGCCTTCAATCAACGATGGATCAGGGAATTCGGCGGCGGATTGGATGGAAACGTACTTCCTCTTTCCAGCGTCTAACGTCACATCGTTTCGTGTCAGGCCGACTTTCCCCGTATCAATCCCAGCCTTGAGCGTCAAACGGTACTCAACCGATGGAGCGGTTGCGATCATGTGAACGTTAAACTCACGGCTCAAGCGTTCCTGCACGATTTCAGCGTGAAGCAACCCTAAAAATCCGCAGTGGAAGCCGTTGCCAAGGGCGGCAGATGAGACAGGACGAAACGTACATGCGCTGTCGCTAAGCCGCAGTTTTTCCATAGCCTCCCGCGCACTGGTAAATTCATCGGCGCTTATCGGAAACAGGCTCACAAACACCATGGGCTTGGGGTTTTTGTAGCCCGGGAGCGGTTGCACCGCTGGCTCATGGTTCATCGCTACTGGTTCATTGTTTGAATTTGTTTGTTTTCTATTAACCATGAACCGTGAACTATGAACCGACGTGATCGTATCCCCTACGTTTGCCAATCGCACGTCTTTAAGTCCTGTGGCGATGTAGCCCACTTCGCCCGTCAAAAGCGCCCCAGATGCATGCATGTGAGGCGTAAAATAGCCAATTTCTCGCGGAGCAATTGAGGCGCCCGATGCCAAAAATGTAATCGTATTAAAGGTCGGACCTTTAAAGGTGGGGTCAAAGTGTAATTTACCATCAACTAGTCGAACAAAAACGATCACGCCTTTATGCGGGTCGTATTGGGAGGAAAACACAAGCGCGCGAAGCGACGCATCAGGGTTTCCGCGGGGCGCTGGGATGCGCGCGACGATCGCTTCCAGCACATGTTCGACGTTTTCTCCGGTTTTGGCGGAAATGCAAATCGGACTCATTGGAATACCGCAATTCGAAGACGGGGAAAAACTTGGAGGAGCCAAATCAAGCGCGTGGAGCTCCCGCCACGTCTTTTCAACTTTCGCATTGGGCATGTCGATTTTGTTTATCACCGGAATAATCGTCAGACCGTGCTCTCGCGCGATCTTGAGGTTCGCGATCGTCTGCGCCTGCACGCCCTGCGTAGCGTCAACAACCAAAAGCGCGCCTTCGCAGGCGGCAAGAGAGCGGGAGACTTCGTACGCAAAGTCCACGTGGCCGGGAGTGTCGATGAGATTTAAAATGTAGCGAGAAGTTGGCAACGGGACGTTAGATGTTGGATGTTGAGGTTGGAAATGCGATGCTTGATCCAACTTCTGGCCTCTAACCTCCTTATGTAACTTCCAACTTCCGCTCTCTAGCTTCTGCACCTCTAACACCATGCGCACTGGCGCTAATTTAATCGTGATCCCCCGCTCGCGCTCGATGGGGTTGCTGTCAAGAAGCTGATCGTGCATCTGACGCTTCGGCACCGTACCGGTAAGCTCAAGGAGCCGGTCGGCCAGCGTGGACTTCCCATGGTCGATATGGGCAATAATCGCGAAATTTCTTATTTGCGACTGTTCCATACCACGCATTATACCGCATGAGCCCATCTCCCTCTGGACGAACGAATTTTACAGAGAGTACAATAAGCTCATGTTGTACTTTGCCCAGCTCAAAGGAAAACCGGTGTATGCAAACGGCGGCACCGCGGGAAAGCCCGTGGGGACACTTCATGATCTAGTCTTCCGCGCCAGCCACCAGCCGGTCATCACCAAACTCGTCGTCAAACAGGGTCGGGAGCGCATGATCGTTTCGATCATGCATCTTAAATCCTTCACGCCGACGATTCTACTCACTCCAGAATTCTCCCGTGTGCACCTGGGGGATAACGAACTGTTTGTGACCGCCAACCTTCTGGACCAGCAAATTATCGATATCAAAGGCAATAAAGTCGTCCGCGTCAACGACGTGGCAATTCAGGACAAGCCCGCCCCCCCAACCGGCGCGGCCACGACGGGCGGGCCGCTTTTGATGATTGCCGGCGTTGATATAGGCATTTTGGGGATCCTCCGGTGGTTGCCCGGTGAAAAACTGATTTCATCTCTTATTTACCGCGCAGGATTTACGCCGGTTTCGACCTTCCTTTCGTGGGCGGATATCCAGCCGCTTGAGCTTGCCCGCGGCAAGGTGCAGCTTAAGCGCGAAGAAACGAAGCTTAAGCGGCTGCTGCCGGAAGATTTAGCCGATCACTTGGAAAAAATGAGCATGAAAACCATCGCGCGCGTTGTGGACATCATGGATGAAGACCTGGCGGCTGACGTCATTGCAAACCTTAACATCCCGTACCAGCAGGGGCTGTTAAAAACCATGGTGCCGGAGCGCGCGGCGCGGCTTATCGAGCGAATCGATCCGGACGAAGCCGTTGACATCCTGCTGTCGCTGCCGGAAAAGCGGCGCGAACAGCTCCTCACGACTCTTGCGTTTCACAAACAACAGGAACTCCGAAACCTTCTGGCCATCCCGCAGACTGCCATCGGCGAACTTCTGAATCCGGAGATTTTTACCGCGACGCCGGAGGAAACGGTCGGCAAAGTGAAGCTGCGCATCAAGCGCGAAACCAAAGAATTTTCTTCGCTCCCCTACGTCTACGTGGTGAAAGATAAACAGCTCATCGGCGTCGTGAGCCTCTATGAACTCCACATGCAGGACAACGATACACCGCTTTACCGCTTTATGGCTCCAAGCGTCGTGGTCGTGCACCTGTCAACACCCATTGATATTGCCATTAAGCGGATGCTCAAATATAAAGTTGACGCGCTGCCGGTCATTGACGACAAAAAGGCAATCCTGGGCATGGTGACGTTTGACGATGTGGCTGAAGCAATATTGGAGAAGATATGAAACTCCCGTCAATACACCAGCCATTCATTCGCGGCGCGCTCAAGCGCTATAAATATAGACTCATGGTGTTTTTGTCGATTTTTGGTCCTGCCACAATTACTGCAATGGCGGACAATGACGCATCGGGGGTGGCAACGTATGCAATCGCCGGTGCCAAACTTGGGTACCCTATCGTATTTGTTCTATTCCTTATTGCTTTCCTCCTTGCCTTAACCCAAGAAATGGGCATCCGCGTGTCACTAGTCACGCAAAAGGGGCTGGGAGACTTAATCCGCGAAAACTTTGGCATCCGCGCATCCATATTTATCTTTACGTGTCTTTTTGTCGCCAATACCGCTACGATTATCGCAGAATTTGCCGCGTTTAAAACGACTGCTCACCTTTTTGGCTTACCCGTCATCCCTATCCTCATCGCCATGATGATTATCATATTTCTTTTTGTCGTTAAGGGAAACTATTCCATGACCCAGAATATCATGCTGGTCGCGTGTCTGTTTTACATAAGCTACATCGTCTCTGCAATCCGGGCTAATCCCGATTGGCGTATGGCAACCACAAATCTGCTTTACCCTCATGGCGTCGCCTGGACGCCGCAGTACGTGCGCGACTACCTCGTCATCGGCCTCGGTGTCATCGGCACGACCATCACGCCGTGGGGACAATTTTTTATAAGCAGTTTCGGACTCGATAAAAAACTGGAGACTGCCAAGCTCAAATTTGCCCAGCTGGAAACCTATTGGGGGGCGTTCTTGACGAGCTTCTTTTCCTTTTTTATGGTCGTTGCCACTGCCGCGACGCTTTTTGTCCATAAGCTGCCTATCATCTCTGGCGAACAGGCGGCGCTAGCAATCCAGCCGTTTGCAGGGAAACTTGCGGGCACGCTGTTTGCCGCGGGACTCCTCAACGCCGCGTTTATGGGCATCGTGATCGTCGGGCTGTCCACGACGTACGCGTTCTCTGAATTTTTCGGATTTTCCGGAGGGTTGGACCAGTCGCTGACCCAGAGTAAGACGTTCTACGTCTTGTTTATCATCCAGCTTGTCATCGGGTTTCTCGTCGCGCTTGTGCCTTCGATTAACCTGTTTCAGATTGCCATATTTACCCAGACGCTCAACGCGATCATGCTCCCGCCGGTATTCTACTACCTCCTCACCATCACCAACTCAAAAGAACTCATGGGAGACCATGTCAATACACCTGCACAAGCCGCAGTGGTGACCGTCGGCACCGCTGGTATCGTTCTGGCATCGATTGCAACACTGACCCTCATGGTTCTGGGACTATAAGCCTCCCTCCGGCTCGCAGTGTCGTGCATACTTACTCATGCTACCGAACGCAAACCCCGCTTGCGCAACAAACCCACAAGCCAACAAGCCAACAAACCCACAGATCAATAGACACCACTCACGCGTTTTTTTTGTTTATTTTCCCAATTGGGAAAATAAACAAATTATTAGCCTTACTTTTCCTTGCTTTTGCTGTTGGATAATGGTTGTCAAACTGTGACTACCGTGGCTCCTTGTGGCTCCTAAATGTAGTTTCGCTAAATGAATTGTTACAAACGTTCTTGGCTCCACATTTCCTCACGAGCTCCCACGCTATCCACGATACCAATGAGAATAAGAGAAAAGGCCCTCCCATTATGTCAAGCGAAAAACCCTCCGAAGATCATCGTCATTTTCTAAATGCTCGACAGTCGCTAGCTTCACACTGTGCGGGATGCTCAACACTTCCCTCACGAACTGTATTTGCTTCCAGCAGGGATAGGGATGGACATAGACGCTTTTTTGCATCTTGAAAAATTCCATGGATCGAAGCTTTTCCCGAAACATACTGCGTTCGGATTCGTTTCCGCTCGGAATATCAAAAAACACCATGCGCCACTTCCCATCCCACGGGTCTTGCTTTGGAATACTCATGGTATCGAGGTTATACTTGAGAATCTCTTGTTTTCCTTTTTCGGTAATAACCACGGTAAAGCCATCGCGCGACTCCTTGACGTCAACATACCCTTTACGCCAAAGCTTCACGGTGTGCCGGTGAATGGACGAGGGGTAGTAGTGATCCCACTCTTTTTTCTTTTCCCCAAACAGCTTAACTATACGAAGCGCATTTGGCGCAATAATAGCAACGCTAATAAGCGCGCCCGCCTCAAGAAGTCCTAAAAGGATATCTTTCGTAATATGCTCTTTTTGTTCTTTAATCTTTTTTCTTCTTCGTCCCATACTTTTCGCCCCACACGCCCACTTTATCAAGCACCATATGTTTTGTCAATTTCACCAATTGGGATTTTTAACAAATTTTTGTTTTGTCATTTTTTTCGTACCTTTGGATGATCTGGATGCTCTGGATACCCGTAAGCCGCCCGACAAGGCCGATGCTGCTATAAGCCCGAAGTGATAATAGTGGGGTTAGAAACTAAAGTACCGCTCGACATTGCCTTGGAAAAAGTTGCCGTGGCGCATGAGCTCGGATACTTGCGGCCCCAGATAGATTTTGGCGTATTGAGAATACGAAAAGTCCCATGTTGAGCCCGCGTTTGTGAGACGGAAACAGTATGTGCCATAATCCACAAAGGTTGACGAAGAAACCGCGAACTCATGTTCTGTGAATTGCGTACTGGTGAGCGCAAGCGCACTGGTTTGATCGCCCGTATCTTTAAACTGGCCGGCAACAAAGGTGGTGTTTTCGTCGGTTAATCCATCCAAAATATTCGTTGTCGCCTCACCGTCGCTAATGTACGCGCTGTCCGCCATTTCCCAACGCGAGTCGCTTGTGACTCTGGTATATGATGCTGTAGAACACGAAGACGGATTGGGCGTTGACACTTCCAGCCGGTACGTCGTAGAACCTGCAGTTTCTTGTCCTTCGTTGGAAATCTCAAACCGCACCCTGTAGGTCGTATCCTTTCTGGTTCCTGTCAGCATGGTGTCTTGGGCAGCGGCCCATGACGCGGTTTCTGCGGTGGTATATGTTTCTTCGCTTCCCGTTGAATTAGAAGGCTCTGTGGTAATAATTTGACGGGCAAATAACTGATTGGGAAAGTTTGTAGTCGTCACTGTCGTATAGCTCCCTCCCGGCTCCTGAATACACATTTGGGCAAGCGCATCTCCTGCCCACTCGGTCATACGGTACTCAAACCATACAACGTCGCCGCTGGTGAGCGATAACGAACCCGTTGTGCCGCTCGTACCGCATGTGCCGCTTGCGTGGCCTCCATACCAATACGCTACAACCGTGTGCGTCGTCTCGGTGTCTCCAGCATCGCGGCGAACTACTTCGCTGGCGTCATCGCTGTTGGTGCCAAAATTGTGCGTCCCAGTCGTATCTGCGCGAAAGAGATACCGGTATCTCATGAAAAAATAATCTTGAGTGGAACTATATGGATCACTGCTGTCGTTTATTTGCGTTCTGCTTCCCGTGCCGCGAAGCGTGTACCCTGCTGAAATAATATTGTCAAACTCCGTGTGACTGTCTGTGTAATTGCAGTTCGTCGCGTTATCACAATTCCGTGTTTCCAGATAAATGCTCGCGTTAATGAACGTGTTGTCTAGACTGCTGGTTGTTGACGCGCTTGCGTTGCCGTAATACATGGATATCGTGGTTGTTGACGATGCGGGAATGCTGGGCACTTCAACCCAAAATGTCGCCGTTGAGCCGGCTGTATATGTTTCACGCCAATAGTCAATGGCAGTGGGAGAATCACCGCTCGTCGTAAACCGGATATCATCAAAGTCCGACTGCATGTCGCTGTCGTACGTTACGGTAACTTTCACCTGATAATTGGTAAGCGCCGAGGCATAGCCTGTGTTGTCGATGGTGATCATTTTCCTCCTCGTCCAATTGGCATCCCACCAGTTTGCCGTATTGTCGTTGCGCCACCGGTAATGGATTTGCGTGTGATATGGAGAAGCAATGTACGCCTGCGCGTACCTCGTATAGGTAAAATGCGTCGTAGAGCCTGAATTGGTGAGCCGGAAACAGTACAAAGCCTGTCCTACCGCACTGCTGGTGGGCTGGAGCGAATATTCAATTTCGGTAAATTTCGTATTGGTATCAAGCGTAATAGAACTGTTGAGTGTATCTGATGTTTCCTCCTGTAGCCCGGCGACAAAGGTGGTGTTCGGATCGCTTAGGCCGCTGGCAACATTGGTCGTGGCTCCTCCGTCGGAAAGGCTTGACGACGCAATGGCCCATTCGCTGCTGCTATCTATGCGCGTGTACGTGGCGGAGTCGCATGAGGACGGATTTGCTTGCGATACTTCAAGTCGATACGTCAGTGCGCCGGTTGAACCCACACCGGCGCTATTGACGGAAAACCGGAGCCGTTTCGTTGTACTGCGAGATAAATACGTTGACGTGTCTTCTGCGGCAATCCACGTGGCGCTTGCTTCATCTCCATCGTCATTGCGCCAGCGATAGTGAATTTGTTCCGGATTATCGACCAACTGCACCCTGCCCTGCGCATACGTTGTATACGTAAAATTCGTGGTTGAACCATCGTTGGTCAGCCGGAAACAGTACGTTGCGCCATCGGTAGAACTGCTGGTTGCCTGAAGGGCAAATTCTATTTCCGTAAACTCTGTTGTTCCGAGTGTAATCGTACTGCTTAAGGAATCCGATGAATCTTCAAGTCTGCCGGAAATAAACGTTGTATTTTCATCCGTGAGCGCCTGCGTACCGGCGTACGAAACATTGGCCGTCGGATCATTATCGGTGATGTAGCTTGAGGCCACCACATCCCAGTGAGTGTCGGTATCCACCCGCGTGTAGCTTGCTGCCGCGCACGATGTCGGGTCAGGACCGGATACTTCAAGCCGGTAGGTAATCGCACCGGTCGTTGTATCTCCTTCGTTGGACACTTCAAATCGCAACCGTTTCGTTGTCGACTTGGGTATGTTAGTGCCGATGGTATCTTCTGCAGCAAACCACGTTGCCATCATGTCGTCAACCGCGCTTGCAAGCGACGCTGCGGGGCTGGTGGTAACCGAGGTAACTGATCCGGTTTCTACGCGAATTCTCCCTACTCCTCCTGATCCTCCGCCTGCTCCGGCGGTATTCGAACTGCTACCCCGCGTCCCTCCGGTGCCGCCGGTAGCGGTGACGAGGTTGGTCCCAAGGCTAACATTCACCGCTCTAATCATCACACTGCCGCCTGCACCGCCTCCTCCCGCACCGTACGGGTTCGTCGTGTCTCCGCCGTTTGTTCCACTTGCGCCGTTGGCGGTGATTGCGCCAGTTGAAGTAACAGAAACCGTGTTTGCTGCGATGAACACAATTCCGCCTCCATTTCCTCCTGTTCCGCCGATTGATGAGCCCTCATTGGAATCGCCTCCGCCTCCGCCGCCGCTTCCCAAAAATATATCAGAAAGCGCGCTGTCTCCGTATATTCCCCCGCCGCCGCCGCCTGATCCTCCTGAATCGCCATCTGCCGTGCTTGCACCGCCTCCTTCACCGGTTGTTGCGCCGCTTCCCGCATCGCCGCCATTGCCGTTTGTTCCATTTGATCCAGCGCTCCCTGCCGCTCCACCGTCTCCTCCTGTGCCGTTGGTGCTTGCTCCTCCGCCACCGCCTGCGCCTATACCGGTACTGCCGCCGGATCCGCCAGTACCGGAGAGATCTCCGGCATCTCCGCTCCCGCCGCCGCCTCCGCCGCCTCCGCCATACCCGCCTCCGCCGCCTCCGCCGCCGGCATTGGTTGCATCGCTTCCGTCTTCTTCTCCTCCGCCGCCTCCGCCGCCTCGGCTTGCTGTCGTATTGCTGTTGCCATTGTTTTGTCTCCCTGCGCCGCCGCCTTCTACGCCAACGCCTGCCGCACAGTTTGAGCTCGAGCATCCCGATCCGCCGCCATCTGTTGCTTGACCATCGAATGATTCTCCGTTATATCCGCCGTCACTTGATCGTCCCGATCCGCCGCGATACCCCAATCCATTGACGGTAATGGAGGTTCCGGAGGCTAAGCTGACGGTGCCAGTTGCGCGAAACGCGACAATACCGGTGTAGTAACCCACGATGCCCGTAACCGATTGAGGCGTCAACCCATTCCACGCCGATGCAGTGAGAGAGCCGGAGGAAGTCAACGTTAGATTCGTAAACTGCGGAATACGCTGGATGACGACTTTTTGGTTTCCCGGCGTCGTCCCGTCGTAGGACTTTTGAATCGCCGTGGTAAACGTCACCTCTTTTGTCGATGTATTAACCGATGAAATCCGCAGAAATTCATAGTTTCCGACATCCGCCGTATCGCCGCTTGCCCCTTGGAGGTTAATGAGGATGACTTCGTCGCCTGCAGCGATGCTTGGGTCTGTCGGCGTATCGTACAGTTTCACCATCGTACCGCTCGTTGTCGCTGTTGCCGGATCAACCTTAAACGCAATGCCGTCGGCATACGTGCCGTTGTCATCGCTGTCGGCCGAAGAATCCGTGGTATTGAGGTTATAGCTTGACGTAAGAGAGAGCGCGCCGTCTGTGCCGTCACCGGTATTGAGTTCATCGCCGTCATCATTGCGCCACCGGTAATGGAGCTGTTGAATGCTAGCGGCATCAACAGCAATTTGCCACTGACGGGATTCGGCAAATGATAAAGCCTCCGGTTCTGCCAAAGGAGAGGCGGACGATGATGCAGATGATGACTCATCATCAAGTGAAAGCGCCGCCTGTGAGCTGGCGCTTGCAGTCCCGCTGCCGCTTGCTTGCTGGCTTAAGCCCAGCACGAACGGATTGAACTCGCCTGCGGGAGTCGGTTCAGCAGAAGGAGAAGACGCGCTCGGCGCGGTTGCGCCGTCAAACCGAAGCGGGCCGGTTAAGTAAAACTGCGGACTTACTTCCGGCGCTTTGTACATGTATCCAAGCGTTATAGTTTGATCCTTTTTGAGTGAGATATTCCATGTGATATGTTTGACAGATGTTGATGGAATAGGCGCCCCAGATGCTTCTAAAAATGGTGCAGGATCGACTTTGCCGTAATAGCCGTTATTCATGTCGTAGGCGTTGAGCCGTATGCCAAAGTGCAAGTGAGGCCCCGTAGCTAGACCAGTTTGACCGGAATATCCCAACAAATCGCCCTTGCGGACTTCCTGATTTCCCTGCACGGCAAACAGCCGCAAGTGGCCGTAGTAACTCCTGCCCCACTCGTGCTGGAGGATAACCGTGAGGCCATACGGCTCATTTTCCGCGCGGGCAACCACGCCGTCGTCGACTGCGTAGACCGGCGTCCCTTCAGGTAAACCGTAGTCTATGCCGTCATGGCCGGCCAAGCCGAACGATGCGTATTTGGCTTTCAGCCACGGGTCATCGACGTTTTCCCCAAACGCAAGCGTCACAGGGTACGATCCGTCAAACGGGGAACGAAGATCAATAAGCTTGCCCGAAGAACTGCCCACCAAGCGATACGGGTCATCCAGCGTGATTGCCACGTCGTCATAAGGCTGGGTACCGGCAAGCGGCGTAATATCAAAAGACGTCGGAACGGTTTCCACCATCGTGCCGCGAACGTCAGCATTGGCTTTCACCGTTATGTTCACCGGATACGTGTAAACCGGGTAGATGCGCGTGGCTTCCTGCCGCGTCACGTCAAACAGCGGCTCCTTTTCCACGCGGAAGGTGTCTTTAACCGTATACGAACCGTTTTTCGTCACGGCAGTCAGCGTCATGATGTACGTACCAATGAGACCTGTTGCGCCGTAGGTTGCTTCGTAGTCCGGTTGAATGGTGAAGTCTTTGCTCTTGCACGACGGGTTGACCCGAATCGTTCCGTCTTCGGTAGAAAGCACGTCAAAGTATTGCGGACTATCAACCCGAAGCGTCACGGCTGCGTCACACACCATGTCGCCTTTTTCATCCAGGACGGCAATGGCAATATGCGCCTGCTCCAAGGGACGATAGATAGATTTATCGGTATTTATGGCAAGCACCCCCCACGCGAAATCCTGCGACGACACTTCTTTGCCTGCGCTAAAGACTTTAACCGTGTATTTGCCGGGCATAACCGATTCGCCCGGTAAAATGCTGTAGCGCGTTGCGCCGTCGAGGTTGGTTTCCTGTACGCGGATGTGGGTGCGCAGACCGTCGTGGTCAAACACTTCTACGCGGATATTATCTCCGCGCACGTCGTTATCGACGATGATTTCAACCGCCTCATTTCCTTTGTACGTGCGTCTGGCAAGCGGCCGGGCCCGAACAGAAACGGGGATGCGGCCGGAAGACCCAACGATCCTGGTAGATTCCAGCGACGGCTCTAACGCGACCGGCTCGGGAACGAAAAGCTCTGACGTAGAGCCAATTTCATAGCGAACACCTTCATCGTTGGTTCCCAAAACCTGCGGCACAGGAGGCGGTTGAGGCGCAGCTGATGGTGTTGGCTCCGGCGTCATGTGGGCAACGGGCTCTCCGGCTGGTGATGCAGGGGGCGCGGCGTCGAGAATATCCACAGGCGGCGGGCCAACGGTCGGTGTGGGCGTGGGGGTTTCTGTCGGTATATTTGTAGGCGTCGCTGACGGAATCGCTTCCTGTGCGCGCACCGCGTCGAGCGGAACAAGAAGCGGCGTCACCGCAAGAATTAGGGCAAGGCCAAGGCTAACCCACCGCGTGGTTGTTTTGAAAAAACTATATCGAACTATACTTTTCATATATTTTTTTGGCGCAAAATCCCCAATCCCGCACGTTAGAACTTTGCCAGATAACTGATCACAATGTCGCCAATTTGGGTGTACGCACGGCTCTTGCTGTACATTTTGATGTAAATGGTCGCAGTCTCCCCTGCCGCGTCCCAATCCGGCGCCGTGTCGTCGTTGAGCTGGGCGCCGGTGCAGGACACGCTCGTCCATGTCTTGGATGAGCTGGACACGTTGCCGAGCTTGGAACAGACCACCTGCGTGGGATTATCCGTCGAGTTATAGACGATTATGTCAACTTTGTTATCAGTTGCGCTCGTCGAATCGGTGTTAAAGTTGAGTGTCAATGCATTGCCGGTAATCCAGTCGCTAAAGTCCTCCGGCAACGTGACGCGGACAGCTACCGTGTAGTCCTGCAGGCTCGTTTCTGAAGAAATCCACTCGTAGTACGTGCGCCACGCCGCGCTTGGTGAAGCGTCCGACGTCATCGTTCCGGTGATCGTGGCAGAACCCGATGCAGTCAGTGAGGCGCCCGGGTATTCAGGAGAAAGCGTGATAATCTTCGTTGGCCGCGCGGTTCCTGCGTACACCGGTCCGGTCGTCGGATCAAACGTAAAGGTGTTGCCCGAGATGCCAACAGTCAAACTGGTTTGGGCAGTGGTAGCGCCGATAATCGTAAGTCCGCCTGTGCCGTTGGGATCAATAGTCAGCCCTTCGTTCGTATCGCTTGTCGTAATTGTGGGAGAAGAACTGTTCAGACCCAGAATAAGATCGCCTGCGGAAATATCGCCCGTGACGCCATCAAGGAGAATGAGCGCAGAAGCAGTCGCGGTTGTCGCTCTGTGAGCCGGATCGGTGCTGCCGAACGCAAGCGTTTTATCCACGACCGGATATGGGTATATGACGCCGTTGACTTCGTTAAAGATCACCATGCCGCTTGGCCCCTGCGCGCCGGCAAGACCGGTGGGGCCAGTTGGGCCGGTGACGCCGGTACTTCCGGTTGATCCGGTCGGGCCGGTATAGCCCGTGCCGCCCGTGGGACCGGTTGCGCCGGTAGCACCCGTGGGGCCGGTGACGCCGCTAGCGCCCGTGGGGCCGGTTGCGCCGGTTGCCCCTGTTGAGCCTGTTGGGCCAGAAATACCAGTTGGGCCGGTTGCGCCGGTAGCTCCTGTTGAGCCGGTTGCGCCGGTAAATCCGGTTGGGCCGCGGTCGCCGGTTGGGCCGGTAGCTCCTGTTGAACCTGTTGATCCTGTTGAACCGGTAGCTCCTGTGGGGCCGGTGACGCCACTAGCGCCTGTAGGACCGGTAGCGCCGGTTGCTCCGGTCGGACCTGTGACGCCGGTACCGCCTGTGGGGCCGGTATTTCCTGTAGCGCCTGTTGAACCTGTAGATCCTGTAGCTCCTGTTGATCCAGTGGGGCCCGTAACACCAGAGGCGCCTGTTGCCCCAGTTGCTCCTGTGGACCCGGTAGCTCCTGTTGCGCCGGTGGGGCCGGTAAATCCGGTGGCGCCTGTAGCACCCGTTGGGCCGGTGACGCCCGTTGGGCCGGTTGCCCCAGTTGCTCCTGTGGGACCGGTGACGCCGGTTCCTCCGGTTGAACCTGTGGCGCCTGTCGATCCTGTGGGGCCGGTGACGCCGGTTCCTCCGGTTGAACCCGTGGGGCCGGTGAAGCCGGTTCCTCCGGTTGAACCTGTGGCGCCTGTTGAACCGGTAGCTCCTGTGGGGCCGGTAACGCCGCTTGCACCGGTTGAACCCGTGGGGCCCATAATACCGGTACCTCCGGTAGCTCCTGTTGCTCCCGTGGGGCCATTCACGCCTGTTGCGCCGGTGGCACCCGTTGGGCCGGTGACGCCGGTTGGGCCGGTAGCTCCCGTTGAGCCTGTTGGGCCGACAACGCCGGTACTTCCGGTTGATCCCGTGGCTCCTGTTGGGCCGGTCACACCGCTTGCGCCGGTAGCTCCTGTTGGACCTGATAGACCGCTTCCTCCGGTTGCGCCTGGGGGACCGGTAAAGCCTGTAGCTCCGGTAGCTCCTGTTGCGCCCGTGGGGCCGGTAACGCCCGATGATCCTGTAGGACCCGTGGGGCCGGTAAAGCCTGTTCCACCGGTAGCTCCTGTTGCGCCTGTTGGGCCGGTAACACCGGTAGCTCCTGTTGCGCCTGTTGGGCCGGTAACACCGGTTCCTCCGGTTGAGCCTGTTGAACCTGTCGGGCCGGTGACGCCTGTGGCGCCTGTTGAACCTGTGGCGCCGGTACCGCCGGTAGGACCAAAAATGCCTACTGTTCCTGTGGCTCCTGTGGGACCCTGAAGCCCCGTTGAGCCCGTGGGACCCTGATCTCCAGTGGCTCCTGTCGCTCCTGTGGCTCCTGTGGGGCCGGTGACGCCGGTTGAACCGGTTGAGCCTGTTGGGCCTTGCACGCCGGTTC
>CAZQTD010000021.1:0-14781 GCA_964596355.1 uncultured Gammaproteobacteria bacterium
GCTTTCGCCCGTGGGGCCGGTTGCGCCCGTTGCACCGGTTGATCCTGTGGGACCGCTATATCCTGTCGGGCCGGTGGCGCCCGTGGGGCCGCTTTCGCCCGTGGGGCCGGTTCCTCCGGTAGCTCCCGTGGGGCCGCTTTCGCCCGTGGGGCCGGTTGATCCCGTGGGGCCGCTTTCGCCCGTGGGGCCGGTTGCGCCCGTTGCACCGGTTGATCCTGTGGGACCGGTGAAACCGGTTGAACCGGTTCCTCCGGTAGCTCCCGTGGGGCCTTTTTCCCCGGTTGGCCCTGTTGATCCGGTAGGCCCGGAAATTCCCGTTGGGCCGGTTCCTCCGGTAGACCCTGTGGGACCAGCGACACCGGTTGAGCCAGTACCGCCTGTTGAACCTGTAGGTCCTAATTCTCCTGTCGGTCCTGTAGATCCTGTTGGCCCGGAGAATCCGGTGGCGCCCGTTGCGCCCGTTGCGCCCGTTGGGCCAGTTAAGCCAGTTGCGCCGGTAGCTCCTGTGGGACCCAAATCACCCGTAGCGCCGGTTGCGCCCGTTGGGCCCACTCCACCGGTTGCGCCGGTTGGGCCAGCTTCTCCTCCCGCACCGGTTTGTCCTGTTGATCCTGTTGCGCCCGTTGGGCCGATATCGCCTGTTGCGCCGGTGGGGCCAAAGCTACCGGTTGCGCCCGTTGCGCCGGTAGCTCCTGTTGCGCCGGTGGCTCCCGTGGGGCCAAAGCTACCGGTAGCTCCCGTGGGACCAGCTTCTCCGGTGGCGCCCGTTGCGCCCGTTGCGCCCGTTGCGCCGGTTGCGCCCGTGGGGCCCGGAGAGCCGGATGCCCCGGTAGATCCTGTTGCTCCTGTGGGGCCTGATTCTCCGGTTGGGCCGGTTGAACCGGTCGGGCCGCTGTCGCCCGTTGGGCCGGTTGCGCCCGTTGCGCCGGTTGCGCCCGTTGCGCCGGTGGGCCCCAAATCTCCGGAAGCTCCTGTTGGTCCGGTGGCGCCGGTTGGGCCAGACTCTCCTGTTGGTCCGGTGGCGCCCGTGGGGCCGCTGTCCCCCGTGGGTCCAGTAGATCCGGTTGGCCCGCTTTCGCCCGTGGGGCCTGTTGCGCCCGTTGAGCCGGTAGCTCCCGTGGGGCCGCTTTCGCCCGTGGGGCCGGTTGAGCCGGTGGGGCCGCTTTCGCCCGTGGGGCCGGTTGAACCGGTAGCTCCCGTGGGGCCGCTTTCGCCCGTGGGGCCGGTTGAACCGGTGGGGCCTAAATCGCCCGTGGGGCCGGTTGAACCGGTGGGGCCGCTACTCCCAACCTCGCCCGTGGCACCGGTAGGGCCAACGTCTCCGCTTGCTCCCGTCGCTCCGGTAGAACCAGTGGCGCCCGTTGGGCCGGTAAAGCCTGTTGCACCGGTCCCTCCGAGAACCGATTCAGGAAGCGGTGTCACCGTCGCTATCGGACTAGGACTCGGCATTGGTGTCGGCGACGGAATAATACATGTCACTAATTTGTCGTTTTCATCCAAACAAAGATTCCGCACCGTTCCCCCTGCCAGCGCAATATCGGTAAAGACAATATCGCCGCTTGACGTAATTCCTGTCGCCGCCTCTATTTGACCCGCCGGATTGACGGTAAAAGCTCCCCCCGGCCCGACGAGCAACTGTCCGGCAATATTCGCTGACGCCGCTTGTATCCCTGCATTGGCGTACAATACCCCCGATACGGACGCTTCTGCCAGAATGCCCACGGCCGTATTGATTTCCAACACTCCCCGTTCCACTTCTCCTGCCAGCACCTGTCCTTGCGGTGTCGTTGCGACAACTGCCAGCGCCGCCTGCTTGGCTTTTTCCGCTCGCTCCCGCCGAATCAGCGCGGCATATCTGGCCGCTCCCCACACGCCGGAGCTTATTATTATTGAAATCAAAAAAAATATGCCGCCGACGGCAAACCGCGATGCGGCCGCTTGTGATCCAACGCCGGAAGCCGCCACTGCCACGAGCGATTCGAAACGTGACAGCGCCTGTACCGCGCCCTCCTTCCATCGAAACAGAAACGATAGCGGCGCCGCTGTGCTGATGACGTGTATGAATGTTCGCCACCGATCGCGCTGGTCTTGCACCCAGCGCCACCTCTCCTTCGGCACGGCAGACGGAGGTCTTTGTTCTGACAATTTCGTGCCAATCGCCGCGTCGCGATCCGGATGCACCCATCGCAAAAACTGCTTAAGGCTCGCCAAATAGCGCCGCACACTTGCCTCCGGCACGCCCGCCCGTTCCAAGTGCGCGCGGTACTGGCTCGTGTGATGCGATCGGACGGCCCTCGGATCGAAGCGTTTCGCCTCCGTGTGCTCATACCACCTGATGAATCGTGAAATGTCCGCGACATAATTTCTGATCGAACTTTTGCTTAGCTTCAGCGTCATGAGGTGGCGGGCAAACGAATCGATCACACTGAAACCCGATAGTATATTTTTATCGGGCATAGTATCGACAGGCTCTTCATCACGATATAAAAGTGTCTTCGATTGACTCGTCTGCGACGGTGACACAGGCGGCATAATCACAAGGATATTTCCATGCGGGTCGACCCATTTCACAAACTGCTTAAGTCCCGCCAAATAGCGCCGCTGGGTTGCTGGCGGCACGTTTTCTTTGATCAAGCTCTCGCGATACTGCGCGACAACATGCGATGTGACGCGTGAAGGGTCAAATGGTTCGCCGCGCACGGACTCAAACCACCGAATGAAACGCGTCAGGTCAGCTAGATAGTTGCGCACCGAGCCACGACTTAAGTTCTGTGAAGAGAGGTATTGGGCGTAATCACTCGGCAGAAATTTCACAATCTAACACTATTGCCCAATGATTGTGTAACTGCTTGTTTTGACCTTCTGTTACATATCCATCATAGCACGTGATTCTCGGTTTTCACGAAGCTGTTTCTTTTTCCCGTGCATGGAGCTGCAGTGAACTATAATAATAAAGGCCGTCAGAATAACACAAAACAAGTATTTCCTCGGAATCATGCGCCGTGAAGAAAAGAAAAAAATCCCCTCTTGACAAAACTGTGACACAGCTATCCCATAGAACACTTTTAGTGTTCATGATTCGGTGCGCTGCGAAAAAAACCCGCGACCGACCCAGCAAAGAGGTTCGCTGTCGATACCATCGGGACGACGATGCTTCCTCGTCCATCGCCAAAAACTGTATGCGAACTGATAATTTTCGCTATGAAAAAACAGCCATATTATGGCGTGATATGTATAACCTATATAAAAAACAAAAGTACTTAATGCGCTCGGTTATTTTAACACGCGATGTCTCGTTGCCCGCCGTTCGCAAGAAGCCGAAGCGCCGCAAGCCTCTACGATGCCACGAAATGGCGGATTCTTTATGTGTCGGCCCAATCGTACCTTCTCCGCGTCTTTTGGCACACATGAGCATGGATTGCTATCTGAAAATATAGCGTTTGTGGCTTCATAACGGGCTAAAGTGTGTTATACACATGTTACAAAGCTGGCATATCGTCGTTTTGCGAGCACGGCATGTGCGAAAGCTTCGTAAACAAACCCTCGCTCAATCGTTTCTATGACCGCCACTGGCAACCCGTCGCCACCCGCGCGAAAAAAAACATGAGCACCGCGATGTCGCGCCGCGCCAGCGCGACAGCAGCGTGATGACGAAGAAATGCCGCGGCATCTGCGACGCAGGGTTCGAAATAAAGAGAAATGATACGCGAGAAAAAAACAGGACGTCGTATAAGCGAATGATCGCCTGTTCGCGTCCGGTAAACGACAAAAATGATTATAATAATCATAAAGTTGTATAAAACAAAAATAATAAGTAAAAATATAGTGGCGCCAACGTCACTAAACGGTGCGAAACGGCACAAGCGTTAAACGGCAAAAAACGTAAAGAATTATAAGCCTAAACGACGTAAACAAAGTGAAATAAAAAAGAAGAACTTATAGTAATATAAAGCAGAAATAGTAAATATAAGAAAAAATAGGTAGTCGTACAAACTCGGGAACCAAGCAACGGCATCCACGGAGAATAAAGCAAAAAAAATATGGTCAATATGCATCGCGTCGCTTCGGCTGGAAACAATAATACTGCCCGACACTCGATCATGCAGCTTCTATTGTATAAGTGGCGAATTCGCGGGCCAAAACGAATAAACTGGCGGGTGCGCAAATAGAATTTCTTTATACGAACCCCCGACGTTCTTCGCGCTGACAATCAACAAAGCAGGTAAATGACACCGGGGTTCATCGAAGCGGCGACAATGACATGCATCGATTACATGTGTCGAGTTTGATACGCAACGGATGAAATTTATAAACCGTTAGTATATTAAATACGGTCTTTTATCACAATAAAGAAAGATGTACTTATATAGGCCTAAAATAAGCAGTGTGGTATTTCATCGATCGTCGACAACAATATGACTGATTAAATGTTCGTGTAGATATGCACCGAGTTTGCGTGGGCGTAAATGACTGAATGGGGAAACGTGTACTCCTTAATCTCGGACCCTGTGTTTATCCGAATTGTTTGGTTCTCTATAATGGTGACAAAATTTGTATGGTAAGGTAAAATGTCGAAAGGACCTTGCGAATTTACCGACGATACCCATTCCGCTACTCCTTCCCACAAAATTTTTTCAGGAGTATTAATTTTTACCTTTAATTTATCTGCCATATACTACTTCCTATAGTACTTTCCTAACGATTTTAATTATTTAATCTTATTACACTATAAGTTTTACTCTTGTTTTTTTATATTGCTAGCACTCTTATATTATTTATATATTAAATCCTGTTATTATGCTCTATAACCTTTAGCACTCTTTTTCACATTTAACAATTTCACAATTATTTGTCAGTAGATTTCACGATTGTTTTTTAACTTAATCCCAGCTTATTTATTTTATACTCTAGGCTTAATCAACGATAATTTCATTAGTATTTAATTGTCAATTTTCACCACTTAGGAAATTTTTTCAGGCCCACCCGGAGTGGCGCGCGCCGCGTCGCCATTAGTCATACCACGAAAATCGAAAAAAAACAAGAAGAGGGTGGCTTTTACTTGTTATGCGAAGAAGCCGAGGCAACCGCGACGGGCTCTTTCGGCGATTGGGCAGTTTCGCGTGACGCCGGTGTCTTTGGCGAGTCGGCAGGCTTCTCCCCCTCTGCTTGCGAGACAGCCGTGTCCGCAGCGGTCGAGGTGTTTCCATTGTGATTCTCGGTGTGGTTGCCGTTTCCATTGAGCGATATTCCCTCTAACAGCTTTGCGTCGTCAATGGAGCCGATGTACAGAAACTTTTCCGCCGGAATCTGATCGCATTTTCCAGAAATGATGCGATTGACGTCCTTTACCGTCGTCATGCGCTCAACGGTCACGCCCTTTTTGCCGGTTTGGCCCTCTGTCGTGTAAAACGGCTGGGTCATGTAATTGATGAGCTTCTTTGCCCGCTGATAAATGAGCTGGTCGTATGCGGAAAGCTCCGCCTCGCCGACGATCGCCACGATGCGGCTAAGCCGCTGGTGCTCGTTGAGGACTTCAAGCGCGCGTGTAGCAATGTCATAGTGCTCATCTCCCACGATCCGCTGGTTGAGCGTCCGCGATGTAGAAGCCAGCGGGTCAATGGGCGGGTAAAATCCCCGAGACGCGCGGTCGCGGGACAGAATAATTTGCGCATCCAAATGCGACAGAATAGCAGAAACTCCCACGTCTGAAAGCTCGTCTGCCGGCACGTAAACCGTCTGACACGACGTGATGCCGCCCTTCGTTGTTGAAACCAATCGGTTTTCAAAGTTGGAAATCTCCGTCTCAAGCGTCGCCTGATACCCAAGCTCCGAGGGAATTGACCCCAGGACCGACGACACCTCTGCGCCGGCCTGAATGAACCGGTAGACGTTATCGGCGAAAAACAGGACGTCTTTTTGAAGTTCATCGCGGAAGTATTCGGCAATCGCGCACGCCGCCCACGCCACGCGGAATCGAATAATGGCGTTTTCATTCATCTGTCCAAAAATCAGCGCCACGCGGTTAATAACCTTTGAAGACTCCAGCGCCTTCATCAGTTCATGTCCCTCGCGAATGCGCTCCCCGATACCGGCAAAAATAGACAGCCCCTCGTGTTTGTACGTAATGTTATGGAGAAGCTCTGTCATTAGCACTGTTTTTCCAACGCCAGCGCCGCCGACAAACCCAATGCGGCCGCCTTTGACAAACGGCGTAAAAAAATCCAACTGCTTAATGCCCGTATCCACAATCGCCATTGACGTCACCACGTTGGTTGACTGCGAACTGTCGCGGTAAATCGGCCGTGTTGACACATCGGTCATCGGTCCTTTGTTGTCCACCGGTTCACCAAACAGGTTGAATACGCGGGACAAAATTCCCTTCCCCGCAGGGATTGCCAGCGGCCCGCCCGTACTGACAATCGGCATGTTGCGCGCCAGCAGTCGGCGCTTCGTCAGCGACAGGCAAAAGAGCGTATTGTCTTCTCCGTACGCATATACCTCAAGACGAATCTTTGGGTTGTCCGGACACGTCAGAATGTCAAAAAACTTCGGCAGTCCGTCGGTGCTGTCATACTCCACCTGCACGATTTGCCCGCGCACGCCGCGCACCCGGCCGCGAAACAGCTTATACTCCTCGTTGACAGCAGGCGCTGGTTGTTCAACCGTTTGTTCAACCGTTTGAGTATCCATGCGAGTTATTGTTTCTTCCATTGCTGTATCCCCGCGAACGTTTCAAGCAGCTTGGCGTTTGCAATCGACATCTGGATTTTGCGAAGCTGTGACCGCTTTTGCTTGATAAGCTCAATTGACCGTTCCTCTGCCGCACTCATGGTCAGGAGGCGCGCCGCTGTGCGCGACAGATCTGCCTCAAGCATGACGTGCGCAAACAACAAGTTGCGCACTTGCCGTGCAAAAAACTGCAGGATCATGGAATACTCGGGTTCAAAGAGTATGTGTATTTCTTCTTCTGTTGGCGCGTCTGTTGCGCTCACCGCCTGCGTCAGGTCAATGACGCCCACCGTCTGCGTCACGAGCGAAACGAATTTTGGGTAGTAGACCATGACGCTGTCGTAGGGCTCCACAGCGTCGATAAATGCCCTTGTCTCCTCCGGCGTCGGATTGTCGTGAGCAAACGTAACCGTTTTGTACGGCTGCACGTAGTTAATTGACCGCATATACTCGCAACCGGTGGTCCCAATCACCATGACGTCGCCGCCGCCCTTTTGCACGTCTTCGACAAATCCGTGCATGATGTTCACGTTGAGATTGCCGTAGAACCGCTGGTTGCTGGTCACCGCAACCAGAATCGTTTTTCCCGGCGCGGCGCGCTCTCCGGCATCTCCCTTGCCTGCCGCAGTTTTCTTCATTCCGCTGACGCGGACAAGGTGGTACACGTGGCTTATTTCGTCGTAAAATTGCCGGTTTGTTTCAAACGCCTTTTTGATCTTCTGAATGCGCGCGGCGGACGCCTCGGTGAACGCCGACGAAATGAGTCGCAGTGTTGTGGCGTCTTCAAGTTCTATTTTCAGGTCTGCGATGGTTGGCATGCCTCCTCCAGGGGCTCAAGCGTTTTCCGCAGCTGTCCGATCAGGTCATCCAGCTTCGCGTCTTTGTCTTTGACGTACTGCGCCAGCTTGACATACTCCTTGTTTTCAGTGATCGTCTTGAGAATCGTCCGTTTGTTGGCCCGGACAAACTCAATATCCTTTTTGTCAAAAAAGCCGGTAAAAACAAGCGCCAGATACAGGATTTGTATCTCCGGCATGATGGACACCTGCGTGTCTTGGCGCAGGAGTTCTTCGATAAATCTGCCGCGTTTGATTTTGAGCTGCGTTTCTGCCGAAAGCTCGCTGCCAAACCTGCCGTAGCGCTCCAGATCGTGAAATTCCGCAAGAAGCGACCGGATCCTGTCAGACAGGACTTTGTGAATGAACGTCTGTGTTTGCCTCCCCACCCTCGTGACAGACCGGTCCACTTCGATCGCCGGATAGATGCCCTGCGCGCGCAACCCGGCGGTCATCAGGATATGGCCGTCGGTCATGCTCATGACGTTGGTTGGAATCAAGCTCGTAAAGTTCTCAACGTACGTTTCAATGACCGGCAACATCGTAATGGAGCCGCGGTTAAAGTGGTCGTTAAAGTTCCCCGCGCGCTCCACCTGGCTTGAGTGCTGGTAAAAAATGTCTGCCGGATAGCTCTCGCGCCCGGGGATGCGTCCGGCCAGAAGCGATATTTCGCGAGCGTACTTGCTGTGCGTAGATAGATCGTCAAGAATTAGGAGCACGTGCCGCCCTTGGTCGCGGTGGTACTCGGCAAGCGAGCACGCAATTGACGGCGCGATCATAATCATGGGCGCAGACTCACTGCTGGGCGCGGCGACCATAATCGTGTAGGCTCCCGCGCCGATTTTTTGGATGTCCTCTGCCATCCGTTTAATTTCCAGCTCGCTCCTGCCGATTGCCGTATAGATGCAGACCCTGTTTTGCGTCTTCTGGCTTAGGATGACGTCGAGGAAAAACTCCTCCTTGCCGCTTCTTGGTTCAGCCAGAATGAGCTCCCGCTGGCCCTTGCCGATTGGCAGGAGCGTATCCACAACCGCAATGCCCGTGTAGAACTGCTCGGTGACGGCATCGCGGCCGTCAATGCCCGGCGCGGTGGCGTCAAGGTCGATAAGCTGGCCGCCCGGCGGCAGTCCCGCTTTGCCGTCAAGGGGCTGGCCCAAGGGATTGATGACGCGGCCAAACAGATTGATGTGCAGCGGTAATCGCAACCCTTCGCCCGAAAGCTCGAAGTAGTCCCCGGGCTTGGGCCGCTCCGGATCAAGCATGAGCGCCTCAACGCGGTGTTTTTCAAGAGCGCTCACCAGCGCCCTGCCGCCGGTTTTGGTCGTGATAACGTCGTACATTTTTGCGCTCGGCAATCCCTCAAGGAATACGATGTAGTCCTGCGTGCTCACGACGTACCCAACCTCTTTTTCAAACGTGTCCGTTTGCTTCGTCTCTCCCGTCGTCCCCAAATGTCCTTGGCTGCGATATTCTTTTTCCTCCGCCTCCTTCACGAACTCAAGAGCCGCGCGTGCCGCGTCGTTTTCCCGCGTGTCCGCCGGCAAAGTGGATTCCCCTGACTGCTTGGCAGTGTCGGTCATGGCTGTTTCTCTCCCGCGAATCGGTCAATAATGGCGCGGATGTCGTCACCGCGCGCGCGCAGGTAGTGCCGCAGGGAATAATCCTGATAGACCCCCTGCCACGCGAACGCACACCCACCGATGGTCGCATGGTCTCTATGAAATTCGACAAGTATGTGTGCGTCAACATTTTGTCGAAACCACGAGCCCAACCGCGCAATCTGTTCGGCATCCAGATGAATCGGGACATACACGTTGATAACCGGCAAGTCTTTGATCGCCGATCCTACCGAGTCAACGAGATCGTACGCGTTGTCTTTTGTGAACGTCGTGTAAAAATCGTCTCCCCACGACAGCATGATCTGCCGGTCATCGGGCGATGCGCCGATATCGACAAGGAAATCGGCAAGCGTCTTTTTGTCTCCGCTCCCGAAAAACGTCTGCTCCAGATACTGACGCAGGATCCGAAGCCTCCGGTGGACATCGGATTTGACAAAGCCGGTTTTTAAGATCGTTTCTAACATTTCCTTTTCCGTCATATTCTCTGATCCAATTGCGAAGCGCGATCATATCAATCCTTCGCGTCTCACCGCATGGTGAAAGACGCATCGCGCTTCTGCTGCCGGATTCCCCGTGTTACGACCTAACGAACGACCGTATCTTGCGAACTCCGTTGCTTCTCCGCCGCCGCTTTGCTAAACGCGTTTCCCCGCTTGGCTTCCTCAAGCGCCTTGTAAATAAGCTCGCTGTGCTCGGCAAGCGTCAGCGTTTTATCAAGCACAGCGCGCAGCACCTCCTCCAAAATATCGATGATGCGCTCGTCAATGACGCGCATGCGCTGCTGGCGGTAGTGAATAAGCTCGGCGCGCGCGGTGTCCATTTCTTTCTCCACCTCGCCTTTGATGTGCGCCTCCAGCTCTCCGGCAAAATTCGTAAGGAGCCCCTGCGTGCGCTCAATCATTGCCTCGGCCTTGCCTTCGAGCGTCTTCTGGTTGTGGAGGATGTGATCGGCAATGGACTGTTCGGTTGTGACGATAAACTGCGCGTAGCGATCCTCGGCAAGCTTGGCCTGCTGTTCCATGTGGTCGGTTAAAATCCGTTCAATCTCATCAAGGTGCTTTTTGAATTCAGCCGACAGCTCCTCGCCGCTTAGCTTTTCTTCGGCAACGAGCTGGATGCCTTTGAGCTGTGCGGACACGAGGATTTTGTTGGCCTGTTGGATGGCGCGGGCAAGGATCGTCTGCGTCTTGGCTTTGCCTTCACGCAAAAGCTCCTCGGGCACCTTGTGCTTCCGCGACTGCCGGACGATAAACCACATCAAAACCATCTGGGCAATCGTCCAAAACGCAAGAAGAATGACAGCTCCTGCTAGGTACAACTCGCTATTCATCGGACAGTACCCCCGCTCGGCGGGGCTAGCTCTATCGTACCTATCAGCGCGCGGAATGTCCAGAAGAAATTGCAAAAACTCCACCAAGCGGCACAAGCCCGCACTAACCCCATGCGGCGCGAAGAACGAATTTGCGCGACGCGCGCTGCTTGGCGAGTAACGATCCCGCACTATCCAACGCGTGCCGCGGCGCAAGCGCGCCCGAACAAGAAGACTTCTGTGAACTCCGGACCGTTATACGTTGACAAAGAAGTATCGAAACAGAAAAACTCCGGCTTGAGGAGAGGATACCCCGCAACAATCCTGCCTGCGGACGATGGGCAACACCCTGCGCCGCCGCAAAACCATCATAAACAGCGTATCGTTGACTGCCGACCGCTTTTTTATGTACCACTTTGACATTTGGCACGTTTGAACGAAAAGGGGCCGCCATGCTATTGGCGACCCTGCTAACCGATGGAGCAAAACATACTGAAGCGATAGCGCGCGTTACAAACTGATCACCACCAGCGCCAGCGCCACACCGGCAATCACGGTGATGGCAAGCAGGATGATGTTGAGCGTGATCATCGCCTGAATTGACGCTTTGGCAAGCGGGTTCCTGCCGATTGCCTCAATGCCTTTGGTCACGTTCCTGCCGAACGTCCGGTAGCTTACGTAGATAATGACGATCGCGATTAATACGGCGAGGATGTACCGGATGATGCGCTCGGCCTGCTTGCTCGTTGATATGTTGAACATAATCGCGGTCGCCAGCTGTTTGAGCGTGCCGAAGATCCCGCCCGCGGCTTTGGTAATGACCGGCGAGGCCGGGCCGATGCCGACCGTCACTTTCACCTGCCCCATTGGGTACGTTTTCCCCTGAAACTCCGCGCTTGCTGTGGCTCCGTTACCGTCAAATCCAGTGATGGCAACACCAAGCATGTAGCCGGCCAGCCCCTCGGCCTTCTGCCCCTTGCCCGGTATCGGCGAACTGGTGACAAAGTCGCCCACTTCTATCGCGCCTCCCAAGGTCGTTACGTTGACGTAGGCGTCCCCTTGACGCACGACAGGCAGCGTCGGAAGCGTTCGATAGACCATGACGGGCTTAAAAACGAGTACGCCGTACATGCGCTCGTCAAACGTTTTAGCCGATCGCGTAAGCGACTCGTTGTTTTTCGTAAGAGATACAATGTCGCCGTCAGCCGCGTCGTTGTCTTCGATAGTTAACGTGCGCGCCAGATTAAACAGCGGTATCTGTGCAAAAACCCGCGACTGAACCCCGGCCGTCAGAAAGACAAGGAGCGCAAAGGCAAGCAACCCGACTGTTCTCACTTCCCCAGTATAGCACGCCCCGCGCTCTATCTCCCCCCCACTGAACAAAAGAGAATGCAAAATGGCTCGAATTATGGAATAACTACTATGACAGGATGTTGAATGAGTTGAATGAGTTGAATGAGTTGAATGAGTTGAATGAGTTGAATGAGTTGAATAACTACCGTAATAGAATGTGGAATGAGTGGAATAAGGAGAATGAGTGGAATCAATATAAATTAATAGGAAGATGAATAATAGGAAGATGAATATTGAATAACGAGAATAACGAGAAAATGGAATAAAATATGGTAATTCCTCCCACGGCCGTGGGTTAAATTACCATATTTTTTCATTCTCTCCTCTGATTTTTCCACCACAGTCCTGCCCCGTTCTGTACAGTTTTTCACGTTTGACGACCTAGCTTCGGAAGTAGCTTCGCAAGGCGTCCCCTTTTGAGGCTGATTTTTTTACATCTGCTCGAGCGTCTCAATTCCCAGGAGGGTAAGCCCGTTTTTAAGAACCTGCGCTGTTGCGGCAGTGAGGGCAAGTCGAAGGTTCGAGGTTCGAGGTTCCAGGTGCGAAATTCGTGGTTCGTTCCTCGATCCCTTCTGATCCTTGTTTAATCCTCGGTTCTCAAGAATGCTGTGCTTCGCGTAAAACACGTTAAATGCCTGGGCGAGCGCAAAAAGGTAGGCACACAGAGCGTTTGGCGCAAAATTATATGCCGCATCTTCTACAACCTCCGGAAACCGGATGATGAGGCGCGCCACAGTGCGTTCTTCAGGATTGAGTATCCCTGCGCCTTGATTATCCACGAAATCTAGGTCGTCAACCGAGAACCCACCCGCTTTCCTGATCACACTTCTGCATCTGGCGTAGGTGTACTGCAGGTACGGGCCCGAGTCGCCGTCAAAGCTCACGGATTCGGCAAGGTCAAAGGCTATCTCCTGCTTGGTAGACACGCGTAAAAACGCGTACTTGACTGCTGCCACCGCGGCTTTTCGCGCGATATCTTCGCGGTGTTCCCCCGCCGCCTTACTCCCCCGCTCACCCTGATCAATGATCGTTTGGATTTCTTTTTCCGCTTCGTCCAAAAGCCACTCGCCCAGCACCACATTGCCCTCACGACTGCTCATCTTGCCGCGCTTAAGCTTCACCCACCCGTAGATGAGGTGGTATTCGCGCCCCCGCGTATCGGGAAAAAGTTGTGCCAGCGCCTCAAAGACGACTTGAAAGTATCCCGCCTGCTCCGGCCCAACCACGTGGATGACACAGTCCGGCTTGTACTCATCAAACTGGAGCCTCGCAAGACCAACATCCTTGCCTTCATACGTCGTATTGCCATCGCGGGTGATAAATACGCGGTTATGCAGGCCATACTTTTCTCCGGGAAAAATAACGGCGCCCTCGCTTTCCTCAAACAAGCCTTGTTTCAAACCCTCTAAAACATACGTCCGTCCCGCTTCATAGACCTCGCTTTCAAAGTAATACCGGTCAAAGCGGCTGCCGACCCGCTTGTAGATAGTGTCAAAGTAGTCCAAGCTCCACTGCCGCGTCTTTTGATACAAACCATAAATCTCCGGATCTTTCTGATATATTTGTTTGTTCATCCTTTCAATAGCCGCCTTGGCCGTTGGATCATCTTCATACGCTTTATTCCCTGCCGCATACGCACGACTCAATAAAGCAACGCTCTCCTGAACGCCCTTCACGTCCTCGGTGCGATCGTTGATATGGCATATGTGCAACAGTCCGTACAGAGCTTTTGCAATGTGCATCCCCACGTCGCCTTGGTAATTGGCGCGGATCACCTTTTTCCCCACCGCCTCAAGGAGCCGCACGATTGATTCGCCGGTTGTGATGTTTCGCAGATGGCCGATGTGAAAGGCTTTGTGCGTGTTGGGATGGGCGAATTCAACCATGATGGTTTTCGATTCCTGCAATTTCGCCCCATATGAGGCATAAGAAACTAACTCTTTTAACGCGTTGTTCTTTAAAGGCGTTGCTTTTCTCCAAACGGTTTCTTGCGGTTTTTGGGCATCTGGGTCGGCTTGTTTTGACGGCGTACGGCCCTCCGTTGAATCGTTTGCCACCCGTCCGAAGCGCTCCTTCTCATGTAGCACTTTGCCTAGCGTTCTGATAAGACTAGCTTCAGACAAAAAGAAGTTGATAAACCCCGGACCGGCCACTTCCACTCGGTCTAACCACAGCAGGTTTGATTGATTACGATATTGTATGATCTTGTCAACGATAGCCTGCGCCAGCTCCCGCGGGCTTTTCCATTGAAGGATGTGGGGGGTAGACGCGTGAATGTCCGTACCATGTGGTTCGCCGGCTGGCGGATGGGATTTGAGATTCCCAAACATCACCATCGCCGCGTTTGTAGTGTAGTCCCCGTGCGCCGGGTTGTCCGTCGCCTCCACCTGCACCGCCTCGATGCCCATTCCCATTTGGGCCAAAACCTGCGCAACGACGTGGTGAATCTGCTGCTTCATCGTTCCACAACAATCCCTTCTATGTTCCACACCAATCTCTTCCATCATACCAAAGCACGCGTGCTTTTCCCAGCGCAATCACCATAATTAATATATTAGACCCTCACGTGATAGTCTAGTTTATTAATTCCTATACCATTTCCCTTCTCTGTTCCGTCGGCAAATTGGGGTGCGCGATAATCAACCAGCGTGTCTAAATCAGCGTATCCAAATCCTGTGCCCCGCCGACTGGTGATACGTGGGCGAAAGGGTGTTTAACAATCCGCCAAGGGGTTTAACTTCCTCAGGAGTGTGTTGCCGGCGATGTGTCGCAGAAGCGCATCACATCTATGAAAGCTTCGAATCTACGGAAGACGGGTATTCATGGGAAAAAAGCGACGCATACGATCGTACCTGGAGCATTTTTTTTGGGGGGGGTGTCAATCTGTCAACTACCCAAAACGTGGCGAGGGTTGTCTGAGACAAGTTTGGCATAA
>CAZQTD010000022.1:0-6168 GCA_964596355.1 uncultured Gammaproteobacteria bacterium
GCATTTTGATGGTGATGCCTCGCTCGCGCTCCAAATCCATACGGTCGAGCACCTGATCCTTCATTTTGCGCGCCTCAATGGCACCAGTCGCCTCAAGGAGACGGTCGGCGAGCGTGCTTTTCCCATGGTCTATGTGGGCGATGATGGAAAAATTGCGTATGTGGTCCATGCGCGGCATTCTAGCGCACTTTTACTGCTTCTACTAACAAAATTTTTCAAACCTCCAACCATTGTGTCGGAAATGGGAACAGAGAATGTGCAACCATCCACTATTCTTTGGTCTTCTACCGACAAGTCGTAGGATTTGCTCAAAGCCTAACTTACATCAGCCAACCTAGTGCACCAAATGTGTTGACAATATTATAATATAGTGTTAATATGTAGTTGAGTTGGGGGTCCTCCCGCTACCCCTCAAGTAGGACAGACGCTTGCATAGATTGATAATACTCCGAGGGTATACGAAACCCAATACACTCTCGTGGTCGGTCGTTCAAAAAGGAATGGATATTGTCCAATTCTTCTTGAGTCACTGATGCTATATCTCTCCTCTTGGGCACAAAGCATCGTATCCACCTGTTGGTGTTCTCCACGAGTCCCTTTTCCCAAGAATGGTATGAATGGGTAAAATAGATACGTGCACGGACGAGTGTTTCCAACTCTCTCCAGCACGTAAAAGCGATATCGTTGTCGGTGGTGATACTTTGTACGGTGACACCACGAAACAACACGGAAAACGCGGCACAGATGGTGCCGTGTTTTCTGTTAGGCACCTTCCGTACCCACGTCTGTTTGGTGAGTGTATTATCGGTGGCCACCAAGAGAACCCATACGCTCTCCTTTGACACAATGAAGTCAACTTCAAAATGACCAGCACCGATTTGTTTCGGTCGTTCGTCAATGTAGCTACGTCCATCGGGGACACTCTTCCAGTGTCCCCGCTTTCGTCCACTCTTGTGGTGGTTCCAGCCCCAGAAGAGCTGACGTTCAAGACAACGACTTTCAGCAAACTTGTAGATCGCTTTTGCAGAACACGTGATACCCATCTCACGGCAGAGGTACCCACTGATCTGGCGTGGTGACCACCTCTTCTCCAGCTTTTCAGTGACGAACGTGGCCAGGAAGGCACTCATCGCCACTTTCATACACTGACGTTTTACACGCCAACGACGTGCGCATGCCTTCTGCGTAGCTTTATCGGCCACATAAACACCTTTGACCCCATTCCGGTGTATCTCACGCGCAATCGTGTTCGGACTCCTACCAAGAAACTCGGCAATTCGACGGATAGTTACTGCAACACCGTATAACTTCTCAATTTGCAAACCGCTCTTCAAACGATAGGTGGGTATACTTCTTTTTCTTCATATGACACGTTGGTTACTTGCTCATATCGCAAGTGTACATGTCCTACTTCAAAGGTAGCTAGGGGGGCAGCTCATTCAGACGGATGCTGGTATCGATCACGGCAACTCCGGCGGGCCTCTTTTTAATCTTTCTGGAGAGGTCGTCGGCGTAAACGTCGCTATTGCCGAGGGGGCAGAAAACATCGGCTTTGCCATTTCCGGTAACAGCGTAAAGAGCGTTGTCAAATCGGTTCAAAAGACTGGTAAAATCGTCCGTCCTTATCTTGGCGTTCGATACGTGGAGATTACCGAAGAAATTAAAGAAAAGAATAAGCTCTCAGTTGATCATGGCGTACTGGTTCAGCGCGGCCCGACTGTATCCGATCTCGCGGTCATTCCCGGCTCGCCGGTAGATAAAGCCGGAATAGTTGAGAACTGTAAGATTGAAAATAAACCACAAGGGCGAGGAGAACACGGTAATGGTCACTCTTGAGGAAATGAAATGACACCTTTTCGAGTCTGTCTCGTTAAATAAGTTGAAGGTAGTTTGGTCAGCTACCGAACGTAAGTGAGTTATTGAGCGGCCTAATGCTTAACATAAGCGCAAGGTATGAATGTGCTAAACGGCTTAGGAAATTCATTCGTCCAATATCCGATGCAGTTTGGTAGCATTCTTGCCGTGTCACAACTGAATAGGACGTAAGTAAGTCACTAGCGCGATGCTTGAAGAGGGTAAATACTCGTTTGGCTTGGAGGGGTAACCAGATCGGCATTTCCAGATTAGTTTATGTACAAGCGTTACTCCTTGTGGAAAGGTCGAATACAAAGCGGCATTATCAGAAGTTAATCGCTAACTCCTATGAAAAACGAAATCCAGAAGAAAGATGATCAGAATCAAGCTCTCTCACGGCGCGATGACTTCGCGAGCCCTTTCTCTCTCATTGACAGATTCTTTGACGATTCTTGGGACCCGTTCAATATGATGTTACCGAGTCTCTTCCGTAATCGTGGGCTCGGTAATGTCTCCACGTTGTTTCCCAAAGTAGACGTTGAAGAAACGGACGATGAAATTCGGGTAACTGCGAACATTCCCGGCATTGATCCAAACGATATCAATGTAGAGGTAGGGGACGACTATCTCTCACTCTCCGGTAAGATTGATAAGGAAACTAAAGACGAAAAGAAAGGGAAGATCTACCGCTATGAGCGCGAGTATGGTGAGTTCAGGCGAGAATTCGCTCTGCCTGTTCGGGTTAACAAGGACGGCATCGTTGCAAAATCAAAAAATGGCGTTCTTATGATTATTCTGCCGAAGTCGGAAGATGAGCTGAAGAAACGCGTCAAGGTAGAAGTTGAGCAATAGCAGAAAGCCCACTCTGTGAGTGGGCTTTCTGCTTGCGTGCGGATTTCAATTATATTTTAGGCCGTATCAGTCATGAGCGACCGAGACGGTTTCGAATCCTTGTTGGCTGTCCCTCCTGAATGAAATCCGAACTTTTTACCAAACGAATCCCGACAACTGACCGCCTCCGCTTCGCTCCGGCGGAACGCTCGGGCGCGGCGGAATTCCCCCCCACACCCCCCTTCCGCCGCGCCCTCGCTTCTGGCGTTTCGGCGAAAAAATCCGGCGGCTATAAGTTGAAAAAATACTAAATTAGTGCTATCCTTGTTTTGTGAGCAAAGAAAGTAACGCCTCATATTTCTATACTATCAAAAGTAGCATACTATGGCAACTATATCACAGAACATTAAGCGAATACGAGCAAAACAAGGTTTAACGCAGGACGACTTGGCAAAGAAAGCCAATATCAAATATTCTACCCTTACCAAAATTGAGGGTGGTGTCGTTACAAAACCGAGTGTTCAGACAATCCAAAAAATCGCCAAGTCGTTAGGCGTTCCTATGGAAGAGTTATTGAAATAAATTATGAATTACTTTATTGATTTATTTTCGCCGGAGACCGCAAAAGCATTTGAGCAATCAAAACAAGATGTAAGCGGTTTTCGTATTTCGCGCAAAACTTATATTGAAAATCAGAAAATCGGTCCGGGCGATAAATTTATTTGCTATGTGACGCGCCTTCAGCGTTTTGTCGGCTTACTTGAAATTACCAGCAAGCATTTCATAGATGAAACGCCTCTTTTTCAAAAAGAAGACGATCCATTTATTTTGCGCTTCAACGTAAGACCGCTTGTTTGGCTTCCACTTGAAAAAGCCATACCTGTTCACGAAGATTTTATTTGGAATACTCTGACTTTCACAAAAGGGTTAACAAAGGACAGTAATCGCTGGACATACATGGTTTTCTCTAGTCCACGGGCATGGCCTAAAGCCGACTGCGAATTTTTGGAAAAAACTCTTGTTGAGCAATCACAAAAACTCACTGACTATAAATTCAGCGAAGACGATGAAAAAAAATTGAAATCTCCAAAAATTCGCCTTGCCGGTAAAAAAGAAGTTTCTGTCTCTGTACCGGAAGATGAGGAAATTACAGAAGAACGGGAGACCACGCCAGTAAGTGAGGAGCGAGAATCAATAAAAGTTCAAGCAAAACTCGCTGAAATTGGAGAAAAGCTTGGATTGAAAATTTGGCTACCAAGAAATGATAGAGCCGGAGTTTTAGAGTCGTGGAAACCTAAAGATGGAGTTCTTTTGGAGGAACTACCATTTTCGTTTGACGATGTAACTTTGCGTACAATTAAAAATATTGACGTTCTTTGGATTCAGGGGCGGACCATAGTTCGGGCGTTTGAAGTTGAGGGAACAACGTCAATTTACTCCGGTATCTTAAGAATGGCTGATTTGCTTTCTCTTTTGCCAAACATCGAGATTAAAATCCATATTGTTGCTCCCGAAAATAGGCGAAACGAGGTTTTTAAACAAATTTCTCGTCCTGTTTTTGCAGTTATGGAAAAGGGGCCATTGTCCGAACTTTGCTCATACATTCCCTATGATTCAATTTATGAATTGGCAAAAGAGAAACGTCTTGAACACATGACTGATACGATTCTTGATGAATACTCGGGATTTTCTGAAGAATAAAATTATGAATAATCCTTCAGGTCACAATTTTCATTTCGAGATTGAAGATAGAGTGAAAGCACAAGGATGGACGATCCACTCTAAAGTGAGTTATCTCGATGACGTAGAACAAAAACCGAGAGAAATCGATTTTGTAGCGATTCAACAGCGTGAAAGTCACAACCTTCGCGGCAATCAAGTTGCTTTGGTTGTTGAATGCAAGTATCTCGGACATAATGTGAAGTTTTGGTTTAGAGATAATCCGAAAAATCATAAGACGTACTTTTTTGACGGCTACAACATGGACAATCTTTTCATAGATGAAAGTAAATGGCATTTTTTTGCACCATCGAAAATTGCAGTTTCGCTAGAGGAAGATGCAAAAAAGGACAGAATGTACGAGGCGATTATGCAGGCAAGTAAAGCGTTGATGTTTTTGCGCCAGAGTCAGCAAATACTCTACACAAAGGGGTTGTTTTATCCAATCGTTGTGTACAAAGGTTCGGGTAAATTAACCGACCAAGACGGAAACGAGGTAAAGAATGTTTTGTACTACCACGAGTATCCGTGGAGAGATCAAAAAACTCATGACGTAAATACACGTCTACTATATGTGAACATAATCCACGAATCAGACTTAGAGAATTATTTAGATAGTATATTCAAGAAAGAGATGGATAGCTTGATGGGCTATGTGTTCTTTCAAAATGGGATGAGAGAAAATGAAGCTCGCGAAAGCGCAAGAAGAAGCAAAATCAATCCAGCGCTCTAAAATTATGGCACCAATGAATATAGATAAACTTGCACAATTTTTAAACGAAGCGAACAAAGCGACTTACGCCAACAAAAATGCTCCCAAAGTCGCGCCGTCGCGTCTAAAATCGGAAGATTATCATTTTGAAAAAGACGGACTGATTTACCACGATACTTATTTCGGCGGGCGCGACTTTATCGGTGAGGAAATCGTATATGAAAATGACAAACCTGTCTGGGGTGCAAATTATTTTGGCTACGTACTTGATGAAAAAGTAAGCGAGAAAGATGTTTACGATTTCCTCCGAAAAGCACTCATGCAGGAGTATAATGATGTCATTCCGGTTCGAGGACCAGCAAAGTTTTCTAATGGCAAATGGACTTATCAATTTACAGCAAAGGGCGGTTTAGAAAACTTTGCTGGTCAGGAAGAAATTTTGCTGAATGGGAAAGTCGTGTATCGTTGCATGATACACGGAGGATTTATTAGATAGCCGCCGGATTTTTTCGCCGAAACGCCAGAAGCGAGGGCGCGGCGGAAGGGGGGTGTGGGGGGGAATTCCGCCGCGCCCGAGCGTTCCGCCGGAGCGAAGCGGAGGCGGTCAGTTGTCGGGATTCGTTTGGTAAAAAGTTCGGATTTCATTCAGGAGGGACAGCAGTCATGCGGGACAGACCGTGTCTCCTAAAATCGCTATATGAAAGGTACCCCATTTTTGTACAGCCATTCTGAGTGAAGTGACCCCCATTCTTTAGACAGGTCTCTCTAGATAGTTGTGTTAATAATACCGCTCGTCGTCCGTTCCGCAAACTGCCGCGGCGGCATGCGTAGCGCCGAGTGAATGCGGTGATGGTTGTAATACCACACGGTGTGGTAGATAGCTACGACGAGCTCACCCAAGGTGTCGAACCGGTTCGGGTCGCCAAGGTCAACCTTGAACTTGCCGTAGAAGGACTCCTGGTATCCGTTCTCCCAAGGACAGCCGGGACGTGAGCGAGAGATAGTGATGCCTGCGGCGGTGAGCAGCTCCTTGAACTCTGCACTGTCGTACT
>CAZQTD010000023.1:0-2363 GCA_964596355.1 uncultured Gammaproteobacteria bacterium
AAGGAGACGTCCGTTCCCCCTAAGCTGTTGTTACTTTGGGTTTGGATGACGCGGCCGTATTTATCGTAGAATAAATATGATCGTGCGTAACTTTTCGCCTTCAATGAAAAACTTTCCGTACACACACCTTTTTTGCTGAGGCTTTTCATGAAAGTAATCAATACCCGCGATTTTTTAAAGACCAATGTTGTCTTGTCAAGTATTGTATCTCCCCGGCTTGTTGCAGCTCAATCAAGTTTTATCCGCCCCTTGCTCAGCGACTGAAAAAGAAAATTTCATCCGGATGGGACACAATCGCTACACTGACTGACCGATCAACGCACCACCCAAAGGGGCATGGCCCGCATGCGAATCAAGCGCACAAATCTGGAAACTCCAACAAAAAGTTACGACTCGCCCGCAAGCCTCAGGCGAAGCGGAAGCGCTACAAAAAGTCTGCCTTATGAGACGGAGCCGATCAGACGGTGCAAGGGAGCAAGGCAACAAACCCGGACGCAGCGACCCACACTTCGGAAACTCATGCTGAAGGCGAATGTGAGAGCGCGCAACGAAGCCGAGGGCAAAATGTGCCCCGCAGGGCTGCCGATAGGCGATGAACGGTGACGAATGCCATGCCGGCACGTCCGACGAAGGAGGAACAATACGCGCCGGCAACGACTCGCCTAGCGACGAAGGGTGGCGGGCGGCAAGCGCTCGACTATAGTGTCTTTTTAAGAACGAGCGCTAATGGAATCACCACAACACAACGCGGCCGCAACATCGCGCTGTAGAACGCCTGCCCCGAGCGACCCCGAGCAACGTCGAGGGGGAAGTCGAGGAGAAGTGAAACAGCGCTGATAAAACTGACCTGAGCCGTGCGAGGCGCACCGAGCCGCTGAGAGACAATGTGGAAAAAGAAAATCCCTCACTCTCCAACGCGGTGCAGGCGGGCTGATTTCAAATTCTCTGAAGGCCGTCCTATGATTGCTCTATCTGTAATAGGGATCTGAGTTTTTTTCTTTCAAACATATACAGTCTGAAGCCAACCAACCCTCCGGCCACAAAAAATATTGAACCGGCTAAGAACATCAGAAGATTTCTTTGATGAATGGCCTGTATGAGTACCGCGCTATCAACAATAAAGACAAAAACTGAATACAGAATTAAGATAAGCCAATAGAAATTCACATTCAGCCGCTGAATCACCAACTTATTGTCGACAACGGTAATCAAGAATCTCGTACGCAGCTCGGATCGAGCATCCAACACAAAAGCGGGTATTATGTTGGCATTTGCTTATCTTAAAATCAAACCGAACAAAATGGCAATTCAAAAGTTGGAGACTCATTCGTATGTTATTTGAAAGGAGTCACCAGCATGAACAAGCACAAGCGATTCACGCCCGAGCAGAAGTATCAGATCGTCAAAGAGTTTATTGCCGGTAAGGGCGCGATAACGATCAGCCATGCCAAAATGGAAAGAGCCTTATGGAATCAAAACCACAACCAAGCAACCCAAAATCAACCAAACTCTCTAACTTTTGAACCTGAAATCTGTTCGGTTTGAATTAATAAAAACAGTCTATAATGTATAAAATCAAACGAGAGCTAATGGAATCATTACAACTACGGCGCGCCGGTCTTATTCTCTCTGCTCAGAGAACATAAAAAGAACCCGCCGACAGGCGGGAACAACTGGAAGATGGCCCCGCTTTTCAGCGGGATAAACTTCGTGACGGAGGGTGGCGGAAGGGCGGATCAAATTCAACAATGACACCGAGAAATAACCAAAAACTATTTGAACCCGCGTACGTGTAGCTGGTCTGAAGCCGTGAGATTTAGTATTTCTTCAGCTGAGTACAGTTTTTCGCTTCTAAAAGAATCAACTCTGGCACCCAATGTATCTTGATAGACCGAAATATTGACAACGTATCGCTTGTTTGAAACCAAAGTATCTTGAAGACAGTCTAACAGAGCCATCGCTTTTGGCCATAACTGAGTCCTAGACTGACAGGTGTCTCGTGGTGATGCTATTTCGTACTCTATACTCAGTGTTTTTTTTGTTCTATTTGCTAAAAGCACGCCATACGACCATTGGTGCCCATCTTTTTGAAAAAAGCCAACCTGATGAACTATCAACCATTTCGAATTATATAGCGGATCAATGATCTCGTAATGTACCGGTCTCGCACATGTTACAGTCACAAAAGCTAACACTACAGTTAATAACTTTACCCACATATTCTACTTTTTCTCCGTTGGCGGTGTTAAAACTCCAGGCAAATTTTCGACTATGCCGTCTTGATCAACTCGATACAACAGCATAGCGCGGTAATGTCTTAAATTTCCTGTAAAAAGAAAATGGCGTAGCGGTTTAGTAAATTG
>CAZQTD010000024.1:0-2322 GCA_964596355.1 uncultured Gammaproteobacteria bacterium
TAACCGACTGAGAATATCCGGTCACGTCGTATGCGCCGCTCGCGGTGATCGGCTGAATCGCGGCTAAAATTCTCGGGCCCGGAACGATGCCTTTTTCGATTGCATATCGGCAAGACCCGATCCTTCATTGCCCAGGTCACGGATCGTCGTCACGCCCGCCTCGAGAGTCGCCTTCGCATTGACCGTCGCGTAGATTGCACGAAACTCAGTCGATTCTTTCATAATCTGTTCGGCATAGCTCCCGGGATGGAGCGCGATATGCGTGTGCGCATCGATAAGCCCCGGCATGACGGTCCTGTCACTGAGATCGACGATCGTGGCATTCTGTGGGACGTTAATTTTTTCACCGACGTCGACGATCCGGTTACCCTCGATCAGGATCAGAACATTTTCACGAAGAGAATAGCTTTTACCGTCGAAAAATTTACCGGCTTTGATGCAGGTAGGATTTTCCTGGGCGTGGATGTTGTAAAAAAGAAGAAGTAAAAACGCTATTAAGTGTCTCACGTTAGTTTGTCAAACATTTTGTATGAACTCATACAAGGATTTGAAAAAAGTGAATTTCATATCTGTGGTTTTCACTATTTCAAATAATTCATGTTTAACCTGCATATACTTTTTGCCTTTTTCACAAAAAAACTTTGGTTCAGCCGATTGCCTCTCGTAAATTAGATCTTGGGATTGTTTATATAGTTTTATGATAATCTCACTGTCGTAAAATTTTTCTATTCCACGAAAGGTCGCATCTAGCTCGGGGTTAGAGTCCTCTTTCTTAAATTGAAAACAATGATTTGGAGCTTTCATTTTTTTCCTGAGGCCCCTCAAATCTGATGGGTCTTTGTCCCAATCAAAAACTGCAATCACACCACAACCCTTCACCCTTGTATCAAGGTATTTTTCATTAGCTTCAAGAAATTTTATAAGATAATCTGCACCACGCAAACTTGAATTACTCAGAAATCGAGATATTGAAAATATCTCAACATTCTTCAGGTCGTTACAAATCTTTCTAATAACAAATTCGTCAATTTCACCTTCGACTAAGACGATTTTTTTGTGTGGATATAATGTTAGAGCATGAATGATGGTGGTAATTCTCGCTGCCTGCACTTGATCCAAAAAATCCAGTAAATTTAACTTTGCACACACTGTCGTTGATTCGCTTGATTTGCTACCAATTTGACTCACGATATAATGTGCATCGGCAAATTGAGGAATTGATGTGCTGTGAGAAGTTGCTATGATCTGAAATCGGCTTGAGTCCCCACAGGTGAGATCGGCAAAATACTTCCCTAACTGTTCCTCAAGATCATGATGAAGAAAAATTTCAGGCTCTTCAATCGCCCAGATGGTTGCTACCTTCCAGCCAAATTTGCGATGGAAATTTCGATCAATCAGCACCAAAATCGTGAACAACAATAGACTTTGGATGCCGCTTCCCTGAACGCTTTCGCTCAAAATATCTTCTTCAGAGACTTGTATCTGGTATTTGGCCGACCGTATTAGTTCAGTTAGCTTTTCTGGTGTGGATAACTTTACTCTCTTAATCCTACTATCAGCTTTATTCACTTCCTGTGTGATCGGCTCAAATAATTCATCCGAAAGCGAGTTAAGAACTTCTATTGCCGAAGGCTGAATATCTGATTTAGCTCCAGAAGCGTTTGGAATACGTATATTAAGCCGATAGTTAAGCTCAGCTTGAAGTTCTGGAAGATTCTGTTCTAAAACAGACCTCGCAGTTCGATCGGCTGTGATATATCTAAAATTAAATAAGTTTAAGAACTGATCTACAATGAATTTGTCGCTTTCATTGACTCGGTCTCCATTTATCAAATAGTCTGACCTGTACCCAACAGGCAATCCGAGATCGACCGAATAAACCTTTGTTATTTCTGCGTCTTTTGGAATTCGCGATTTAACTGCACTGAGATTCTTTTGAATTTTAATTCTTTCATCCAAAGAGAATTGGACGGTTAGCGAAATTTGTTTCTTCTTGCCCTTTGGCGCACTGCAATCACGAATAATGTCCAGATCAGTATTTGGTTCAATTTTTCCACTGAAAAAAAGACTTAAAGCGCGCAGAATGTTTGACTTGCCAGAGTTGTTCCGACCAGATAAAACCGTAAAGTTGCCAAGCTCATCAAATGGAGTATCTCGACAAGATCTAAACTGCGAGATGGTGATCTTCTTAACTACGATCATAAAGGAAAAAGGCACCGTCTTCGTGCCTTTTTTTCCTAAGAAAGTCAGTTGTCATAGAAAAAATCACGAGCACCCCATGCTATTCCCGCAGTTGAGGCACTTGTAGCACGCGGCGTTGCG
>CAZQTD010000025.1:0-1895 GCA_964596355.1 uncultured Gammaproteobacteria bacterium
ATGGAATACCAAAAATCTTTCTTAAAAAGTGCTTGATTAATTGGGGCCTATACAGGCGGAGAGCGGCGATAGAAGCGTGCCGTGTGCGAACTCTCTAAATTCAAGTCTGCTGTGAACTACAACTATTTGAATGCTTCATGAGGGCGAAAGCATGAGGAACAAGGGACTCGCTCAAAAGAGCAACCGCAATATCCCCGCTGTGACGAATAGCTCCCGACCACAACTACGGCGCGCCGGTTTTCTTCTCTGCGCAGAGAAACATAAAAAAAAACCGCCGAATGGCGGGGAACAACTTGGAAACTCAATAATAAAGCTCATGCGCCAGCATGAGCGTCGTATTCTTCAAGCGAAGGTCTCTCAGCACGCGGACTCAATCACCAAAATACCGCGTGCTGTGTGAGCGGAGCGATATTTACTTTTTTTTCTCTCTCAAGTAATCCAAGCCGGATTTAACATTGCCATCAGTAGTGATTTGAATCGTCTTACCATCACGAATATCGAGCAGGTACACATCACTCTTCATATCCAAATCTGTTCTCAAAATATACGCTGTTGTATTGTCGGCAAATGTCATCTCTCTGAAACGAAACCTTTTAAAGGAATGAACGACAGAGTTCTGCATTGTTCTTAGATCGCAAACGTAGAGATTAAATGTTTCGTCACATTGACCACTTGCGCATCCTGTGTAATACAATTTATCTCCATAAAAGGCACCAATGTTGTATGATCGTTTTTTTTCGCCAATGCGTAGCACTGTTTTTTGGGAATCTCTATCGACAATACAAATCGCACGCTCGACGGATAATATGTCAGAAGTTAAATCTTCTGAGTACGCAAGATAGTGGCCATCATCAGACCAACGTAAATCACGGCCACTGTAAGCGGCTTCACCAACAACAAAAAAAGAATCATTCTTCAAATTATGGACGACCAACTGAAGGTTTCTATCAGACGTTGATTTGGTTGTTCTGTTTGTAAAAAATCCTAACTCCGTTCCGCGACGATTAACAACGGGCCAGTAATTTTCAGTACCAGTCACATTTTTAAAAACGTTTAGATTCGCATCGTAATCTAAATCAGCTTGCTGAACTTTTAGCGATTTAAGTTCAACTTCGAAAATGCGACTGGGATCAGTTAAATCTTTGAATCTATCTTTTCCAGTTCTACGAGATGTGAACATCACTTTCGACCCGTCCGGAAACCACGTTGGATATTCATCAAAAAGATTGTCGTATGTCAATCGAAACTTTTGTTTCGTCTTTGGATCAACGACAAATATTTCTCCGAATTCGCCCGACATCAGACCGTCTTTATTGTCCAGTGCTTCAACGTAAACTAATTTTCCCAACGGATCAAAATCAGACGGCAACTGTTCTTTGCACGCAACCAGCATAAATATGAGTCCAAAAATCATATATTTCATCGCTCTTCGTCTCGAACTTTTTCTTCGTCTTCTTTCTTATCGTTTAAACCGTTCTTAACCGCGCCCTTATTTTTGTGAAGCCAAGCCTTGAACTCCAGAACGCCTTGATATTTGCCAAGATTAAAACCATGAGCTTTGGCAAGACCTTGAACCACGCCCTTAACTCTTTCAAATGAAGCCTGAATTTTTTCCTGAGGATCTTGACCGCTCTCTCTGAGTTCGGATAGCAAACCTTTATCTACAGCGAATGTTCCTTCTCGAAGCTCTTTACCGAGTCCAGCATCTTCGGCTCCAGCAAAAATGGCGGCATCAGTTCCTAACTCCTCAGAGTGTGCCCAATCGTTAATGCCAAATCCTGCACCTGCCCACGTTCCTGCAGCACTCATAGCTACGTCAGCCTCTTTCGACATCCACCCTCCTAACCCGGCAGGGCCGGAAGTTGATTTGAATTGTTTATAAAAAAATAGCGTTC
>CAZQTD010000026.1:0-1827 GCA_964596355.1 uncultured Gammaproteobacteria bacterium
AATGGAATCACCACAACTTACGGCGCGCCGTGTATTTTTTCCTGCGCAGGAAACATAAAAAAATCCCCGCCGGATGGCGGGGAAACAACTTGGAAACATGATAAAAAGCGCATGCGCCAGCATGGGCGTGGTTTCTTCAAGCGGAGCTCTCTCAGCACGCGGACTAAATATCTTTACCAAAATTCCCGCGTGCTGTGTGAGCGGAGCGATTCACTGTTATTTTTCTAACCTTGATATTGTGACACTTCCCATCGGCTTATTTATGACAGAAAGTTCTGTAAAGGAGTGTTTCGATTCGCCTAGAAGCATTCGAGTTTCGCTATCGACAAAAATTGAAATCGGGTTTATTTCACTTTCATGCTCGTCCAACATGTAGTGGACCTTTAAAGCAGGAAGTCCACCGATAACAATAGTTTTTCTCGACTCTAATGGATTTGATAGCGCTAACGTACCATGAGCGATAGCCATCTTGAATTCAATATCGTTCCGATAGTTTTTTGTCAAATGCCGATTAATTGAAACAGCTGCGTTTATTGACTTGTTAGCAAAATCAGGGCAGAACAATTCCTTTGAAAAGAATCCGCTCAAATAAAGATGGCCTTCTAAACCGCCATAAAGACCATCGTGTGATCTAATTTCTGAACCGAACCAACTAATCATTTCGTTAATACTTGGAAGCTGAACAATGGTCGATAAAGGAACGACTTTGAGAGTAAGAAGGCAACCTTCTGCAGAAGCGCATTCAACAAGTTTTGAATAGATTTCTTTATCTCGAAGTATCTTTCGAGTTATCTCTTTCGAAAAATGAAAATTCAACTTTTTTTCAGTATCTGATCGAAATATCATTTCTTCTCTTCTTCAGTTGCTTCTTTTATAATTTTCTGCACGTTTTGTTTGTCATTCAATCTAATCATATTTCTCTTGGTCAAATTGCCAAGCACCGCATCAACTTGACCCGCCGTCATGCCATTTTCTAAAAGAGACGTTGCTAAAATGTTTTTGAGTTCTTTTCCACCACTCGCACCTTGCATAGCCTCAATTTGTTGTTTTGAGAATGGAGTATTCATCACTTTCTCAATGTTGGAAAGCTCACTTCCTAATTCACCTAATGCGCTTGCCCCACCGCCCCTTGCACCGGCACCCTTTGATGCACCAGCCGTTACCGCAATAACACCAGCAGTGCCAATTGCCTGGCCAATCGAATTATAATCGCCATTAGCAACACCTTTGCCCATTTCGTACAAGCCTTTTACTGTACTGCCGGGCGGAACGTCTCCTAATGCTCCGGTGACATTTCCTTCTGATAGTTTATTTCCAGCACTGGTTAAACCGGCAGCCGCATCAATCACCGTAGTTCCCAGATCAGGAGCACTGTTTACTACAGCTTGCGCCACTCCAATTACCAATTGAGCAGGATTGTCCTTGGGCACTTGACTTTGAATGTAATTGAGAGCTTCTCTTACGACAAAACTGACTTGTCTTCCGTCTGGGTCAATAAGTGTAAGCGGATTTCCCAAAACGTAGTTATATGGATTCCAATCGGGGTGTTTTTCTTTTAAAGGATCCGGAGTTACCCACCGCGCAATACCTGCGTTATAATATCTCGCTCCGAAGTAATCTAGATCGCTCTCGTCATCGTGTTGCTTTCCGGTGAGACGTTCTTTCGGCGCTCCACCTGAAATATTACTGCGCGAGACCTTTCCGTTTGGATAGAAGTCGAAATACGAATCCACACCACCGGATTGATTAAGCACAACTCTGGTGTTTCCTAAGTGGTCGGTGAGGTAGTAATATCGCTGGTTATTCGTGGCCTGGAGTTTGCCTACC
>CAZQTD010000027.1:0-1771 GCA_964596355.1 uncultured Gammaproteobacteria bacterium
ATAGCGCAAGCGGAAGGCGAGTAAAATGCGAAGCAACAACTGGGAGATGGCGTAGCGAGTGGGGAGCGCGAGAACGAAGCGGAGCCAGCGACTTCTAATCAAAAGCTCATGCGCCAGCATGGGCGTGGTTTTCTTCTAGCGGAGCCCTGACTGCGAGCGACTAAAAAGCAATCCGCGAGCAGTGAGGGTGATGCGACTTCCTAGTTACGGCACTATTATTTTTCTGTCAGCAACTAAACTGTCCACATCCCACACAGCGGACGGAAGTGGTCGTGCGTTAAAGCCCCACAAGTATTCAAACGCAATACTTCTATCCAAGCTTGCAGAATGTATCTCACCTATTGCATAAATAGATTTCGAGCCACTTTCTCCGTTATCGTAAACCTTAAAAGAGTTTATGATAAACGACATCCCTGGCGCTATCTCTTCCACAATTTGGCAATCAAATTCACTTTTTTCGTGAAGTATGTAGCTTTTAAATCTGTGTCCAGAACTACACTTAATTAATCGACAAGGCCGTTGTATACGTAATTCCTTGCCAATGAGATCGGAAAAAGGTTTCTGTTTTGAAAGATCGTCAACTGACGAACAGCCAAACAGCAGAACCATAAGAGAAATTACCAAAGGCTTCATCTTCAGACGGCTTTTATTTTTGATGATACGTGTCTCTGTACCCATGACCAACCTGTGGAACGATAATATTGCTTGAACTTTGCATTGCTCCTCGTCCAAACAAATAAGATACCGGATCAAATGCGGTGTAATGCAGTGCCGACTTCCATCCTGGCAATTGCGAATACGCCGCACCACCGTATGTTTCAAGATGATATGTGCTCAATACTTCAGAGCTCACTCTCCAACTTGCATTCGCAATCTTTATGGCTCCTTGGCTATGGCCAACAAAAGTTAGCTCGTTGCCTTGAAATGCATTCATTATGGATGCCAATGCATCAGTAGGCGCATCACCGAAGCCTCCGGTGTTCCAAAGTTTTTCAACTGCCGACTGATACGAATCCGTATATTTGTCGTTGCTTGGATTGTAAACCAATAGAACCCTTTGATTGCCATGATCTTGAGATACTAATTCAGCAAATTCTTTTGCTTCCGATAAGGTGTTGTTTATTCCATTAACAGCAACAATTTTCACTTTGCTGAATTCCTCATCGATATTATTACCGAGTTTGAGTTCTTTACCTTGGCCAGCGTTTTGACCTTCAGCCAAAATCAACATCGTCTTGGAATCTTGGCCGCCAAACCATGTTAATGGATTCCACCATTTGAAACTATTAGACTGGAGTTCTTGAACTTCTTTAGTGTCTTGACCATCCGGGTCAATTTTGCTTATCGGATTATTGCTAACCCAAACGTACGGAGAGTGATATTGATCAGCGGGGTCCACGACATGCCATCTCCCCAACTGCGCATCGTAATATCTTGCGCCGTAATGATACCAATTAAGTCCGAAATCATCTTCAAGCTCTTTCCCATTGTAAGTAAACTTATTGTCTGGATTAGAGGTCGATAAACCTTCAATTCTCATTCCAAAGGGGTAGTAATGAGATTCTTCTATTACAACAGCTGTTCCAGAGCCATTGTCTGCGAACATCGCCCGAGTATTACCGAGATGGTCAGCAAGTGATGTGTATTGGTATTGTAAGCTACCAGACGAAAGCCGTTTGATTCTTCCTTCATCCATGAAGAAGAAGTCCAGCGTATCATTCTTGTAGACGAATCCACTCACATAATCCTGAGTCAACGTGACTGTGCCGTT